>JAFSHB010000138.1 GCA_017440525.1 Oscillospiraceae bacterium | reverse complement strand
TGTAGGAGACCTCGGCGGTCATGCCCTCGGTGCAGTTCTTGAAGTACAGGTTCAGCAGGATCTTATCCTCCAGGCTCAGGTTGGAACCGTAGTAGTTCTCGCCCTTGACACGCTTATCGGTGCAGGCGACCTCAGGTGTCGCCCAAGCCTTCTGGGCATCGGTCAGGAGCTTGTTGGCAAGATCGGCTTCGTTATACTCGAAGTAGGTCTGTGCCGCCGCGCCGTAGTTCAGCATATCCACCACCATGGTCTTGACCTTGGCGGAGGAGCTTGCGGCAGTCAGCGCCTTCATGGCGTAGTCTCTCACAGAGCCGGTATAGACCTCGGAGACTTCGTTACCGTCTGCATCCACGACCACCACTTCGATGGCATCTGCCATCTCCTTGGCGGCAACGGACTGGCTCACGAAGCTGTAGGTGCTGTTGTACTTGTTGAAGCTCGCTTCCACAGTCTCGCCCTTGTGGGTGATGAGAGCAGTATAGCCGTCCTTCAGATCGGCGGTATCCACCATGAAGTTCAGCTTCAGCTCGTTGCCCAAAGTCATGTTGGAGCCAACGAACTTGAACTTCTCGGTCACTTCAGGCTCGTCCTCCACGGCGGTCTTTGTGATCGTGCCGCAGGCAGGGCAGACGGTCTCGGTCGTGCCATCCACGGTGTAGGTCACAGCCTTGGCATGCTTACAGACAGAAGCATCGTAGGAAGAGCCGGTGTAGGCGACCACATAGATGGTGAAGGACATGGTCGCCAGCACATCTCCATCGGCATCCACAGCCTTAACGGTGACGGGATAGCGGCCCACCATGGTCTTGGAGGTGGTCCAGGTGATCGTACCTGTTTTGGTATCGAACTTCATACCGGTGACGGCACCTTCCAGTGCATAGGTACAGCCGGAGCCCGCCACACCGATCGCCATGTTCAGCTTGTTGCCGGCCTTGACGACCGTATCTGCCGTGTAGTTCACCAAGGAAGCAGAATCGAAGGTAGCGGACAGGGGGATGGTGAAGGTCTGGCCTTCTTCGATGTTGTGGATATAGCCCATATCCAGGTCGGTGGGATCCACATAGCTGCGGACCATATCCTGCGTATGCAGATCGAGGACTGCCACATTGCCATCGACTTCCGCACCATAGATGCGGTAAGCACCGTTCTGCTGGCGGTCGTTATCCACATAGATGTAGCGACCTGCCAGATCTTCAGCAGTCAGCTCCTGATCGAGCGTGATGGTCATGAAGTACTCATCAGCCAGACCCTTGGTAAAGTCGGTGACGGTACCGGTCGCGGCAGGCAGTGCATCCTCGATGACTGCACCCATATGGGCATCTTCGATGGTGGTCACTTCATTGCCCCATGCATAGGTCAGCATACCGCCCTCATAGGAGGCCACACCGGAGAAGCCCTTGAACTTGAAGACTTCCTCACCATCCTCACAGATGGAGTAGGTGCAGTCGGGGTTGGTCGCGTAGACGACATAGTCCTCGCGGCCATTTTCCAGCGTGATCTTGAGGACCGCGGCCTTATCCGTGATGCCCTCGGTGCCTTCCACCAGAACGGCATCCAGCAGTTCCACGGAGGCGATATAGGACTGATGCTGATAAGGCTCGATAACGGAGGTGAACAGGGTGTCCATACCGTTGTCACCGCTGCGGCGGATCATGGCATACTCGATGAACTCAGGGTTGTTGGCATTCTGGGGGGGCTGACCGTGGGCAGTCGCCACTTCGGTCATAGGCTCCTCAGAGACCATGTGCAGCTTCAGATGGATACCGGCAGATGTGGTCAGACGGCTCTTGAAGTCCTCAACAGGCCAGTCGAGGGCAAAGTAGGTCTCAGGCGCATCGTCACGGTTGACATTGTACAGCCAGCTGTAGCCGGAGCCCTGGTTTGCCGCCGCGTCGGTCGTACCGGGATTGACGGTATGGTCACCGAAGGCAACATCGGCGCCTGCGTAGGTGCCCATAGGCTGATAGGTGAATTCAAGGCCCGTGGTGACGGGATCCTTCATGGTAGCGGCGTGGAAGGAATACACATGCTCACGGCCGCCCAGGATACGGAAGAAGTCGACTGCGTAGTTGACGCCATCACCGTTATCCATGACCACCATGGTCCTTCTGTAGATATCGGTCTCTTCATAGGCACGGCTCGCATCGGCATCCATGACCTTGGCCTTGCCTGCATCTTCAAAGTGCATGGGGAACTGGTTGGGTTCCACACCCAGCTGGGCCTTGTCATTGACGATGACCGTGTTATGAGAGGTGGTGTGCAGGGTGAACTGCATACGCTCGGGGCTCTGCGCGTTGACAGTGGTAGGATAGCCAAGGTCGGAGGACAGGTTCAGACCGAAGGCATCGATATCGATGTTCAGCAGATCCAAGTTGACATGCGCGCCGCCCGCGGTACGGCCGAAGAACAGCCAGTAGTCGGAGAACTGATCGGCATTCTTGGCGCCCAGATACTGCACAGGACCTTCACGGAGGAACGCCATACCGAGACCGCAGAGCATATTGGACTCGGAGAAGTTGTAATAGCCGTCCTCGGCAACGATGCGCTCGATCTGCGCTCTGATGCCGCTTTCGGGATCCTTTGTGAAGATGGTACCGTGGAGACCGTCGGTCTTATTGCCGTTGGCGGCATAGATCGCCACAGCCAGATCGCGGTTGCCGGTGGCCACGAAGCCTGCCAGCATGGAGTCAACATCCATACCGCTCTTATGGAACTGGATATGACCTGCTTCACCGAAGGAGGGGATCACACAGCCCATGGTCGTCAGCTTCATCATACCGCCGACCATGTTGACGAACTTGGGGTTGGCCCACAGGTCCGCGCCTTCCACCAGATCGAAGCCGTTGAGCGCATCAGCGACCTCCAGAAGGTTGGTGTACCACATGGCGTTGTAGGCGTGGGAGCCTTCGTTGCCGAAGCCGTCACGGCAGACCAGATTCACGATGTTGTACATGACGAGACCGCCGGTGTAGATCTGATTTCTGCCTGTGCCTTCCTTCTCGCCGTAGCGGAAGATCCAGTCGATCATCTCGTCGGACTCGGGGAGTCTTGCCAGTGCCACAGCGGCATAAGCCATGGCGGCCTGCTCCATACCGAAGTTGCCGTCTGCATAGCCGGTGTAGACCGCGTCACGGATCTCCAGCAGGATGCCTTCATCCACCAGATCGCGGACATACTCGGGGTCGATGACCTCGGGATCGCGATGGTACTGCACCGCGCGGCCCTTCAGATATTCGATCACATCGTCATTATCCATGGCGGGCCAGAAAGCGTCAGCCGCCTGTGCCAGACACTGGCCCATGGTGGTCGCCTCCCAGATGGAGCCGATGAACTTACCGCGGTGGGAGTTACCGTCACCTGCGGGGTAGCTGTAGGAATACTTGTAGATATCGTACTCGGGATAGATCTCCGCCACACGGGAGAGCAAGATCGCGCCGGCCGAGCCGTACTTCTCATCGCCGGTGTAGATATAAGCCTTGCGGAGGTTGTCCAAGGCACCTGTCATGTCGTTCTTGGACTTGCCCAGACCGTCAAAGACGCAGTGCATGTAGTACGCGATGTAGGTATGGACTTCCTGCACGCCGTTGTAGTAGACATTGCCGGTCACATAGCCGAAGCCGTCATCGACGCCCCAGCCCTCGCCCATCTCGGGATAGAGCTCGTTGACCAGATACTGAGGATCGGCCAGTTCGGCGTGGAAGCGGCCATGCTCATCAAGACCCGACTCATAGTACGCGCCAAAGTCGTTGGAGGGGAAGCGGTTCTTACAGATGGGGCACTGGATCTTCCAGGGATCCTCGATGGGATCCACCAGCCAGCCGTAGTGAGAGGTGACCTTGTTCAGATCGTACTTACAATAACGGCAGGTGTACTGATCGGGGTCGGACTTGAAGCCGACAGCGGTAGCTCTGGGGAAGGTCTCATAGATCAGCACGTCGTAGAACTTATCCAGGTTCTCCACCACGTAGTCCGCGTAAGTCACGGCGGAGTTCATCTCCTGCCAAGCCCAGCTGTACTTCTTGGTGTTCTCCTGGGCGATGGCACGCTCTTCATTGGTGAAGAGGGTGGGCTCTGTCTTGCCGGAGGTGACGGTGATCCAGAGGGAGGCCGTCATATCGCGGCCGTTCTCTACCACGGTGACGGTGATCTTGGCAGAGCCTTCCACGCCCTTGAGCTTGACATAGCCGTCCTCAGAGACGGTGAGGATATCATTCTCCTCTGCCTCGTAGGTCACAGTCAGACCCTCAGGCAGCTCAGCCAGCTTGATGCCGTCGGCATCATAACCGAGGACTTCCAGTTGGACGCCGTCCTCGGTGGGCTTCAAGGTGGTCTTTTCGGCGGTGGGCTCCACGGAGGCGACCACGCCTTCAGCCACCATGACATCGAACACACGCTCCACAGGCTCCTTGCCGGTGAGCATATAGGTCACAGTAACCTTGGCCGTGCCTTCGGCCACGCCGGTGATCTTGCCCTTGGCGACGGAGACGATGCTCGTGTCGGAAGAGGTCAGATAGTAGTAGTTGCTGTACTCAGGCTCGGCATCCACGGCCTTGAGATAGGTGTTGCCGTAGACGGAAGCATTTTCGGTGGTCAAGGTGACAGCGGCAGTCTCGCCGACCATCAGTTCGCCCTTGACGTTGGGCTCGACCGCGATCTCATTGGGGTCGTTGTCGGCCAGCAGCTGCAAAGAGCCGATGAACACGGAGCCGGAGGTGGTGCAGGTCACGAGCCAGGTATGGACGCCTGCTTCCAGATAGATGGTGTTGCCATTGCAGTTGGCGCCGTAGTGCGAACCGGATCCGCCGTTCTTGTTATCGAGGACGCCCACGAAAGCATCATCCACGAACACATCGCTGATGCCGCCGTAAGAGAAGATCGCGCCGGTAGCCTTTGCGGTGTACCAGCCGGACTTGCGCACCATGACATCGACTGCCACGCTCTTGCCCACGCCGGGAGAGCAGCTCAAGCCGCCCTTATAGTTGTGCAGGATGCTTGCGCCCTTGTTGTAGGTCAGTTCACGGTTGATCTCGTAGCCATCGACATCGATGGCAGCGTGCTCACCGAAGATGGTACGGCCGTCGGTGAAATCGATGATCACATTCTCGACGGGCAGGAGCGCATTCTCCACCACATTCAGGGAGATGGAAGCGGAAACGACAGTATCCTGCACGGCAGTAGAGGCAGTAACGGTGACAGTACCGGGCTTGATGGCAGTCACGATGCCGTCCTCATCGATGGTGGCGATGCCGTCTGCCAGAGCAGCCTCATCCACAGACCAGGCCACAGCGAAGTTATCCATATTGGCAGGGCCGCCGGAGAGCTTGGAGCCGGCAAGGGCGATGGGCATGGTATTGCCTGCACCTACATAGCCCACAGGTGTGGACAGGGTGATGGCAGCAAGGTCCGTATCATCGGTCACATTGACGATGACGGAAGCGCTTCTGGTGATGCCCTCCACCATGGCATAGGCCGTGACGGTCACAGTGCCTTCGCCCACGGCAGTGATATCGCCGGTGGCCTGATCGACTTCGGCGATCGCGGAGTCTTGGGACTTGAAGTAGATGTTGCCGTTTTCACGGATGTAGACCTCATCGAGAGGGATCAGCTGGGTGGTACGGCCGTTGACATCGCCCTCTGCCACATCGCCGACCTTCATGTTGACCGCACCGACACCATTGGCATCGTAGGTCACATCACGGAGGACTTCCTTGAGACCGGTGGTGGTCATATCAAGATAGGCAGTCAGCGTACGGCCGTGGATGTTCACAGTGGTGATCAGGTTGGCCGCATCGTTCATACCCACGAGGCGGACAGGCACGATGGGCATATAGGTACCGTTCAGATCCTTCTTACGCTCCACAGCGCCTTCGACCACGACCACATCCTCATTGTCGGAGACGACTTCGATGATATCCATATCATCGGCGCCGATATCCACGATGCAGCCGGTGGTGGACCAGGCGTGGATCGCCATGTTGACAGGCGTCACGGTATCCTTGGGGTTGGATTCCAGAGAGGTCTCCAGACGGTCGAAGCCGACCTCACGGAACTGGAAGTCATCCACATAAGCCGTGCCGGTGAAGCCGGTCAGGCTGTAGTCCGCAGAGTTGCTCTGACGCAGGATCACACGGGGCATCACATAGATGGGGCCGTCGTGCTCCACGGGAGCCATGACACGGAGCTTGTAGGTTTTCCACTCGGGATCGTTCTGCTCCAGCTCCACAGAGGTGTAGACCTGACTGAGGGTGGTGCCTCTGGCCTGTGCGCCGAAGTCGTAAGCCTGGAAGGAGAACATCAGGCCGCCGGCGGAACCGGCAGGAGCCGCCATATTCTCGCTGCGGGCGCGGAGGCTGATCTCATACATCCTGCCGGGCTGCAGCTCCACATAGCTGCCGGCGCTGAGGACCGCTTCCGTACCGGTGGTGTTGATGTTGTAAGCACCATTGGGGTTGATATCGAGGCGGAAGCAGTGGTTGCCGTTTTCTTCCTCATGGACAGAGCCGAAGGCCCAAGCGTTGGCCTTGTACTGGCTGCTCGAAGGGCCGAAGCCGGGCTGCCAGTGCCAGATGGAATTGGTCACTTCTTCGCCAAATTCAAAGTCACCGTCGTGGGTACGCAGCAGGTTCTCGCCTGCGTCTGCCACAGTGATATGGAAGGTCTTGGTGAAGTCCACAGCGGGAACGGAGACTGTGATATCGGTCTCACCGTTGGCGATGCCCATAAAGGCAGCCTCGTCCTCGAAGAACGCTACGATGTCCTCATCCGCGGCGGTGTAGGTGATCTCAGCCTCGTTGAAATAGATCTTCTCACCATCTTCGCCGATCAGGTCGAAGTCGAAATACTGCTTGGTATATCTTGCCACCAGACCGGTCTGGACATTGTCGATGACAACATCGGCAGAGGCCAGCGGAGAGGTCTCATAGACGGTGATGGGCACCGTGATGGTGGAGGACACACCGGCCAGATCCACATCGATCTGCAGGGCATACTCACCGGGAACATAGCCTGTGATGTACAGGACAGACTCCTCGATATCAGCGGTATAGAGCGCCTCATCGTTGTTCCAGCCAAAGCCTGCCCAGCGGAGCTCTGCGGTCACGCCGTTGTCCCACTTGCCGGTGATCTGGGTCTGCATCGTTCTGCCCAGCTTGTCTGCCACAGGCTTTGCCTCCAGCAGCAGTTTGGGTGCATCGGCAGGGGTGAACTTGACGGCATTGATCCACAGTTCGCCCTCCGCCACGAAGGTCAGGGTGTATTCGCCCTTCTCCAGTTCGATGCTCCTTAGCACGATCTGGCGGCGGGCCTTTTCCACAGACTTGGTATTGACAGTGCCCAGATAGTAGTCGGAATCCATACCGCCCTCATTGCCGGGGGTCATCCAGACTTCCACATCTGCGCCGCTGTCCTGCATATACAGATCCAGCATCACATCGTGCCAGCCTTCGCCTGCCACATCCACGGTGAACTGGGTCTTGCCCTTGATAACAGCGGTCTTTTGGGCGGCATTCCACTTTGCGGAATCTTCCACATAGTAGGTGTACCAGGGATCGGAGACGATGCCGTCATCAGGCAGGCTGTCATAACCCTTGATGGCAGCAAAGCCCTTCTTGCCGGCAGTCTTTTCGCTGCCCTTGGAGAGATCGTAGTAGATGGAGGTCTTGGGCACGACCTTCACGGGAACTTCGCAGACAGGCTCACCGCCGCTGGTCACGACCACGGTGGTCTCACCCTGTGCTTCGCCTGTGAGGAGCAGGTTGCCGTCGGCATCGAAGGAAGCCACGGTCACATCCTCATCCAGAGACGCAGCCGCATAGGTGCTGTCGATCACTGTGTCGAACTTCAGGTAGGTGGTACGCAGATCCATGGCGGCGGACAGGCTCTCTTCCACCTCCACCTCATCCAGACGGGTCAGGGTCAGATCCCGGATGAAGGCACAGCGTCGGCCGTTGTTGGTGGTGCCGTTGTAGTCCTTGACCAGATCGAAGACCACAGGGTTGATGCCCTCTTCCAGATAGACCATACCCATGGAATCGGCAGCGTAGGCGTTGCTGCCGCCGAAGGAATATTCGTCGTAGAGCTTCTCGTCACCCCAATACACATTGGTGCGGCCGCCGCCTAGGTATTTGCCGGTGTAGGTGGCGGAAGAACCGGTGGAGCTCTCCTTGTAGCTGCCCACGGTCAGGTTGTACCAGCCGGCTTCCTCCGCATTGACGGTGAAAGCCATCTTGCTTCTGGAAGCATGGGCGATATAGGTGGGATAATACGCGATGCCCCAGCCTGCCTTCTCGGAGGTGGTGAAGAACATCTCGGAGGAGTAGTACTGGTTCTCCAGACAGGAGACGCTCTCATCGATGGTCCAGCCGGTCTCGTCCAGCATGAACTGACGCAGCTTGGCATAGGCAGCCTTCTGCTTGTCCGTCATCAGATCGGAGGTGGTGGAAGAGCCTGCCTTCTTGGTATCCTCCTTGGCGTCCTCCAGATCGGCCCACCATGTTTCGGCAGAAGCCTTCCGGAAGATCTCAAGGAAGTCGATGGAGATCTTGGACAGGTCGCGGATCTGACCGCCGCAGACACCGCAGATGCCCTCGGTGTCACCGACCGTGCAATCCTCGATCTCACCGTCGATGACTGCACCGCAGCCGTCTGCCGTACAGGTCTCGAAGTACTGATGGCGGTTCTTGCCGACAGACTTGACGCCCTCGGTGGTAGCGGGGTGATCGCAGTGCAGCAGATACCCACACTTCTGGCAGCGGCCATCGTCATCGGTGTCGATACATTCCTCCGAGACATTTCCGCCCCATTCTTCCCCACACTTCTCACACACGGCCTTCAGATCGTGAGAGCCGTCGGTGTTGGAGACATAGTCCATCTTCAGCATGGACATACCGCACAGCGCTGCTGCAGTCGCACCGCCGTAGACATTGGAGGTGGCGCCGGTGTTGGACTTGGAGACCTGCAGATCGATGATGTTGACACCTTCATCCAGATAGACCGTGCCAACACTGACGGTGGAAACAGCATTGTCGCCGCCGAAGAACACATCTGCCTTGACCAGCTCACCATTGACATACACATTGGAGTAGCCGCCGGCAGACTGGGTGGAAGAAGAGGCATCCTTGGGATAGTGGGTGCCGTTGGCATTCTGGAGGTAGATGTCCAGCTCCAGCTCATACCAGCCGGAGGTCTCCGCAGTGATCTCCATGGCCATGCGGTTGCGGGCGGCCATAAAGGGGAAATAGGCATGATGCCACAGGCCCCATGCCACGGCATCATCGGCGCACAGATACACGCGGTTGCCGTAGGAGGAAGTCAGCGCAGAGGCCGCATCGAATTGCCAGCCGTAGTTATCCAGGAGCCATGCCTGCATCTGAGCATAGACAGCCTGCTCATCGGCAGTCATAGCGGTGCCGTAAGCATTGCCCACGCGCTTGGTCTCGATGCCGGACGCGGTATTGACCGTGGGGAGCGCATCCCACCAATCGGTCTTGGATGCAGCCTTCATCATGGCCTTATAGTCGAGCTCCATCTGCTCCACGCTCTCGTGGACGCAGGTCATCTCGCCGCCGCAGACCGAGCAGGTCAGGAACACATCCCCTTCGGTGCAATCCACGGTCTCTTCGTTGTAGATCTTGCCGCAGTTGTCACACTGCTCATATTCCTTGTGGGTGTTGCCCAGACCCTTCTCCACCTTGGCAGTCAGATCTTCGCAGTCGCAGACGATCTCAGTCAGGGTGATGCTGTTGAAGTACATCATGTAGGCAGCTCTGCACGCCTCGATGGTGAAGGTATTGATGCCTTCCTTCAAGGACACATACTCTGCCACATTGATGGTCGTGGTGCCTCTTTCGCCGCCGAAGGACACCTCGCTCTTGAACTGGGTGCCGTTGACATAGAGGTTGGCCGTGCCGTTGCCGCGCACACCGGTCTGAGGCTCAGTCTCAGAGGACAGGAACGCGTCGAGATCCACGCGGTACTGACCGGCCTCCGGCACCTTGATGTCGAACACCAGACGGGCACGGGGAGGGTTGGTGGCGGCGGTGTAGCTGGTGGAGTTCAGAGCCAGTCCCCACTCCACCTCGGAATCGGCATTGAGCCATACCTTCTTTGCAAAGTAGGCGTTGGTGAGGACGGACTCGGTCTCGTTAATCGTCCAGTTCTCATCCTTCAGGGCCGCCAGCATGGAGTTCTCAGCGCCGTTGTAGGCCGCGATATTCGTCATGGTCTGTGCATAGTCACAGCCGACGATCTTGGAATAGTCATCGCCGCCCGCTCTCAGCTGATTCCACCAGTGATCGGCGGAATCCTCTGCCGCAGCCGCAGACTCCATGGCGAAATCCTTGAAGTCGCAGACCACGGTGGTGCTTTCTGCTTCCGCAGCCTGAGCCTTTGTGCCCGTGAAAACGCCGCCGGGGACGACGCCGAGCACCATAACGAGGACCAGGATCGCGGACAGGAGCCGTTTCATCATGTTCTTCATAGTGTTCTTCCTTCCTTTGCCTTTTGACCGCGGCTTCCGTACTGCCTGCGGCCTTGATCGATCTATCAAAAATAATCGCCAAGACCCGCACCTTGTTTTTGTGCATATTGCCTTTTCCAAGGGGATGCTTCGGCTTTTATCTTAGCTATATGATACATGATATCCAAAATAAATACCATTGCAAAATATGATGTATTTCTGGTATAATATGATGTATTGATAAGGAGGTCTCTCTATGCGTATCCACTACCAACTCATGCTCAAGCAGAGCCTGCAGGATCTGAACCCCATCTTCATGGGTGAGAGCGAATGCGAGCCCAGTCACGAAGGACATGCCAGCCAGTCCGGCAACTGCTATGTGCTCTATCGCATCTATCGCGGTAAGGGCAAAGTACGCATCGGTGACACGACCTATTCTCCAAGACCCGGTCAGTTCTTTCTGATCCCGCCGGGCGAGCTCGGCAGCTTCACCACCGATAAGGAGGACCCCTGGTTCTTCCAGTGGATCGGCTTCACCGGTACGCTGGCCCATGACTTTCTCAGTCTGCCGCCGGTGTTCGATGTGCCTCCTTCTCTCTTCGCCCGCCTGTACGATCCCCGCACCACCACAGAAAATCTGGTCACTCGGATCACCAGCGACCTGTTCCTGCTCCACGCGACCCTGACCCACCCTGCCGCGCCGCGATCTGACTACATCCAATGGGTCGTGGAGCATATCACAGCCTCCTATATGCAGAAGCTCTCTGTGGCGGAGCTGGCCGCAGAGCTTGGCATCAACGCCTGCCACCTGTCGCGGCAATTCACAAAGAAGATCGGCATGAGCATCCAGGAGTATCTGCTGACGGTCCGGGTGATCAATGCCAAGCTGTACCTGAACAAGGGCTATTCCGTCAAGGAAGCCGCTCTGATGTGCGGCTTCAACGATCCCAATAATTTCACCAAGCTCTTCAAGAAGAAAACAGGCTACTCCCCCAAGGAATGGAAAAAGAAGCTGGCCCTCAGCGAGGACAGCCGCTCCCCTTTCCAGCCCTACCCGCCTGCCACCGCTCCGCTGGCAAAAAAATAGGGACACCTCTTCCGAGGTGTCCGCAAAAAGCACCGCTCAGGGCGTGTCCCGGAGCGGTGCTTTCAGGCGTCTGCAGGAGGCGGGCAATGCCCGCCATTTTGATTCGTCGGCGATCAGAAGATACCGTAGGTATCGGGATCTTCAGGAGTAGGCTCGTCTGTGCATTCGATCTTGATGACCGTGCAGGTGGGATCGGGAGCCAGCAGGGGCAGATCCTTCACGATCAGGCGACCGTAGGCCTGCTGCTCGAAGGGATACTCCTGCCCATTCTCCAGCAGGGTGACACGCTTGACCTTCTTGCGAAGGCCGCGCAGGATCGCTTCGCCCTTGTGGGGCCAGCGGAACACATGCCAGTAGATGTCGTTGCCCTTGGAGGTGAACTCACCGATGATGGACTCGATGCCCGCGGGCATACCGGTGGTGCCGTAGACGGCCTCGCCGTTGCGGCGCAGCCACTGGCCCAGCTTGGCAAGGATCTCCTGCTCGCAGTCGCGGATGGAGCCGTCCTCCATGGGGCCTACATTCAGATTGAAGTTGCCGCCGAAGGACAACTGGATGATGATGGTCTGCAGAACAGTAGTGAAGTCCTTGAAGTTGTTGTTCTGGATGAAGCCCCAGCCCCAGCGGTCGCCCAGAGTCATGCAGGCTTCCACATAGCGGCCGTCGTTGCACTTGCCGGTCTTCTGCTCGGGGGTGGTGATATCGCCGGGTTCGCCGGTGCGGTCGTTGATCAGGATGTGGGGCTGCAGCTCGTAGATCATCTTCAGCAGCTCCTTGGAGTTCCGGAAATCGGAGACCAGCTGACCGTAATCGGGGCGGCTGCCGGGCAGGACATCGTCATACCAGCCGCCGTCGAACCACAGATAGTCGATCTTGCCGTAGTTGGTCAAAAGCTCACGCACCTGGTTGAACACCTGATCGACCATCTTCTGCTTGCTCTCGGGATGCTTCTTATGATCGAAGTAGCCCTTGAAGCGCCAGTCCAGCAGAGAGTAGTACACGCCGACCTTCATATCGTACTTGCGGCAGGCATCCACATACTCACGCAGCAGGTCGCGGCCCACGTACTTCATGGAGGTGAAATCGGAGTACTTGCTGTCGAACAGACAGAAGCCCTCGTGATGGCGGGAGGTCAGGGTCACATACTTGAAGCCGGCTTCCTTGGCGCGGCGGACCAGATCCTCGGCATCGAAATGCTTGGGGTCGAAGGTCTTGGCCAGCTCAGCCACTTCCTCGCAGGGCTTTCTTTCGTTGAACTGGGTCCATTCGCCCCGGGCGATCTGGGCATACAGTCCGTAATGGACGAACATACAGAGCTTGCTCTCGTTGAACCAATCTTGCTTATGAGGCTGCATATTTTCATTCTCCTTTTTATCGATATGATCGCATTTTTCACAGATCGCACGATACCGTAGGGCGGGCAGACCCGTGCCCGCCGTGCGCCGACATTGCCGGGATGCGGCGGCCGCGGGTCCGGCCGCCCTACAGCGTTCTCTGCGATCGCGAAACATATAAAAAGGAGAGAAACAGACTTGTTTCTCTCCTTTCGTTGACAAAGTGATCAACCCTTGATGCCGCCGCCCATGCCGCCGAACATGATCTTTCTGGAGAAGATCGCGAACAGCGCGATGGAAGGAGCAACAGCGATGACAACGGCTGCGAAGATGCCGGGGTAGTTGCCGACATACTGCAGAGCCTTGATGGCGCGGGACAGACCGACACCCAGAGACATGGCGTCGCCGGAGGGGATCAGCAGCAAGCAGATCATGTACTCGTTCAGAACGCCGATGAAGCCGAACAGGCAGATGGTCGCGATAGCGGGCTTGACCATGGGCAGCATGATCTTGGTGAAGATCTTGCCGCTGGGGCAGCCGTCGATCGCAGCAGCCTCTTCGTAAGTACGGGAGATGGTCTCGAAGAAGTTGAGCAGGAAGATGGTGGAGTAAGGCACACGCATACAGGCGTAGATGACCATCAGAGCGCCGCGGCCCTGGATGTCGAACTTGAGGATCATGGCATACAGAGGCAGGATCATCAAGATGGAGGGGATGGACAGGCACAGGATCAGGGTACGCTTGATCAGGGCGTTGCCAAAGAACTTATAACGGGAAAGGACATAAGCTGCGGGAGCTGCCATGCCGACACCGCCGACGACAGCGACTGCTGCATACAACAGGGAGTTGAAGAAGTACAGATACAGCTTCTGCTTGGACCATGCCACAGCGTAGTTGTCCCAATGGAAGCCGGTCTCATACTTGAACACAGAGCCCATGAAGATGTCGCGGGAGGTGGACAGGGAGGCTGCCAGAACATAACCGAGGATCACGAAGGTCATGCAGCACCACAGGGAGCACACGATAAGGCCGGGGACATGACGGCCGCGGCCGCCGATCGTACGAGGTTTATTCATATCCATGTACTCCTTTCTTAGAATTCCAGATCGTCGCTGGCCAGAGCCTTGTTGCAGATGGTGTAGATGATCTGCACCATCAGAGCAGTCACGATACCGACAGCGGCACCGAGACCTGCATCAGGCTCGATCTGCGACAGAGCTGAGCCGAACAAGATCTCATACATGTAGACGATAGGAGAGATGGTGGAGCTTTCTGCGCCCAGAGGGGAGAATGCTTGGTTCCATGCAAAGGACTGCATGGCACCGATGGACCAGAAGGTCACGATGGTGCGGATGGTGCCCTTCATCAGGGGCAGGGTGATGTTCCAGAACTTCTGGAAAGGACCTGCGCCGTCCAGCACAGCGGCCTCGTAGAGGTCATCGGGGATGGACTCGATGCCGGAGATCATCAGCAGCATGTAGTAGCCGACACCGCAGAAGATAACGGCGAACAGCATGGCATTGAACTTGTTGCCGCCGGTCATCCAGGCGATGGGCTCTGCGCCGAACCACTTCCAGATGGAGGTCAGCAGACCGAAATCTTCCTGGAAGACATAGTAGGTGAACGCATTACCGATGGCGATGGCGGAGAGCATGTTGGGCATGTAGATGATGGTACGGTAGAAGTGTCTGCCGGGCATATCGGCCTTGCCGGACAGGAACACGCCCAGAAGGATGGACAGTGCCACAGTGATGACGCCGCCAACGGTCAGATACTTGAAGCTGTTCCACAGAGACTTCAGGAAGTCGGGGCTCTGGAACAGTCGCTTGTAGTTATCCAGGCCGCCCCAGGTCCATGCGCTGATAGGCTTGGTGACGCCGTTCATGTGGAAGAAGCTCATGGTGATGGTTCTCAGAACGGGGTAGATGTAGACCAGCAGCAGCACGATGATGCAAGGCATGATGAACCCCGTAATGAAAAGTTTGTTGTTTTTTGTAGTCATTACTTCGTCCTTTCCAGTGATGGTTTTACCAGTTTCTTAACAAGTATAACTATGATAGCACAAGTTTTCCATTTTGGCTATTCCAATTTTGCTAAATTATATGTAAAAAGGTCTCATTTTTTTATGAGTATTTTGTACGCCTTGTGCGTACTGCACAAATCCACGCTTTTGTTTTTGTCGAAAGTGGAAAATCGTGGTTTTGTGTGGCTTCCTTTTCGTTTTTCTGTGAAGCACCGCCGGGCACGGCAGTAAAAAAGACCTGCCCGGGGAGGCAGGTCTTTTTTGTGTTCATCTTATTTGCCGACGACAGCGTCGAACGCAGCAGCAGCTTCCTCGCCGGTGGCGTAGACACCTGCATACAGGTTCACGACAGTTTCGGTCATAGAGGTCTTGATGTCAGCATTGGCATGCAGACCAGCGGAGTAGTCCATGACTTCGGTGGTGTTCTCCAGCAGTGCCTTTGCCTCGACGAAAGTAGGAGCGGGCTCCATGGTGCGGTCGTTGATCAGGTAGCCGTCGGTGTCGGTGATGGCCTTGTCAGCCTCGCCGGTGCACATATAGTACAGGTACTCCCAAGCCAGATCGGGATTCTCGCAATTGACATTGATGCAGTTGCAGGAGCAGGAAACAGAGGTAGAGTAGGTGCCGGGGCCTTCGGGATCATAGGGGAACTTGAAGCAGCCCCATTCCAGCTCAGCGCCGGTCATCTTCTCGATCTCGCCGGGCAGCCATGCGCCGGTGTAGACCATGACATTCTCGCCGGTCAGACCGATCTTGTTCTGAGAAGCGGGCCACTCACAGGGAGAGGAGGGATCGTAGTAGCCGGCAGCCTTCCAGTCGATGATCTTCTGGCAGGCCTTCACGAAGCCTTCGTGCTCGGCGAAGCCGCCGTTGAAGGCCATATCGGAGATCGCTTCCTGACCGCAGTAGCGCTCAGCGAGAGGTGCGAAGGTGGACAGAGCGTAGCCGCCGTCCAGAGCCATGGGGGCGTAGCCTGCAGCGACCAGAGCGTCACAGACAGCCTCGAACTCTTCGATGGTCTCAGGGGTCTCGGTGATGCCGGCATCCTCGAAGGCAGCCTTGTTGTACCAGAAGGAGTTGAAGGAGGAGATGGTGGGGATAGCATGATAGCGGCCCTCATCTTCGCCGTAGGTCTCGATGGTCTGCATGTGGATGGGGTATGCACGATCCAGCATGTCGGAACCGGTGATGTAGTCGGTGATGTCCATGGTGTATTCCACATTGGCAGCCAGCTGCTGCTGAGAGCCCAGCAGGAACACATCGACGCGCTCACCGGCTTCCAGAGCGGTGCCCAGGATGGTGCCCAGATCGCGGCCGTAGTGGACGACTTCCAGGTTGACACCCTTTTCTTTTTCGAACTTTGCGATGTACTCATTGGCGACATCGTAGGTGGGGGTGCCCTCTTCGTAGCTGGTCCAGACGACCAGATCGACAGTCTCGTCTTCCTTCTTGCCGCAGCCGACGAAGCAGGAAACGACCATCAGAAGGCACAGGAGCAGAGCAATGTACTTCTTCATGTTGTTTTTTCCTTTCTTGTTTTGAAAATATTGCCATAGGCTCATCAATTATAGCATACGGTCCACATAATTTCCATCTATTTTTCGATCAACCTCTCATTCTACCATGTATTTTTATTTTTTTCGGTCAATTGCACGATCGCACACGCGCCGATCTAGTCATTTCAGCCAAAGTTTCCGCCCCCAAGCTGGACACAGCACGCTGTTTCCTATATAATAATATTGACTCCTTTTGGAAAAGAGGTATGGTATGCAGGACAGCACGATGATCTCCTCCGCCGTCCGTTCGGTGGGGAAAGTCCGAAACGATTTCCATCATCACAATGAATATGAGATCCTCTTCGTGGAGGATGGCGCGGTAGAACTGCAGGTGGGCCAAAAGCACTATACCGCAGGACCAAACACATTGATCTTGCTGGCCAATCTGGAAAAGCATTCCCTGAGCCCCTGCAGCGACACCTATGCCCGTTACTGTGTCACCCTCCATGTTCCGGTGACGGATATGTGCATCCAGGATCCGGAGCTTTTGAATCTTTTGAAGAACCACACCGACACCTTCTCCCACTGTCTCGATGTCTCCGAGATCCGGGATACCGTGCTGGATATCTTCCGCCGCATCGTAGACTGCCCCTGCGATATCCCCTACGCCGACCAACTGGCGGCCTGCTATATCACGGAGCTCCTGATCCATGTCCGCGGGCGCTTCCCCCAATTGCAGGAGCAGACCTGCCGCGGACGGATCCTGGCCGTGCAGAAGCATCTGGACCGTCATTTTGCAGAGCCCCTTCGGATCGCAGATATCTGCAGGAGCTACTATATCTCTCCGCACTACCTCTCCCACCAGTTCAAAGAGCTGACCGGCTACAGCCCCAAGCAGTATCTGACCCTCCTGCGGCTCAAGCATGCAGCGATCTCGATCCACGATACCGAAACGCCCATCAATCAGATCGCCGATGCCTGCGGCTTTTCCGATATCAATAATTTCTGCAAGCAGTTCAAGCGCGAATACGGCTGCACCCCCACGGAGTTCCGCGAAAAGAGCAAAGGCGACCTCAGAGCGATCGACAATTGATAATTGATAATTGCCAATGAAGGTGTCCGCTCCGCGACGATCTTATTTTATTCCGGTCGTCGGCTCTGCCGACCCCTCGATCATTCATCATTCATTATTCATTCGTAAGACAAAGGCATCCTCACAGGAGGATGCCTTTGTTCTTTTCCGCGTTCGCGACTTTCTTTGCCATATAGACCGCGATGGGGATGGCAAGGAGCAGCGTCAGCACATCGGCCACAGCCTGCACGGAGGCGATCCCGTAAGCCCCGAACATGGAAGCCATGGGGAACAGGATCGGGATGAAGCAGGTGCCCTGTCGGGCTGTTGCCAGCAAAAACGCGCCTGCAGCATTGCCAAGGCCGTTGCAGTACATATTGACCACCGCCACCCATGCATGGACCGGAAGAGAGATGCATTGCAGGATGATGCACAGGCCGCCGATCTGCCGCATCTCGGGATCGGCTCCGGCAAAGGCCACGATGATGGGATCTGCGAAAATGGCAAGGACCGCCGCCATGACCACCGCGCCTGCGAGGGCAACCACAGAGGAGAACCGATAGCTCTCCCGCACACGGTCATACCGCTCCGCGCCCCAGTTGAAGCCCGCCACAGGCTGGAATCCCGTACCGAAGCCGAGGATGATACTGAAGGGGAACATCATGATCTTGGTGGACACACCGATGCCCGCCAGCACAGAGTCGGAGATATTGCCTGCCATATCGTTGAGGAGGATGCCTGCCGCCACCGCAAGACCGGAGCGGAACATCGACGATGCGCCGACCGTGACGATCTCCTTCATGATATCCCGGGAGGGGCGGAAGTTCTTGATGGACAGCCGCAAGAGACTGCGCTTCGTGATATAGGGGAACACCAAAATGGCAAAGCTCACCACCTTGGAGATCGCCGTCGCCAAAGATGCTCCTGCCACGCCCATCTCCAGTCCGAAAATAAAGATGGGGTCCAGCACACAGTTGAGGATCCCGCCGAAGCCCATGCCGATCATGGACAGCATGGCGCTGCCCTCGGAGCGCAGACATTGGTTGAGCACGAAGGAGGATGCCATAAACGGTGCCGCCAGCAGCACATAGGTAGCATACTCTACCGAATATCGCTCACAGGTGGGCGTCGCGCCCAGCAGACGCACCATGGGCAGCATCCAGACAGAACCGACGATCAGCAATGCGGTACCGATGATGAGCGCAAGAAAAAACGCAGTAGACAGCACACGGCTGGCTTTCTCATCCTGTCCCTTGCCCAGGAGCCGCGCGATATAGCTGTTGGCACCCACAGCCAGCAGGGAGCCGCACATCATGATGAGCTGGTCCAGCGAAGCATTGACCGACACCGCCGCCGTGGCATTGGTACCAAGCCCGGAGACAAAATAAGTATCAGCCAGAGAATAGATGGAGTTGATCAAAAAAGCCACGATCGTAGGGATCGCCATGGCCGGGATCACCTTGCGGATGGGATCGTTGAGCATCCGCTGCTTTCTCAAGTCTTGTTCCATACCGCACCTTCTTTCTATATCATGATAACACACTTTCCCAAAAAAGCAAATAAAACGCGGACGCTCCGGGAGGGGCGTCCCTACGATACCGGTCGCACTTCCTCCCCATCCGCAGGGAACGGGCTTGCCCGTTCCGAAATTGCCAAAGGCGATCAAAAAGCCACACCGCAAAAGCGGTATGGCTTTTCTTGGTACGCCCGACACGATTCGAACGTGCGACCTACAGAGTCGGAGTCTGTCACTCTATCCAGCTGAGCTACGGGCGCATAGGGATCGCCGAGATATTATATCAAAGGAACGGTTTTTTGTAAAGAGTCAACTGAACCTTGTTTTTTCGAAATACCTGTGCTAAAATGAGGAAAACTGACACATTTTCATTGGAGGATATCCCCATGAATGATTTTTCCAAATTCCGCAGTTCTCTGAGCGGCTTCAACCGCTCTGATGTGGCAAACTATATCGAGGCCCTGTGCGCCGAGCATCAGAAAGAGCTCCGCAGCGCCAAAGAGGAGCGCGAAGCGCTCCTGGAGCAGCTCAATTCCGTCCGACACACTCTGGAGCTGGAAGAGGGCAGATCCAGCGCGCTGGAGGCAGAGCTGGCTGAGACCAGAGCCGCCCTGGAGGAGACCCAGAAGATGCTGGAGGAGGCGCTTTCCATGGAGCCCGACGCCCCCGAGGAGGACTACAGCTCCATGGAGCTGGAGGCCTACCGCCGCGCAGAGGCACTGGAGCGCGCCACCACAGAGCGTGCCGCCAAGATCCGCCGCCATCTGGACGATCTGATCGAAGAGACCGCAGGCCGCTACGAGCAGGTGGGGCAGGACATCAAGAGCCTGTCCGACGATCTGGGCATGAACCTGCAGAGACTGCAGGAAGCGCTGTCAGAGCTGGACTCGGTGTTCGAAGAGACCACCGACCGCTTCGACCGCATGGACACCAACGAAACTGAGGAATAAGCAAAACGAGCAATGTGCGCATGGAAAAGCTCCATGCGCACATTTTTGCTTTAGACATACCACAGATCCAGATAGCTGCGGGCGATCTTCACCATCTCTTCAAAAATGATCTGCTGTCTTGCAGTTGTGGTAAAATGCTGCAGCGATGCGCTGGCGCCGCTGCGGCTGTCCTGTGTGAGATATCCTGCTTCGATCAGCGCGGTCTCTGTGTCCGAACCGCCGCATCTGGCGGCATTTTTGACGATGAACGCCGTCAGCATGGGAGAGGCATCCCGCTCCAGCGCTGTCCAGATATTGACCTTGCAGATGCCGTCGTCAAAGAGCCTCCTGATCTGATCGTTGGTCACAGAAGATGTGCCGTGCAGACAGATCTTCGGGCCGATCTTTGCGCGGATGGCTTTGGCGGCCTCGGAATGATACTGCAGATCCTTGCCGGAAGCACGATGCTCTGTGCCCAAGTTCGCCACCACGATATCCACACCGGTGCGGGCCATATAGTCGGCACACTTATCGGCATCGGTGATGGCACAGCGAGCCTCGCCTGTGGCATCCACGATCTCATCGCAGGCGCCCTCCACCACCAGCTGATGGCCTTTGCGGCGGACATAGTCCGCAGTCTTTCGGATGTTCTCTTCCAATGGAAGGCTCGATGCATCATACATCACAGAGGAATATCTGCTCAGATCGCTCTCCAGCAGCTCTGCATCGCTGTCATGCTGGGTATGATCCAGATGGATCAGGATCTCCACCCTTGGAAATGCCTCTGCCAGAATATCAAGGCTCTCGCGGAACAGCTTCAGTCCGATATCCCACCTGCGGGTACAGGTGTAGTTGACCGACTGACTGCGGTGGTCGTACCGGTTGGTGATCGCGAGGATAACAGGGACAGTCTCATGTCCCATCTCCTCCGCAAAGGTCTGGGCCGCAGTGAGGACAGCCTCGGTGGTCGTCAGATTCTCCGAGCAGAAGCACGGGATGACCCAGCCCTTTCGGGCGGCTTTTTCATAAACAGCCAGGACATTCTCCCGGCCTGTGATGATCGGCATATCAGTGTTTTCCTTTCCTGTACATTCGGCGCAAGGCCTTGTATGTTTCATATTTTTCTTCGTAGATCGCAGCGTGCTCCGCATTGGGCTCGACGGGCCGACCGTATCGGGCAAAACGCCTTGCGATGGAGAAGGCATCCTCCCCTGTCACAGCGGCAAAGCCCAGCACTGCGCTGCCCAACGCACCTGTCTCCTCCGCAGCCACAGGGGTGACCGGGCAATTCAGGATATCTGCCTTGATCTGCATCCACGGCGCGGATCGGGCGCCGCCGCCTGCGGCATAGATCTGCCGGATCTGTACGCCGGAGGCAGTCAAAAGCTCGATATTATACCGCAGCTCATAGGTGATGCCCTCCAGCACCGCCCGATAGATATCCGGCAGACGCGTTTTTGTCGTCAGGCCGACGATGGTGCCCACCGCATCGGGAACGACATCGGGCGTGCCGCCCATGCCCTGTAAAAAAGGCAGGATCAGCAGATCTGTAGGATGCTGCGGGCAGGTCTCATCCATTTTGCCGTAGCCCACACCAAAGGCATCACGATACCACCGCACCACAGAGCCTGCGGACACATTATAGGCATAGGTCACGAAGCCGTCGAAGTACGGCACACAGGCGAAGTTGTGGGCCGTGAACGCCGCATCGGGCACATCACGGAACATGGGAGTCAGACACTCGCAGGTGCCGCACACATCCACGGCATCCCCCGGCTGCTGTACACCTGCGCCCAATGCGCCCACGATCTGATCGTGGGTCCCCAGGACCACTTTGACAGTCTCGGGCAGACCCAGCATAGCCGCAGCTTCAGGCAGCAAGCTGCCAAGAGCAGTGCCTGCCGGAAGGACTTTGGGCAGCTGTTCCTGCCGCAGTCCTGCCGCCTTTATCAGCTCCTCCGACCAGCAGCGGTGCTGTACATCATAGAGCATACTGCGGCAGGCCAGCGCCTCGTCCGAAGCCATGACACCGCAGAGCTTCCACGCAAGGAAGCCCGCCACAAAAAGGAACTTGTCCGCCTGCTTCGTCAGGAGCATCTTCGCAAGGGAGTAAGAGGGATCCGGCCGCACACGGGCGATCTGTGCGATCCGCTCTGCACCCACCGTTTCGACCAATGCTTCAAAGGCTTCGTTCCTGCCGTCGCCGTAATACAGAAGGATGTCCGTCAGAGCTTCGCCGTTTTCATCTAAGGGCACGAAGGATTCTCCAAAGGAGGACACGGTAATGACCGCCACGCCCTCCACCTGCGCGGCACACTGCCGGATCACATCGAACACGCATCGGGTCAGCAGCTGAGGCGGCAGACGGTCTGTGCCTGCCGCCACAGGATATTCCGCATAGGCTGCCGCCAGCTGTACGCCGCTTTCGGAAAAGGCGACGCATTTACAGCCGGTACCGCCCACATCAACACCCAGACTGACCATCGATATCCACCCAGGTGTAGCCGAGGTAGGTGGTGAAGGCTTCCTTCAGGATCTCCTTCACATGGCCCTCGCAGATGGCGGTATGATGCTTGAAGCCGCCCCGGGCCAGCTTCAGGAGCTTGTTTTCCAGATCGGGGATCTCCGCTACGCCGCCGCAGCCGAAGAAGCCCTCCTCGATCGGATCGTCGGTGAACTTCGCTTCGGAGGCGTAGATGAGGATCTGACCGTCTCTGGTCTGGCAGTTGGAGATGGTGATGGGCATGGCCTTGATGCGGCCCTCGTTGCAGCCCCAGCCGGAGCCGGGATCGTTCTTGGCGAACATCTTGTGCTCCGTCACAGTGCCCTTGCCTGCCATCAGGCTCTGGGCGACCGGGCCGCAGTGGAACAAGATCACCTTGTCCGCTTCCTCGCCGTAGTTGTTGTTCCAGTCGAGGACAGCAGCTGCGCCCTCGGTGGCAAGGCTCATGGCACGCATAACGATGGCGGAGCACATATCGATCTCGCAGGAGGCGGCGATGCCCCGGTCATTGAGCTCAGACAAAAGCACGCAGGGGCAGATGCGGAGGTAGGTCTCCATCTCGTTCCAGCACCGCAGAGCCAGAGCATCGAGATGATATCCTTCGATGTACTCGTCGATGACCACCGACACCTTGGCAAGGGTCAGCATATTCTCCTCTGGCACGAGGGAGCAGTCGGTATAGTCCTTCAGCCGCTCCTGCTTTGCAAGGACAGCCGCATCGTCATCGGCCTTTTCCCCGACCTTGGCGAACAGCTCGGACAGGTCGAAGCTCTCCACATTGATGCCAAACTTCTGCATGGCGATCTCATCGAAGCGCACGGTCTTGAACGCCGTGGTGCGCGCGCCGATACAGCCGAGGTTGAAGCGCTTCATGCCGTTCACCACGCGGCAGATGGCGGCGAAGTCGCGGAGGTTCTGCGCGAAGGCCGGGCTCAGAGGATGTACCACATGAGGCTTCATCACCGTGAACGGCACCTGATACTGGCAGAACACATCGGTCACGGAGAACTTGCCGCAGTAGGCATCGCGGCGATGGGCAAAGTCCATCTTGCCGATCTCATCGGGATAGGCCTGCATCAGGATCGGGACGCCTGCATCCTGCAGAGCCGTGATCGCACCGTTCTCATCGGCAAAGATCGGCATGGAGAAGATCACGCCGTCATACTCCCCTTCGTGCTCCTTGAGCCACTGGGCATAGAGCCGCCCCTCCTCTCTGGTCTCCACACCGCCGTAACGGGTCAGCTCCGCATCCATCATGATATAGTCGCAGCCGGCATCGGTGACGGCCTTGACCATATCCTCTCTGGCACCATAGATCAGCTCACCGGGCATAAAGCCGCGGTTGCAGAAGCAAAGGGCGAATGTCATCTTTTTCATATGGATCCTCCTTGTTTTTTCTTTCAGCATACACCAAACAGCCTTTGAGATAATAGACAGATCTATCCAAAATACATCATATTCGTCCGCAAACAAACAAATCTATCGCATCGCGGCGATCTGTGCTATAATGGTCTTAAGGAGGGATGGATATGCTCCGGCTGAACACAGAGAGCCTTTACAGCGTCCTGCGGGATTTCCATACGCTCACGAAGATCCGAATCGTGATCTTTGATGCCGCCTTTCGGGAGCTTCTGGCTTATCCCACCGACCGGGAACAGTTCTGCACACAGCTTCGCCGCACATCGGAAGGGAACGCGGCCTGCGAAAAGAGCGATATGCAGGGCTGCCGCACCTGTGCCAAGACGAAAGAGGCCGTGATCTACCGCTGTCATGCGGGGCTGACCGAGGCTGTGGTGCCGATTCGCGACAGCCACAATGTACTGGCCTATGTGATGTTCGGACAGATCCTGACCAGAGAGACCTGTGAGAGCACCAAAGCCGATCTGAAGGCGCGCTTCCCGGAGCTTGCCGAGGCAGCGGAGGCCCTTCCCATCAGATCCGCCGAGGAGCTGGGAGCGGCCGCCACGGTCCTGCAGGCGATCGGCAGCTTTATGATGAGCAACCGCTGGGTCACGCCCATGGGCTCCGACCTGATCCGTCAGCTTGATCACTATATCGACGATCACATCGACCAGAGCATCCGTGCCAAGGATATCTGTGCCGCGTTCCGCATGGGGCGCACGCGGCTGTATGGACTGTGCGCCGATCATCTGGGCTGCGGTCTGGCAGAATATGTCCGCAAACGGCGCATCCAATATGCCGAAAAGCTCCTGATCGAGACGAAACTGCCCATCACCGAGATCGCCTACCGCACAGGCTTCTCCGATCACAACCATTTCGGCAGAGTGTTCCGCTCGATCGTGGGCTGCTCCGCCAGACAGTACCGAAACGAACAACATGAGCGCGATGCCTGAAGGCATCGCGCTCATGTTACTGCATATAGGTCTTGAAGGTCTCGGCGTCCATGGTCTCGTGTTCCAGCAGATACGCAGAAACGGACCTCACCCGGTCTTCATGCTCACGCAGGATCTCCCCGCATTTTTCGTAGGCGCGGTCGATGAGGTGCTTCACCTCTTCATCGATCCTGCCTGCGGAGGCTTCGGAGTAGGATCTTGTCTTTTCATAGTCCCGGCCAAGGAACACCTCGCTGTCACTGCCGTAATTCACAGGACCGAGCGTCTCGCTCATACCATAGCGCATGACCATATCCCTTGCAAGCTCCGTGGCCCGCTCGATATCGTTGGAGGCACCGGTGGAGATATCCTCCAAAAACAGCTGCTCCGCCACCCGTCCGCCCAGGAGAGAGACGATCCGCTCGAACATCTCGTTGCGGGATGCGTAGCTCCTGTCATCCTCCGGCAGGCTGATGGTCATGCCGCCCGCTCCCCCTCTGGGGATGATCGTGATCTGATGGACAGGATCGTGGGTAGGCAGATGGTACATGGCAACAGCATGGCCTGCCTCATGGATGGCAGTCAGCTTTCTGGCATGCTCCGAGACCGCGCGGCTGCGTTTCTCCGGGCCTGCGATGACCTTCAGCATGGCCTCCTCCAGATCCGCACCGCAGATGGCATCCTTCTTTTCTCTGGCGGCAAGGAGCGCCGCTTCGTTGAGAAGGTTCTCCAGATCTGCGCCGGTGAAGCCTGTGGTAGCCTTCGCCAGCCGCTCCAGATCCGCATCCTCCGCCAAGGGCTTATCCTTGGCATGGACCTTTAAGATCTCCCTGCGCCCCTTCCAGTCGGGCGCGCCCACATAGATCTGACGGTCGAACCGACCGGGGCGCAGAAGGGCAGGATCCAGGATATCCTTTCGGTTGGTGGCTGCCATGACGATGACGCCCTCGTTCTTGCCGAAGCCGTCCATCTCCACCAGCAGCTGGTTGAGGGTCTGCTCACGCTCGTCATGTCCGCCGCCAAGACCGGCACCTCTGCGGCGGCCCACAGCGTCGATCTCATCGATGAACACGATGGCAGGCGCCTGCTTCTTGGCCTGCTCGAACAGATCGCGGACACGGCTGGCACCGACGCCCACATACATCTCCACGAAATCAGAGCCGGAGATCGAAAGGAAGCCCACATCAGCCTCCCCTGCCACGGCTCTTGCCAGCAGCGTTTTGCCGGTGCCGGGAGGGCCTACCAGCAAGATTCCCTTGGGGATGCGGGCACCCAGTCGGGTGAACCGCGCAGGATCGCGGAGGAACTCCACGACCTCCTGCAGCTCTTCCTTTTCTTCATCGGCACCCGCCACATCTGCAAAGGTCACTTTCCTGCCGCCCGTTCCCATGCGGGCGTTGGCTCTGGTGAACTTTGCCATGGAGTTCTGTCCGCCGCCTGCGCGGCGGATCGCGATCACCATGACCACCAGCATAAAGACGCCGAGGATGATATAGGGCACCACAGAGAGCCAGTTGAAGGAGGTGTCCTCCGGCAGATAGTTGTAGTCCTTCAGGATGCCTGCCTCATACTGGCTGTCGATCAGGTCATCGAGATCGGCATGGAACAGATCCACATCACCGATCTCGGCAAACACCGGTTCGGAGGACGAATGCAGCTCCATGGTCAGCACGCCCTCGGCGGACAGCGTGAACTCCTTTACATCCTCGGAGCGGAAGATCTCCACCACCTGTGCATAGGACAGTGCCTCCTCCCCTGTGCGGCCGAACTGACCGAGCAGGGTGGAGAGCAACAAGACGAGGATCACCAGATAAATGATCGCGCCAATGGGGTTTCTTCGTTTCAAATGCGTTCTCCTTTAGTCTTAATTGTCCTGATAGACCTCAGGCTTCAGGATGCCCACAAAGGGCAGATTGCGGTAGTAGCCCGCATAATCGAGGCCGTAGCCGACTACGAAGGCATTGGGCACCGTAAAGCCCGCATAGGCGGCCTCCACCTGCTCCACACGGCCCTCGGGCTTATCGAGGAGGGTGCAGATCTTCACAGAAGCGGGTCTCCGCGCCTCGAACATCTGCATCACACCGCGGAGGGTGCGGCCGGAATCGAGGATATCCTCCAGGATCAGGACATCCTTGCCCTCGATGTCGATATCGATATCCTTACGGATGATGAGCTTGCCGCTGGAGACAGTGCCTGCACCGTAGGAGCTGACGGACATAAACTCCTCCTGCACCTGCAGGTCGATCGCCTGCGCCATGGCGGCATAGAAGGGCACCACGCCCTTGAGGATGCCGATCAGGACCAGTTCCTTGCCTCTGTAGTCCTCGGTGATCTGCCTGCCCATCTCCTTGATGCGGGCCAGGATCTGCTCCTCGGTCAGCAAAACTTCCTGAATGTCTGCCATCATATCCAGCTTGTTGATCATATGTCTCTCTCCTTGATATGGATGTTTTTACAGATGCACACCGCATCGCCCACCGCCAGGACCGTTCCATCCAGCAGTACGATGGGGATACCATCCCGGCATTCTTTGGGGAGCTTGCGGTCGATCAGCAGTTTTTTCACAGTCCTGGTGCCGCCGGGCAGGCGGATCTCATCGCCCGGCTGACGGCCGCGAACGGTCAGCTCTCCACAGATATCGGCCCATCGGATCTCCCAGCCGTTCCAAAAGATATGTCCGGCACCGTCCGCTCGAACGGATACAGGGGCAGGGATCGATGTTTTCCGATGGCTCCTTACAGATAAGATCCCATACTCCCGCACAGCCCGCATGCCCGGAAGATCCACGGTCTTCGTGCCGCTGAGATCCTCCATCAGGCCGCAGACGGCATCCACATGGGCCATGGAGGGCTTTTCCAGCCTGTCCAGCAAGATCCGCACGGCGCGGCGGCAGTAGGGGGAAGCGCGAAGCACACAGCAGTCGTAGCCGCCGTCTGTCTCCGCTTTTTTTAAAAGTGCCTCAGCCTCTGCCTGCAGAAGGGCATCGTCCGCCTGCAGGAGTGCAGTCATACGCCCCACCGTCTCGGTGAGGGCGGGGTTCTCCTGTTTCAAAAGGGGGATCACATGGTGTCTGAGACGGTTGCGGAGGGCATCGTCCTCATCGTTGGTCTCATCCAGACACCTCGGCAGATCGTGCGCCGCAAGGTATGCCTCGATCTCAGCCCTGCTCACAGACAGGAGCGGTCGAACGAGCCTGCCCGACTGCCGCTCCATGGCACACAGCCCCCGAAGCCCTGTGCCGCGCAAAAGGTTCAAAAGAACGGTCTCCACCTGATCGTCGCCATGGTGCGCCAGCGCGATCAGTCCTTCCCGCCTCAGCAGGAAGTCATACCGCAGCTTTCTCGCCGCCTCCTCCACGCTCAGGCCCTCAGCTCCGGCATAGGCAAGGGTGTCGCCCCTTCCCACATCCAGCTCGATGCCCCATTGGGCACAGAGGTCTCTGACGAAGGCTTCGTCCCGATCGGCAGTCTCACGCAGGCCGTGATGGAAATGGGCCGCACGAAGATCGATGGACAGCGTCTCTTTGTTTTCCCTGAGCAGATGCAGAAGCGCCACGGAATCTCCGCCGCCGGAGACGGCGCAGGTCACGGTCCTGCCTCGAAGGAAGGTCAGATCAAGGCTCTGCATGCTTCCATTCCCTGTCGGCAAAGGTGGTGACCTCGGGCAGCCACTGGACCTCGACGGTGCCGACCTCTCCGTGGCGGTTCTTTGCCACGATCAGCTCCGCCACATTCTTATTGGGAAGGTCGTTGTTATAATAGCCCTCGCGATGGATGAACAGCACTTCATCGGCATCCTGCTCGATAGAGCCGGATTCTCGCAGGTCGGACAGCATCGGCCGCTTGTTCTCACCGCGCTTTTCGCTCGAACGCGACAGCTGGCTCAGACAGATGACCGGCACATTGAGCTCCTTTGCCATGATCTTCAGCGCACGGGAGATGTCGCTGACCACATTGACGCGGTTCTCGCCGGACTTCCTATCGCCGCCGGCGGAGGTCATCAGCTGCAGATAGTCGATGACGATCAGGCCCAAATTATCGAGTCTTCGGCACTTGGCGTTCATCTCCGCCACAGTGATGGACGGGTTGTCGTCCACACGGATATCGGTCTGGCTCAGAGCCGCCGATGCCATGGAGATCTTCGTCCATTCCTCCTCCGTCAGCTTGCCGGTCAGGAGCTTTTTATTATCCACGAAGCTCTCGTTGGAAAGAAGGCGCATGCCGAGCTGCTCCTTGGACATCTCCAGAGAGAATACCGCCACGGTCTTTTTGCTCTTCTTTCCCACAGCAAGCGCGATGTTCAGCGCCAGAGAGGTCTTGCCCATACCGGGACGAGCCGCCAGGATCATAAGGTCGGAGTTATTCAGGCCGTTGATCATCCTGTCCAGATCCACAAGCCCTGTGGACTGGCCGGGGAATGCCTGATCGAGCATGCTCAGCTCGTCCAGCCGCTCGAACACATCCACCAGCACCACACCGATGGGGGTCAGAGATTCGGAGCTCATGCCGTTTCGCAGCGCATAGATCTTCTTCTCTGCCGCTTCCATGACCTCTCCGGCTGTGCCGGTGCCGTCCATGACGCTGGTATGGATCTCATCCGCCGCCACGGCAAGGTTGCGAAGCATGGCCTTATCCCGCACGATGGCGGCATACTGCGCCACATTGGCAGCCGTAGGTGTGATCTCCATGAGCTGCATCAGATAATTGCCGGTCTTTTCATCATAGACACCGCGATGCTTCATCTTCTCCAGTACCGTGACAGGGTCGATGGTCTCGGAATAGTTGAACATGGTGTAGATGCTCTCATAGATATCCTTATTTTGCTGCAGGAAAAAATCATCGGGGCGCAGGACACCGATAACATCCGCCACACAGCGGCTGTCGATCAGCATGGCACCCAAAACGGACTGCTCCGCCTCCAAAGAATAGGGCAGTTGTTTGGAAAGCAGTTCTTCCATGTTTTACCTCCGGTCGATCTGCGGACAGTGCCTGCACCGGGCGACCGATGGTCGCCCCTACGAACAGGTCTTCACTGCCGTCATTACTGTATGGGCGGGCATTGCCCGCCCATATGATACCTTACGCTTCTTTGATCTCCACCTTCAGCTCTGCGACCACTTCGTAGCCCAGCTTGCAGCGGACGGTGTAAAGGCCGGTCATCTTGATGGGCTCTTCCAACACGATCTTGCGCTTGTCCAGCTTGATCTTGTGGTCTTTCTCCAAGGCATCCGCGATCTCGGCGTTGGTCACAGAGCCGAAGAGCCTGCCTGCGCCGCCGCCCTTGGCGGTGACGGTCAGCGTCATCTCCTTCAGCACCTTGGAGAGCGCCAGCGCTTCCTCGCGCTCCTTCTGCCGCTTCTCCTGCAGGGCCTTATCATTCATCTTCATGGTGTTGACATTGTCGGCAGTGGCCTCCTGCGCCAGCTTCTTGGGCAGCAGGAAATTTCTTGCGTAGCCATCGGACACATCGATCAGCTGGCCCTTTTTGCCCTGACCCTTCACATCCTGCAATAAGATCACTTTCATGGTATTATCTCCTTTTCTCAAGTTTCGTAGAATTTATCGATCGCGGCGATCAGCTCCAGAAGCACGGTACGCACATCCTTATCGGATACCTGCGCGCCTGCGATCGCCGCATTGCCGCCGCCGCCCAGCTTCTCCAGGATCACCTGCACATTGGTCTCACCGATGGAACGGGCCGAGACGATCACCTGCTCACCATCGGGGAAGAGCACGAAGGAGGCCGTCACGCCGCGGACATTCAAAAGCTCGTCCGCCGCCGCCGCTGCCATGGGTCTCGGCACGGTATAGTCCAGCGGCGCGATCGCGATATCGCTGCGGTAGAGCCTGGCCTGCTGTACGATCTTGTAGCGGGCGACCGTATCGTCCAGATCGCTCTGCAGCAGTTTCTTCACATCCACCGTGTCAGCGCCGGCTCTTCTCAGAAAGGCCGCGGCCTCAAAGGTGCGGGCACCGGTACGGACGGAGAAGTTTTTGGTATCCAGCACGATACCGGCAAGCAGGGCCCGTGCCTCCACTGGACGGATATCCTTGGTCTCCACAGCATACTGCAGGATCTCCGCCACCAGCTCCGAGGCAGACGATGCAAAGGGCTCGTGGAAGCTGAGCACCACCTGCTCGATATAGTCCGCCGCTCTGCGGTGATGGTCGATGACCGCCACACGGCTCATGGACTCCAGGAGCCCCTGATGCTCCACCTGAGAGGGCCGATTGGTATCCACCACGATCAAGAGGCTCCTGTTGTCCGCTGCCACCAGCGCATCCTCACCGGAGATGAAAAGTTCGCTGTATTCGGGATGCTGGGCCAAGGTATCCAGCAGCGGTCCTGCCGCAGTCCTTGCCCTGTCCATGACGATCCTGACCGTCTTTCCATGCTTGCGGAAGATGGGGAGCAGGCCCACGGCCGCGCCCAAAGCATCCAGATCTGCCATCTTATGGCCCATGACGAAGATATGGTCGGACTGACGGATCAGCTCCGCCAGAGATCCTGCCACCACTCTGGCCTTGACCTTGGTGCGGCGCTCAGTCTCCTTGGAGCGTCCGCCGAAGAAGTTGAAGTTATACCGGTCCTTGATGACCACCTGATCGCCGCCGCGGGACAGCGCCATCTCGATGGCAAGGGCGGCAAAGCCCAGATCCTCCTGATGATCCACACCGTCCTTGCCGATGCCGATCGACACTGTAGCCGCGATGCCGGAGGGGTTTAGCACCGTACGGATCTCATCCAAAATGGAGAACTTGTTCTCCTGCAGGCCATGCAGATCCTTGGCCTCCAGGATCAGCAGATAGCGGTTCCTCTCATATTTTCTCAGAAGGCCGCCCAGATCCTTGCACCAGTCCCCGATCTTCTGATTGATGGCGGCATCCAGATTGGAGATCGCACCGTCGGGCAGATTGTTGGTCAGCTCATCGTAGTTGTCCACCAGGATCTGGCAGACCACGGGACGGCTGCGGATATATTCGTCCTTGGTGTTGAGCAAGTCCGTGGTATCAGCCAGATAGATGTTGGCCAAAAGCGCCGAGGCATCCGCATCGCTGGAGCGCACCATGGTACCGTAGACACGGTAGCGGCGGCCGTCGATCACAGCCTCACTGGGGCATTCTGCGCTGCCTTCCGTCAGCCAGCGGGTGGCGAACCGGGGGATCACACTGTCGATCTTGCGGTACTCCCGCTCATCGCGGATATGGGCGATGGCACAGAACTCCGCATTGGCCCAGACGATCTCACCGTCCGTCATCTTGATCGTAGCTGCCGGGAAAGGCGCCTGTCCGTTGACACCGGGATCGCGGGAGCCGGCTGTATGATGCAGATAGCTCATGAGCGCTTTCTTGCGCCGCTGTCTGTTCGCACGGTCATAGATGAACAGCAGGATCAGCAGAACGGCACCGCCGCCGGCCAACAGGAATTCCCGCCGCACGATGCAGGCGATCGCCAACGCTGCCAATGCCGCGAAATAGATGAACGATCCCGGCTGCAGCATCCTGAAAAACCGTTTTTTCATCCGTTTTCCCACCTCCCATAAGGGTAGACTTTCGCTATGATAGGATATTATAGCAAAAATCTTTGGATATTACAAGAAAAAACGGATCGCCGCGTCTGCCTGACGCGGCGATCCGTATGATATGGGGTCAATCCTTGGCGAATTCCTTGAGGGAAGTCGCAAGACCTGCCAGCCCCTGGATCTCGGAGGGGATGATGATCTTGGTCGCCTTGCCGTCTGCGACCTTCTGCATGGCTTCGAGCGCCTTGAGCTTGATGACCTGATCGTTGGGGCATGCCTCATTGAGCATCCGCATGGAATCAGCAAGTGCCTTCTGCACGACCATGATCGCCTCGGCTTCGCCCTGTGCCTTCAAGATGGCAGCCTGCTTCTCAGCATCGGCACGGAGGATCGCAGACTCCTTCTCGCCCTCTGCCACGAGGATGGCGGAGTGCTTGGTGCCTTCTGCCTGCAAGATCGCCTGGCGGCGGTCACGCTCTGCCTTCATCTGCTTCTCCATGGAGCTCTGGATGTCAGCGGGAGGCAGGATGTTCTTCAGCTCCACGCGGTTGACCTTGATGCCCCAGGGGTCGGTGACTTCATCAAGGATGGCACGCATCTTGGTGTTGATCACATCACGGCTGGTCAGCGTCTGATCCAGCTCCAGATCGCCGATGATGTTTCGAAGGGTCGTGGCGGTCAGGGTCTCCATGGCGACCATGGGGTACTCCACACCGTAGGTATAGAGCTTGGGATCGGTGATCTGGAAATAGACCACCGTGTCGATCTGCATGGTGACATTATCCTTGGTGATGACGGGCTGGGGCGGATAGTCCAGCACCTGTTCCTTCAGGCTGACCTTCTTGACGACCTTCTCAAGGAAGGGGATCTTCAGATGGATGCCCACGCCCCACACATCGGAGAACGCACCCAGACGCTCGATGACATAGGCTTTGGACTGCTGCACCACATGGATGTTGCGGATGATCAGGATCAGCGCCAGAATGATGACGATGACGATCGCGATAACAGGACCCATTTTGTTTCTCCTTTCTTCTCGCCGTTATGTCACGGCGGCGCAGACGGGCTCCACATAGAGCTTCACGCCTTCGATCTTGACGATCTTCACGACCGTCCCTACAGGCAGGGTCTCCCCTGCCGCACTGCGGGCCGTCCACTCTCTGCCGTCCAGCTTCAGAGCGCCCGTGGCACGCAGATCGTCCACCACCTCGGTGATGATGGCCTCACGGCCGATCAGAGCATCGATGTTGGTAGCAGTCCGTTTCGGGGAAACGAACTTTCTTACAAAGGGCCGCAGGCACGCCAGCAGGACTGCCGATACGACCAAAAATACCGCGATCTGCACCCACGGTCCAGCGCCCAGGAACTGGGCGATCATGGCAGCCAGTGCGCCGCCCATGAACCACAAAGAGACCATGCTGACCGTGGCCGCCTCCGCGATGCCGAAGACCACCAGGGCGATCAGCCAGATGGCCCAACCGTATCCATGCATCAGATTCGCTCCTTTCCTTTTTTCCGGATGCCCCTATTATACCGCATGGCACAGGGGGATCTGTGAAGTTTTTGTGAATGCCAACGAATTTTTTGTGGAAAACCTGTTGGAAGATGTTAAAAACTACGAGCTTTTATCGGAACACGATATCCATCCCACGGACTTGCACAGGGCTGATCTCCACCGTGGCCTTGTCGCCGGGCGCACATTTGACCTTGGAGACATCGCAGACCGTGTGGAGCATGCCCACATGGCCCAGCACAGGACACTTCTTGCCGCCGATGTTCACATAGAGCTTTTTGCGGAAGACCATCCGCTTGAGCGCGCCCAGGAGATCCCGCAGACAGTCGCGGAAACGGAAGATGTCATGGCCGTATTCTGTGGTGAAGCCATGGTACCAGCCCACGGGGATCACAGCGATCTTGGTGGGCTTTTTTGCCCTCCATGCCGCACCGTAGCCCGTGGTATGCCCGGTGGGCAGCCAGCGTACCTCATCCACAGCCGCTTCGCAGATGCCGACCTTGCGAAGACCGGAGCGCACCCGCACCCTGCCCAAGATCGCAGATCCGAGGCGGACGCCTTCCATCTTCCATTCGGGGAAGCGGAGGAAGGCGTGGGAATTGCAGCAGTGGCAGCGTCCCGATTCGATCCCCGCTCCGGCGATGGCATCGAGGACGGAATGGAACAGCTCCACCTGTCTTGCCGTATGCTTCTCCTTGCCGAAGGCCGTGTGGAAGTGGGTATAGATCCCCGACACAGCCAGATGATCGTGGTAGCGGTAGATATCCAGGATCTTCTCCGTCTCATTGGGCAAAAAACCGTAGCGTCCCATGCCGGTGTCCACCTTCACATGGACCTCCGCCACGGTATCCATCTGGGCAGCCACACTGTTAAGGGCTGCCGCATGCTCCGTCGCGCCCACAGTGGCGATCACATCCAGCTCCAGCAGACGCTTGAGCTCCGCAGGCTCTGTCAAAGGACGCAGGCACAGAATCTGTGCGTCACGGTCCTGCTCCCGGATAACGGCAGCCTCCTCCAGCTCCGTCACCGCAAAGCGGCGGATGCCCTTTTGCAGACACAGCTCCGCCATGGGCGCCACGCCCAAGCCATAGCCATTGCCCTTGAGCACCGCCCAGATCGGCGCTGTCCCCGCCTTGTTCAAAAGATATTCCAGATTGTGCAATACCGTCTTTTTTTCAACGATATAGGCCTTCATAGCTTCACCTCTTCTTTCGGCGGCGCCGTTCTGCGCGGCACCCGTAGGGCCGGAAGACCCCTGCCGGCCGTCTCTGCCATTTCTCGGCGGCCGAGGGTCCGGCCGCCCTACTTCTTGTTTCTGTTCTTGATGAGATAGGCCGCCTTACGCAGCTCCTTGAAGATGCTCGTGCTTTTTTCCATAAAGAGGTAGACCGCCTTGTTCAGCACCAGATCCATCTCACCGACGAATTCGGTGAAGTCGCCGCCGAAGCCCTTTTTGAACCGGTACAGACCGTAGAGGGGATTATCCTCGGACACATCGCCGGAGACACCGCGGAAATCATAGATACGGCAGCCTGTCTCGATCGACCAGCGGATCATCTCCCACTGTAAAAGGTAGTTGGGCATGAGATTGCGGTGCTCATTGGAGCTGGCACCGTAGAGATACCAGACCTTATCGCCGTAGTGGATGGCAAGGGTGCCTGCGATGGGCCGATCCTCATGGAAGGCCATATAGAGCCTGCAATGCTCCCCAAGGTTGTCCAGCATGGCGGCGAAATATTCAGGCTGCCGGGTCACGAAGCCGTCCCGGACACCGGTGGTCAGCATCAGATCAGCAAAGGCAGGGACCATCTCCTTGCCGCAGATCCTCACCTCCACGCCCTTTTTCTGTGCCACACGGATGTTGTAGCGCCACTTCTGATGGAAGCCCGCCTGCACCTCTTCCTCCGTCTTGCCTTCCACATCGAGCCTGAACACATACTTGGGCTGGATGGCCTCAAAATTTTTGCCGCCCTCCTTGCTTGTAAAGCCGAAGCTGTGGAGCATCCCGGCAAAGGCCGTATCGGAAGAGGGCACATCGGGATCGATCTTGATCACATAGCTGCCGTGCTCTTTTGCCAGCGCCTTCGCGCCCTCCAGAAGCTCCGCGAAGGTCTCCCGGTCATCGAGGTCGCACACAGGGCCGCGGCAGGCATACATCATGGTCTTATGGACAAGGGGCATGGTGCGGATCATGACCGCCATGGTGCCGCGGATCTTGCCATCTTCACCGCGGACAGCGATGGCCTTCCAGCTCCATGCCGGCTTCTGCTTGCCCCACAGATAGCTCTGGGCAAAATTGCCCTTGGGATGGCCCTGGACGAAGGCTTCATATTCTTGCAGGGTCTCCTGCGTGATCAGTTCATACATAGGTCTGTCTCCATTTATTTTTTGTTGCCTTATATCATAGCACAGAACAAAAAATTTCGCAACAAGGGTGCTTCACCTTCCCTGTGGTCTGTGTTATAATCATTGCAAAAAAGGAGGGCTTTTTATGTGGTTCATCCTCGCGCTCTTATCTGCCGTGTTCGCGGCACTGACATCCATCCTCGCCAAAGTGGGCATCGACGGTGTCAACTCCAACTTAGCCACCGCCATCCGAACGGTGGTCGTGGTCATCATGGCATGGGGCATGGTGTTCATCACCAATGTCCAGCACACGATCAGCTCCATCAGCACGAAAAGCTGGATCTTCCTGATCCTTTCGGGTCTTGCCACAGGCGCGTCGTGGTTGTGCTACTATAAGGCCCTGCAGGTAGGCGAAGCCTCCAAGGTCGTGCCGGTGGACAAGCTCAGCGTGGTCATCACCCTCGTGCTGGCCTTCGTGTTCCTCGGTGAGAAGTTCACCGCCAAGTCCCTGATCGGCTGCCTGCTCATCACCGCGGGCACCCTCATCATGGTGCTGTAACACCACAACTTTTCACTATTCATTTTTCACTTTTCACTGTCATAAAAAAACCTCCTGTGGGAAACCACAGGAGGTTTTTTTATGACTTATTAGATGAGGTTCATCTCGGTCTCCTTGCTGAACATGTGCACGACATTGCCGCCGAATGCGACATTGATCTTTGCACCGTAAGCGAAGGAGCTTCTGGTGTCGGAGTCCAGATCGATGGTGGGCAGGATGATGATGGAGTCTCTGCCGTCGATGTTGACATGCATATGGATGGTGGAGCCCATCAGCTCGGTGACATCAACAGTGGCCTCGATGCCGGTGCCCTCAGCCAGAGTGATGTGGTCGGGACGGATGCCCAGAGTGATGTCCTGAGCCTCGACGCCATTGGCCTTCAGAGCAGCCTGCTTGTCGGCGGGCAGAGCGACCTCGTTGCCGCAGACGGTGACGGAGTAGGTGTCGCCGTTCTTGTTGAGCTTGGCATCGAAGAAGTTCATCTGGGGAGAGCCGATGAAGCCTGCGACGAACAGGTTGGCGGGATGATCGAAAACTTCCTGAGGAGTGCCGATCTGCTGGATGAAACCGTCACGCATGATGACGATACGATCGCCCAGCGTCATAGCCTCGGTCTGGTCGTGGGTAACATACAGGAAGGTGGTGTCGATCTTCTGACGCAGCTTCAGGATCTCAGCAC
>JAFSHB010000137.1 GCA_017440525.1 Oscillospiraceae bacterium | reverse complement strand
CTCCACGGCGATATCTTCCATCCCGATCCTGAGAGTGTGAAGAATGATATCCTCAATGCAGTCCGTGCAAACGGTCAGTGGGATATGTCCGAGTCCGATATGCTTTGCGGTCATGGCATGGCGCTCCTGCGCAAGGGCCCCGAGACCTATATGGTGGGCGTCAATGATGAAGAGTTCTTTGATTACAATATCTACTTTGGCTATACCTCCACTTCTCACGCACAGCGCGAGCAGCTGCGATTTGACATCGATGCCTTTGGTCTGAACCTTTCCGGCTCCATGGGTTATCCGCTGCTCGTTACCGGCGGCGATGCCATGCGTATGCAGTGGATCCGCGGCACGGTCTCCGATAACAATGTTTTGGTCAACGATAAGTGCCAGAGTGGTTCGCCGGAAGCCGGCTTCCCTCTGCATTTTGAGGACGCAGGCTTTGCTAAGGTCATGGATATCGAGGCACCCGATGCCTATGAAGATGCGGACATCTACCGCCGTACTGTGGTGACGGTGGAGGGCTGTGACGGTGTCGACTATGCTGTTGACTTCTTCCGTGTCCTCGGCGGTTCCGAGCATGTCTACTCCTTCCACGGTGCGACGACCATCGAGCCTGCTACGGAAGGTCTTGAAATGGTCGAACAGCCCTTCGGCACTTATGCAGGTGCGGATGTGAAGTACGACTATGATGGCGTCGTGATCGACAGTGCTGAATCCATCTCCGGCAACGGCTATAACTGGCTGCGAGATGTTTCCCGAGACAACGATCCCGAGACCACCTTCTCTGTGGATTGGGCTATCGAGGACTTCCATCATCGTCTGCCCACTTCTGCCGGCATCCATCTGAAGCTGACCATGCTCTCTGAGGAGCCTATGACAGAAGTGGCTCTGGCAGAAGGCCAGCCTGCGCAGAACGGCAGAAACCCCGACCATCTGGAGTATGTCCTCGTTCGGCGCAGCGGCGAAGAGGGGATGGATACTCTGTTTACCGCAGTCGTCGAGCCTTATCAGCATGACTCCTACATCGCCTCTTCCGAACTGGTGGATGTGGAGCTGATCGAGGGTAACGAGCATGAGACCGATCGAGCTGCTGCGGTCAAGGTCATCCAGAAGTCCGGCCGTGTGGACTATGTGCTCTATGCGACGAACCCCGAATGCACTTACATGGTGGATGATAGGTTTGAGTTCCGTGGATCTACCGGTGTTGTGACCTATGAAGGGGAGCAGCTGACCTACGCTTGGGGCAGCGAAGCTACCAAGGTCGCTGATGTGATCGAGGACGCAAAGCCCAGACTGACTGGTCATGTCACTGACTTTACCAAAGAGATCACCATGGATGGCTACTATATCACCGTAGAGCTGGACGAGCCCGCATCTGCCGAGATGTTGAAGGACCGCTGGATCTATATCAACAACGATGGTTGGGAAAATGCGGTCTATCCCATCCGTGATGCAGAGGTCAACGGTACCACCGCGGTACTCAGTCTGGAAGATAAGACTCTGGTCCGTGAATTCGTCGATGAACTGGACTTTGACAAGGGTTACAAGTACAATATCGCCGAAGGCCAGACCTTCTCCATCCCCTTGTCGGCGACCTTTGATGCCTCGTCCTTCTTCGTCCATGCCGAAGATCAGGTGATCAAAGCAGGGAATAAGTTCACCTTGACCACCGGTGTGGCAGGCGCAGGCGTCACCTACGAGGCCGATGGCCTTGCCACCGGAATGAAGTTCAATGCCAAGAACGGCCAGCTCGACTGGAGCACCTCCCGTACCCAGACCGGCCGCTATCCTGTCACCGTCAAGGCGATCAAGGACGGCGAGGTCATGGGCGAGATGAGCCTCGTGATCTATGTGGTGAACTACACCGGCTCGAGCTACGCGCCCGACAAGTGCGCCCACACCAAGGCTGTGACCTACGCCACAGGCGAGACCGTCTGTCCTGCCTGCGGCACGATCTCCAAAAAGGCGGCAGACAGCGAGGCGAAGTTCTCCTTCGTGGGCTCCAACATGACTCTGGGCAACGAGCTGGTGCAGAACTTCATGGTGAACACCTCCGACCTCAAGGACGGCTATAAGGCCCAGATCACCCACAACGGCGAGACGGTGGAAGCGGCGTTCACCAAGCATAACAGCACCTACAGCCTCGTGAGCTATCGTGTTGCCGCCAAGCAGATGGCAGACGCCATCGAGGTGGTGGTCGTGGACGAGAACGGCAATGCTGTCTCCGAGGTCTACACCTCCTCCGTGAGAGACTACGCCATGAAGGCTCTGGCCGCGGCGACCTCTACCGCCAAGGTCAAGACCATGGTGGTGGATATGCTGAACTACGGCGCGGCTGCCCAGACCTACTTCGGCTACAACGAAAAGGATCTGGCCAATAAGCTGCTGACTGCCGCCCAGAAGGGCTTGGCAACAGACGATGTCGCTTGCACCGACAAGCGCGTGAAGGGCGAGAACTACTACGGCTCCAACCTGTCTCTGGAGGACAGCATCATCCTGAATCTGTACTTCCAGAACTGCAAGGCCGGCATGACTGCCAAGGTCACCTATAAGGACTATAAGGGCAGAAGTGTGAGCGCCGAAGCGGAGCTCGTGAAGCATTCCGGCAGCACCTACATGGTGGCAGTCGATGAGATCGTGCTGGCCGACGCCTTCAGTCCCGTGACCGTCACGGTAATGAACGGCGAGAAGGTCCACGGCACGGCCACCGACTCCGTGGAGAGCTATGGGGCACGCGCCGAAGGCGGCGACCTGTATGCAACGAT
>JAFSHB010000136.1 GCA_017440525.1 Oscillospiraceae bacterium | reverse complement strand
TTCATCATGTTCCGCGAAGGCGACGGCCCTCTGGACAAGCTGTGCATGGGCGACTGCGCCATCAACATCTCCTACGAAGACACCCTCGACAAGGAAGGCAATGTCAAGGTCTCCGCAGCCCGCAAGCTGGCTGAGGTCGCCGTGGAGTGCGCCAACACCGCCGAGTTCTTTGGCATCGATCCCAAGGTCGCCATGCTGAGCTTCTCCACCAAGGGCTCCGGCAAGGGCGCTACCGTGGGCCTTTCTCAGGAGGCTACCAAGGTCGCACAGGAGCTGGCTCCCGAGCGTGCCATCGACGGCGAGATGCAGTTCGACGCTGCCGTTTCCCCCACCGTCGGTCAGCTGAAGTTCCCCGGCTCCAAGGTCGCCGGCTATGCCAACACCTTCGTGTTCCCCTGCATCGAAGCAGGCAACATCGGCTATAAGATCGCCCAGCGTCTGGGCGGCTACGATGCCTACGGCCCCATCCTGCAGGGCCTGAACGCTCCCATCAACGACCTCTCCCGTGGCTGCAACGCCGAGGAAGTCTACAAGATGGCGATCATCACCGCCGGCATGGCATAAAAACGCTTCAAAAAGGGGAGCATTTGCTCCCCTTTTTTTCGCAATGAATAATGAATAATGAATAGTGAATAATGAAAAATAACGGATCGTTTGTTATTCAGTGTTCATTCTTCTGCCCGGGAGGTATTATGAAGCTTACCAACTATCTTGGCGATAAGCCGTTTTGGCAGGTGGCGAGCAGGCTGGCACTGCCGATCGCACTGCAAAATGTGCTGACCAGCTCCTTCGTGCTGATCGATACGCTGATGGTCTCCCGCCTTGGCGACCTGACCCTCTCCAGTGTGGGCATGGCAGGCCAGTGGGCGTGGTTCGCGTCTCTTTTGGCCTTCGGCCTTTGCTCCGGGATGTCTGTGTTCGTGGCGCAGTTCTGGGGCACCCGCGACTTCAAGGGCATCCGCCGTGTCTACGGCATGGCGCTGATGACGGGCCTTTTGATCTCCCTGCTCTTCTTCGGTGTGGCGTTCTTTGCGCCTGAGCAGGTCATCAGCCTGTTCAACAAAGACCCGGCGGTGATCGCGCAGGGGAGCCGGTATCTGAAGATCGCCTGCTTCTCCTATCCTGCCACCATGATCACGCTGATCATGTCCACCGTTCTGCGAAATACGGAGCGGGTCAAGCTGCCCCTTTATATCTCCCTCGTGACCACAGTGGCCAATGCCATCGTCAACTATGGTCTGATCTTCGGCAAGCTCGGCATGCCGGAGCTGGGGGTCGCCGGTGCGGCAGTGGCGACCTGCATCTCCGCGTGGCTTGGCCCTGTTCTGCTCCTGACCATCTCCGCCGTGCAGAAAAATATGCTGGTGGGCGATATCCGCGAGCTTTTCGCCTTCAAGTGGCAGAATCTGGTGCGGTTCTATAAAAAGGCCGCGCCGGTCATGCTCAATGAGGGCCTGTGGGCGCTGGGGATCCTGACCCTCAATATGATCTATTCCAACATGGGCTATGAATACTATGCCGGGGTGACGATCTTCAAGACCATCAATGATATCGCCTTTGCCTTCAGCGCGGGTCTTGGCAATGCCTGCGTGATCATGGTGGGCAAGTCGGTCGGTCAGGGCAAGATCCAGCGGGCGCTGACGGATTCGTGGCGGTTCACGCTGCTGGTGCCGATCACGGCGCTGGTGGTGGGACTTCTGATGATCGTGTTCCGCGAGCCTCTGGTGCGGCTCTTTGCCGCCGGTGACGATCTCTCCGCCCTGACCCTTGACACGGCCTACCGCATCATCATCTTCTGCGGCGTCGAGGCATTTTTGCGGAATATCCCCTATGTGCTGATCGTGGGCGTGTTCCGCTCCGGCGGCGATACCCTGTCCGGCATGCTGATGGATCTGGGCTCTCTGTGGCCGATCGCCATCACCCTGACCGTTCTGGCAGCCGTGGTCTGGAAGCTGCCGTTTATGACCGTCTTTGCGATCTCCTATCTGGCAGAGGACATCCCCAAGGCGACCATGTGCATGTGGCACTTTATCTCTCTGCGCTGGCTCAAGCCTGTCACCGAAGAGGGCAGACAGGGACTCGCAGAATATAAAAAGGAGAAAGAACTATGATCGTAACGAAAGATACCCGGTGCGACGAATTGCTGAAGGCTGTCGGGTTCCCCGGCAAGGCCAGTTTCCTCAACCCTGTGGCAGGACTGCATTGGCAGGACTTTGGCATCGAGGAGGACAAGCACCGCTATCATGCCCTCATGGGCGAAGCTCCCATGGATGGTCTGACCATCGGCCAGATCGCGGACATCGATCCCAACTGGAACGACCCCTCTATGCTGGAAGGTATGCAGGTCTTTGCCCAATACGCTGTGAAGCCCGGCTTCTATCATGATGTTTATAAGGGCACAGATCTGGAGGGCGAGACGGCTCTCATGGCTATGCCCGTGCCCAATGCCCGGCGGTTCGTGGTGATCTGTGCCGGCGGCGGCTACGGGAGCTGCTGTACCATGGTGGAGGCCTTCCCGCTGGTGAAGCCTTTGCTGGAGGCAGGGATCTCCGCCTTCGTGTTCCACTACCGCGTGGGCGCAGCCGCCCATTATCCCAACCCCATGGACGATCTGGCGGCGGCTGTGAAGTACATCTTCAAGAATTTTGATGTTTCCGAGGACTACGGCGTTATGGGCTTCTCCGCAGGCGGTCATCTGGCAGCCACCTTCGGCACGGAGTCGATCGGCTGGAAAAAGTACGGCCTGCCCAGGCCCTCTGTCATGTTCCTTGGCTACCCTGTCATCTCTCTGGTGGCGGAGTATTGCCACGGCGGCAGCCGCAAGAACCTGCTGCAGGAGGATGACGGGAACGAAGCGCTGATCGAGCGCTACTCTGTGGACAAGCAGGCCACCGAGACCTATCCCCCCACCTTCCTCTGGCAGTGCAAGGGCGATAAGTCTGTCCCCATCGCCAGTACACAGCTCATGGATAAGAAGCTGACGGAGCTTGGTGTCAAGCACATCTATGAGGTGTTCGACGCCGTCGGCCATAGCTGGGGCCTCGGCACCGGCACCCTCGCCGAAGGCTGGCTGGACAGAGCGATCAAGTTCTGGAACGAACTGTGATGTCATGCTAAATGCATAATGCAAAATTGAGGCGCTGCCAAAGGCAACAGATCAAATAAATATCCCCTCCGCCAAAACCTGCGGTTTTGTCACCTCCCCTTGTGTTTTCAAGGGGAGGCTTTGCGTACTGCTATGCACCAAAAGGCTCCCTCATCACACCTGCCCGCCGCAGCAGGACACAACGATCATCAATTAAAACAGACCCCCGACAGGATCGTAGGGGCGACCATTGGTCGCCCGCAGGCGTGCACTGCACGCCCCTACACCGCTGTCGGGGGGATATTTTTACGGAATGATCTTATTGGCTTTGAGATACCGCTCCTCCTCGGAGAACACACAGCCGCAGTATTTCTGCATATAGAAGCCGTGCTCCCGGGCGAAGTCCTGTCCCTCACGGAACAGGGGGCGGAAGTCCTCATAGAGGAACTGCACGCCGTATGCTTCGGCGGCGCGCTGTGCCACCTCCTGCATCAGACTGTGGTTTTGATAGGGGCTGATGAACAGGCTGGAGGTGAAGGCATCGAAGCCCTGCTCCCTGGCGGTCCTTGCTGTCTCCATCAGGCGCAGCTCATAGCACTTGACACAGCGGCGGGCGATGTCCTCCGCCACGGCGCGGACGAAGGGCCGCAGAGCATAGTCGTTTTGCTCGATCAGCGCCACGCCGATCTCATCGAGATACGCGCGGACCGTGTTGCGGCGGCTGCGGTATTCTGTGAAGGGGTGGATGTTGGGATTGTACCAGAAGCCTGTGACCTCGTGCCCCTGCTCCTGCAAAAGCGCAAGAGGACGGTTGGCACAGGGCGCACAGCAGATGTGCAATAATACTTTCATGTCGTGACTCCTCATAGCTTGGCCCCCTCTGACGAGGGGGCTGTCAGCGAAGCTGACTGGGGGAGAGATATGCGTATTGCAGTTCTTTCTCTCCCTCAGTCGCCTGCGGCGCCAGCTCCCTCATCAGAGGGAGCCTTTTATTCTGCCAGTTTGGCGGCGCGCTGGAACTTGCTCAGGGGCTCTTCCTTCAGACCGAAGCGGTCGCAGAGCTCGTCGGCAAAGGCCTTTGCCACTTCGGCAGAGCCTTCCTTCAGCTCCACCTCGAGCTCGCAGATGGGGCGCTCCTTCTGCCCGGCGCAGACTGCGCCCACATCGCCTGCCAGTTCGCAGACCGTGCCGTCCATGAACCCGATCTCTGCCGCGCGGCGGCAGAACCGTGCCATGCACAGGGGCTTCACGCCGGGGGCTGTCAATACGAGCAGTTCCCGGGGCGCGCCCTGCTCCACGAGCTTATCGATGGCCTCCTCGATGCTCCCCGCAGGGCAGGACCATTCGCCTCTGGTGTGATCGCCGCCTGCCGGGGTCTTGACCGTGGCGATCAGGTCGCAGTTCTCCTGCCGCAGGCGGAGGGTCCACTTGCGGGCGGAGAGGGCCTTATCTTCCGTGTCATAGTAGATGGTAGCCATGTCGTAGAGGACATAGTCGCCCTGCCGCACGGCGGCCACTTCCTTGTCGAACAAGATCGCTTCCAGCGCCCGGGTGTCGGGCACAGCCAGCTTGAATTCCAATTCTTTTCCCATAACTCAACTCCAGAATTCCGGCCAGATCAGCTCAGAGCCTACCTTGAGGGTGAGCAGGATCAGCACGATGATGATGGCGGGCTTGATGATCTTAGCGCCATTCTTGAGGGTCACGCCTGCGCCGATGTAATGGCCGGCGATGGAGGCTACCGCGGCGATCAGGCCGATGCGATAGAGGACGAAACCTGCCAGACAGTCACCGACCAAGCCGCCGATGTTGGATGCCAGATTGATGACCTTGACGGTGCCTGCGGCATTGCGGCTGTCCAGCTTGCCCATACGGATGCACACCAGCATCAGCAGAGTGCCGCAGCCGGGGCCGTAGTAGCCGTCATAGGCGCCGATGACCAAAGAGGCCAGACACACGATCAGCAGCTGCTTTTTGCGCTCGATCACACCGGGCTCGTCTGGCCAGTTCTTGGTACGCAGGGTGAAATATGCCACGATGGGCAGCACGACCAAAAGCAGATATTTCAAGTAGACATTGGGCGTGATGGTCTTGAGCCAGGAGCCGACCATGCCGCCGCCATAGGCCAGCACCATGCCGGGCAGGGCCAGCCGCCAGATGACACAGCCATTTTTGATGAATCGTGCCAGAGAGAAGATCGTGCCAATGGAAGCTGAGAGCTTATTGGTACCAAGGGCGAACTTGGTGGACTCCTCCATGCCGGTGAAGCCGATGAAGTAGGTCGGCACGGACACGATGCCGCCGCCACCGCCGATGCCGTCCATAAAGGATGCAAAGAAAACACCCGCGCAGATGAGCAGCACGACCCAAAGCTGCACACCATCGATCGTTATTTTCAAAAAGTTCATAATGTTCCCTCCAGGACCATGTTCACGGCCTTTGCCACGCCGTCATGGTCGTTGTCGTCTGTGATGTATCTTGCCAGCGGCTTCACATGGGGAAGTCCGTTGCCCATGACCACGGGAAGCCCTGCGTAGCGGAGCATCTCGATGTCATTCTCGCTGTCACCGATCGCCATGACCTCATGGGCGGTCAGGCCCAGAGACTCTGCCAGCATCCGCAGTCCGTCGCCCTTGTCCGCGCCGACCGGCATGATCTCCATGTCGAAAGGTCCGCATTGCAGTACGGTGTACGGCTCATCGGCCATGCGCCGCTTGAATTCCTCCACGGTCTCCTTGGTGAAGCAGGGGAAGTAGAATTTGATCAGCTTCTGCACCGAAGCCATATAGGCATCCAAGTCGTCGATCGGCTCGTAGAACCGCTCCATGTGCTGTGCGACCGGGCGGGGAGCCTCCTCCAGACACTTCTGCCAATGGTAGCGGTCACTGCGGGGGATGCAGTCCTCATTGAAGGGACAGATCATAATGGGCATATCCTTCAGCTTGTTGTAGAGCCGACGGGCCTCGTCCCCTGATATCCGCTTGCCTGCCACGGAGCGGCCTGTTGCAAGATCCGTCACCTCTGCGCCGGTACAGCCGTTGACATACCGGATGCAGGGGAGCTTCTGCAAAATATCGGTACACTCCACCACCAGCCGCCCGGTGGACAGCACGATCCGGATGCCATGCTCCACGGCTCGTTCCAGTGCCTGCACCGTAGCATCGGTGATCTCCATCCTGGAGTTGACCAGTGTGCCGTCGATATCCAGGGCGATCAATTTAATTGCCATAGCTTTGTTCCTTTCGTAGGGGCGGTCTGCGACCGCCTGCGGGCGACCGCAGGTCGCCCCTACCTTCTCATTGGGAGTATTTTAACAAGAAAGGTGTCTGAAAGCAAGCAATATCGCCTGTTTCAAGAAATTTTTTCTGCGCTCATACTTGACAGGAACAGTTTGGTATGTTATTATCTTTAGGCTGATTGCATCAGTATGCCCTCGCGGGTGTAGCACATCGGCTAGTGCATCGGCCTTCCAAGCCGAGGAGGTGGGTTCGATTCCCATCACCCGCTCCAGTATGCGCCAGTAGCTCAGTTGGATAGAGCAACTGCCTTCTAAGCAGTAGGTCAGGGGTTCGAGTCCCTTCTGGCGTGCCAGACCGAAAAGGTCCCTTAGCCAC
>JAFSHB010000135.1 GCA_017440525.1 Oscillospiraceae bacterium | reverse complement strand
TAACTATTCACTCTTCACTAAATTTTGGGGTCGATTTTTGGGAAGTTATAAGTTATAATGAATAGTGAATAAGTGAGGTGTCCGCTTCGCGGATGAATTTATAAGGGGAATTATTATGAGTAACAGCGTATTGCTTGATAAATCAAAGCACTTGCGTTAGAAGTTATCAGATTATGTAATGAGGTAAAACCCAATAACAAAGAATCTATACTAACAAATCAGTTGGTTCGCTCCGGAACAAGCGTAGGTGCAAACATTCGTGAAGCGTTCTATGCTCACGGAAAAGCTGACTTTATAGCCAGACTGCATATTGCGCTGAAAGAATGTGCTGAAAGTGAATATTGGTTGGAACTGTTGATAGATGGCGGGTACACTGAAAATAAAGTTGTTTTAGAACAATGTATAGAAGTGAAGAAAATTTTGATCGCATCCATAAATACAGCAAAGAATAACAAGTAATGCTTTATTTTTAGCGGTTTGCATTTTCGTGGTGTACACCCAGAAAAAAGACAAGTCGAAGGACTTGTCTTTTCTTTTTCTGTGAAATTCGCCTGCGGCGAGTGAAATAGCTTCGCTGTGAAGTAGTTGCTTTGCAAATGTTATGTCGTGGACTATAGTTCGTTCAACATATCTTTGGTGTGTCAGCTGTATCTTGTACTATTTATAAAAAAAGGAAGTCAAAAATTTGTAAGCTGTGATGATCGACAAAGCTAAAAGGTTTTAGTAATATATACTTGGAAGATGATGAAAGAGGCGTCATGTGGATCTGTGACTTCTTTTCACTTGTGCTGTTTCGTCTCTTGCAATCTGAAAACTATTGTGCTATAAAGAACTTGTGGGAGGTCCCACCATCATGGACACTCAGAAAGGATGTATGAGAAATGTCTAACATTGCCCTCTACGGCGGCGAAAAAACAAAGAAAACGCCTTTTGGCACCGGTAAGCGCTTCGGAGAGCCCGAACTGCAGCAGGTGAAGGAGGCGCTGGAACAGAATACCCTTTTCTACTGGTTTGGCACCAAGGTCAAGGAGCTCAACCGTAAGTTTGCCGAGATGTATGGCGTGCCCTACTGCGTATCCACATCCTCCGGCACCGCTGCCATCCACACGGCTCTGATCGCGGCCGGTGTCACCGAAGGTGACGAAGTCATCACCAGCCCCGTTACCGACATGGGATCCATCATTGGTATCCTCTATCAGAATGCGATTCCTGTGTTTGCGGATATCGACCCCAACAACTATAACATCACGGCTGAGACCATCCGTGAGAAGATCACCGATAAGACCAAGGCCATCGTGGTCGTCCATCTGTCCGGCCTGCCTGCCGATATGGATCCCATCATGGAGCTGGCTCGTGAAAAAGGCATCAAGGTCATCGAGGACTGCGCCCAGAGCTATCTGACCTATTACAAGGGCAAACTGGTCGGCACCATCGGTGACTTCGGCTGCTTCTCCCTCAATGATTTCAAGCACATCTCTGCCGGTGACGGCGGCATGGTGCTGACCAAGGATGAAGAACTCTATCGCACGGCCTTCCGTTCCTGCGATAAGAACTACAACCGTCTTGGTAAGACTACCGCTGAGATCCGTGCCATCGATTCTGTGGCTCCCAACTACCGCATGAGCGAAGTCGTCGGTGCTGTCGGTATCGCCCAGCTGGACCGTCTGGACTTCATCTGCTCCACCCGCAACCGCCATGGCGACCGTATCTCTGAGGCCATCAAGGATCTGCCCGGTCTGACACCTCCCAAGGTCGTGGGCAAGGAAGAGGGCAGTAAGTCCTCCTACTGGTTCTATCTGATGCGTGCCGATGAAAAGGGCCTGAAGGTCAGCGTGGAGGAGTTCGTCGAAGCACTGAAGGCAGAGGGCCTGCCTGTTGCCAAGGGCTATCTCAATAACCCTGTTTACGGCTATGGCCTGTTCCAGAACAGAGTTGCCTACATGGGCACACATGCGCCGTTCGATTCTCACTATTACGGTGGCAATGTGGATTACTCCATGGGCAGCTGCCCTGTGGCGGAGGATGTGATCTCCAACAGCATCTATCTGGTGCTCAATGAGTTCTACACCGATGAAGATGTCGATGATATCATCGCCGCCTTCAAGAAGGTCTCCGACTACTATCAGAATAGGTGAGAACTATGAAGATCTATGATGCACATGCCCATTTGATGCTGGATCTGCCCGGTGAGCCCTGGTATCACGGCAGGCCGCAGCTCAAGCGCGGCGAAGAGCTCTACGGTATTGAAAAATACTACATCTCCACCATCGACGGACCGGCGCTCTGGCCTGATGAAGATTGCATCGGAAGATGCAATGACATGACCTATGACTTCATGTGTGAGCGCCCGGAGCTGGTGCGCGGTATGGCATATCTCAACTGCCGCAATGCCAATACGCTGGACGAACTGAAAAAGCGTGTGGATCAGGGCTTTGTGGGCGTCAAGCTCTGGGTCAGCCAGCTGTGTGACGATCCTTGTGTAGATCCTCTGGCAGAAGCGCTGATCGAGCTGGATATGCCTGTGCTGCTGCATGTGTTCTATAAGTCCAACTCCGTTTACGGCGATGAGTCCAGAGCGAATCATGTCCGCAATTTGGCGGACCGCTATCCCGATCTGAAGATCATCATGGCACACCTTGGCGGTGATGTCTATCATGCCATGCGTGTGATCAAGGACTGCCCCAATGTGTATGTGGACAATTCCGGTTCCCGCGGCGGTGGTCCCGATATGAGATTCGCGTATGACATGGTGGGTGCGGACCGACTGCTGTTCGGCTCCGACTGCCCCATCGATGCCGCTCCTGCGCTGGGTCAGATCCTGGATCTGGATATCTCCGATGAAGAGAAGGAAAAGATGCTGTGGAAGAATGCTCACAAGCTGTTTAAGGAGGATATGAGATGATCGACTTTAACTGCTTTATCGGCACATGGGCGTTTTACCCCACCTTCGTGGAGACCATCGACCAGCTCAAAGCCCTCCACGCCAAGAACGGCATCACCGGGGGCTATGTCTCCAGCCTCAAGTCTGTGACCTATCGTGACTACTTCTTCTCGGAAGAGGAACTGCACGAGGCCATCAAGGATACCAACTACCGCCATGTCATGACCGTGGACCCCAGATTCCCTGCCTGTCTCGATATCGTGAAGCACGGCATCGAGAACTGGGATATCGCGGCTGTCCGTATCGTGCCCGGCTTCCAGGGCTATAAGCTGACAGATACCCGGCTGGAGGATCTGTGCAAGGTCCTGAAGGAGCATGCTCTGCCCCTGTACATCACCCTGCATATGCAGGATGACCGCAACTGCTATCTGGTGCAGAATGTGCCGCCGGCCAAAGAGGAGCTGTGCAGCTTTATCGACAGTCATCATGATCTGAAGATTCTGCTGTGCAACGCTTCCATGGGTGAGCTGGAAAATGTGGAGAAGTCTCTTCTGGCGCATCCCGCCTGCTTCTTTGACATGAGCGGCCAGCGCAACAGGATGGGCAATGTGGAGTACCTCAGCCGCCCCATGCAGGAGCGACTGATCTTTGGCACCATGGCACCGATTCTGAGTACGAGAGCCGCCTGCCTGCATCTTGAGGTGGAGGATATCGCTCCCGAGATCGTGGAGAGGATCAAAACAGGCGCTGACTTTGTGTAACATCACCCGCCGCTTTTCGGGCATGGCCCGAAAAGCGGTGCTTTTTATATCATGCCGGATGGGCGGTCCGAAAAGCCTGCGGCGATGAGCAGAGAACGGCAGCGGCTCGGTGGTATTGTAAAAGGGAGCGGGGCATGGTACAATGAGATCATGCTAGTGTCATAACAGAAAGGGAGCGTAACATGAAATTTTTGATCATCGGCGGTACCGGCCATGTCGGTACTTTTCTGACAAAGATCCTGTATGAACAGGGACATGATGTTTATATCGGTCACAGAGGGTCCACGAAGATCCCGGAGGATCCTGTATTCTCCAAGGTCAGCTATGTCACTTGTGATTCCTGGGATCTTGCGGAAATGGAAGCACTTTCTGCCAGGGAGCATTTCGATGTGATCGTAGACTTCCCCGGTACTATCTGGAATGTCTGGCAGGCGTTCAGGAACAATGCCGATCATATCATCTCCTGCGGCTCTGTGTGGATGTTCGGCTGCCCCAAGGTCATCCCCACGCCGGAGCGTTATCAGGGTCCCTGCCCCTTCGACATCTATGAAGAGCGGAATCGGGCGTACACCAAGATCCTGGCAGAGAGCAGAACGACCAGAGCGGTATTCTCTGCTGTCATGCCTCCCAACATCAGCGGCCCCGGCAAAACACCTCTGGATACGCTGGGCGGCCGTGACGAGGAAGTCCATCGCGCCAATATGAGAGGGGAGAAGGTCTACCTGCCGGAAGGCCCCGAAGCGACCATCTGCCCCTGTGATGCCTATGATCTTGCGATGCTGTTCGCGCTTGCGGCAAACGACCGTGTAGCGGCAGACGGTCAGATCTTCAATGGCGGTACCGGGCGTTCTCTGACCGCAACGGAGTATGTCGATACCTTTGCAAGGATCCACGGTGTGGAGATCCCCATCGAGTATGTACCGTGGGAGGTCTACAAAAATGAGATCAGCCCCGGTATCGGCTATTGGTGGCACTTCTATGCACATATGACGCCAGATATCACCAAGGCGAAGACGCTCCTCGGCTACAGGCCCCGCTATACATCGGAAGAGGCTATGGCCCGCGGCATCGCCTGGATGAAGGAGCAGAAGCTTTTGTGAGCCCCATTGGGATCCACCTCCAAAACGGAGGTGGATCTTTTTTTGACATTTTTTACTGCAACGAAAAAAAGTGTTGCAATTTCACGGACGATTCAGTATAATTGACCTCATGAAAAACAGATGTCCGTGTAGTGCGGATATGTTTTCAAAAATAAGGAGGAAATAAACATGAAAAAGATCGTAGCACTCTTGTTGGCTCTGTGCATGGTCCTGGGTCTGGTCGCCTGCGGCGCAGCTCCTGCCACCGAGAACACTGAGACCACCGAGACCACCGAGACCACCGAGACCGTCGAGACCACTGAGGACGCCAAGGTCGTCAAGATCGGCGTCTTCGAGCCCACTTCCGGCGACTCCGCTTCCGGCGGCAAGAAGGAAGTCCTGGGCATGCAGTTTGCAAACGCTGAGACCCCCGAGATCGAGATCGGCGGCGAGACCTACAAGGTCGAGCTGGTCTATGCCGATAACGGCTCTTCCACCGACAAGGCTCCCTCCGCTGCTTCCTCTCTGGTCAGCGCTGGCGTCTCCATCGTCCTGGGCTCCTACGGCTCCGGCGTCTCCATGGCAGGCGGCCCCATGTTCGGTGATGCAGGCATCCCCGCTGTTGGCGTTACCTGCACCAACCCCAATGTCACTGCCGGCAACGACTACTACTGGCGCATCTGCTTCCTGGATAACTTCCAGGCTGATGTTCTGGCCAACTTCGCTATGGACAAGTTCGACGCTAAGGTCGCATACTGCCTGGGCGAGAGCGGCAACGAGTACGACCAGGGCCTGATCGCTTTCTTCAAGCAGGTCTTTGAAGCAGCCGGCGGCACTGTCATCACTGACTCCTTCCCCACCGGCAACTCCGACTTCACCTCTTACCTGAACAAGGCCAAGTCCGAAGGCGCGGATGTCATCTTCACTCCCGTCTCCATCGCTTACGCCGTTCAGATCATCGCTCAGGCTGCTTCCCTGGGCATCGAAGCTCCCTTCCTGGGCTCCGACACGCTGGATGACAACATGGTCCTCGAAGCCATCGCCGGCACCGATCTGCAGCTGTTCGTCTCCACCTTCTATCAGGAAGGCGGCGCTCCTGAGTTCGACGCAGGCATCAAGGAGTACATCAACACCAACTCCGAGGCTATGACTGCCAACGGCGGCAACGACACCATCTCTGCTGTCACCGCTATGGGTTATGACGCTTACTATGTCGCTCTGGAAGCTATGAAGGCTGCCGGCTCCGTTGAGGCTGCTGCCATCAAGGCTGCTCTGCCCGGCGTCACCTACGAAGGTGTTTCCGGTGCCATCGCATTCGATGAGATCGGCGATGCTGTCCGCGATACCGCTTACATCAAGACTGCTGACACTGCCAATGCAGCATGGATCCTGGAGACCGTCCAGACCGGTTCCGCAAGCTAAGAATTCTAACTGATCTCTATGGCGGGGGATAAAACCCCCGCCATACAGTCGTATATAACGGAATCTGAACTGGGAGGCTGCTCCGAATGCAACAACTGTTATCTCTGGAATATATCGTATCCATCCTGCTCAGCGGTATCTCTCTGGGTGGTCAGCTGGCGCTGATCGCCATTGGTTATACCATGGTCTACGGCATCCTGCGCCTGATCAACTTCGCCCATGGCGATGTGTTCATGGTGGCAGGTCTTGTCGGCATTTATGTGACGGCCGCTGTGCCTGTCTACATCGCCATCCCCATCGTGATCTTGATCACCGTGGCCCTTGGCTTCTTTATTGAGCGTGCTGCTTACAAGCCGCTTCGCTCTGCGCCGAGAATGTCTGTTATGATCTCGGCGATCGGTGTGAGCTATCTGCTGCAGAACACCGCGACTTATGTCACAGGCGGTCAGCCTATGACATATCCCACCATCCAACTGCTCAACAAAACCGTTGATATCGTCGGCACTCCCATCAAGCTGGTGGTCCTGATCACACCCGTTCTGGTGCTGATCCTGATCGTGCTGCTGACGATGCTGATCAACAAGACCAAGATCGGTATGGCCATGCGTGCTGTGTCCAAGGATTTTGAGACCAGCCGTCTGATGGGCATCAAGGTCAACACGGTCATCTCCGCCACCTTTGTCATCGGCTCCGCTCTGGCAACGGTCGGCTCCATCCTTTACTTTTCGACTTATCCCGGTATCACGCCCACCGCAGGTGCCATGCCCGGTCTGAAGGCATTCGTGGCAGCTGTTTTCGGCGGTATCGGTTCTATCCCCGGTGCTGTCATCGGTGCGTTCCTGATCGGCATCTGCGAGACCATCATCAAGGGCCTGCCCTCTGCATGGGATGTGTCTGTGTTCTCCGATGCGTTCACCTTTGCGCTGCTGATCGTCATTCTGACCTGCAAGCCGACTGGCCTGTTTGGCGAGAAGGCCACGGACAAGGTCTAAGGAGGTGCCTCGTATGATTCAAAAGCAAAAGAACATCAAGGGCACCGTCGGCGCCATGATCGGCATTTTGTTCGTGTTTGCGATCGTGGTGTTCCTGGAGAACCTCAGTGCCATGTTCACCAATGTCCCTGCCATCCTGCAGCCCACCAGCCAACTGTTCACCGTGCTGAAAAAAGGCGCTGTGTACTCTCTGGTGGCAGTTTCCATGAACCTGCTCAACGGCTTTACCGGCCTGTTCTCCCTCGGTCAGGCAGGCTTCATGCTGCTGGGCGCTTATACCTACGCCATCTTCACTGTCCCCATGGCAGCCAAGGATCAGGTCTATTACCTCTACGGCGGCTCTGCTGTGAAGTTCTCTCTGGTGGATCTGTTCCAGTCCTTTATGGGCACCGGTGCGGCATCTCTGATCTGTGCTGTTCTGGCGGGCCTTATTTTGGCAGGCATCGTGGCGGCACTGTTCGCCGCGCTGATCGGTCTGCCGGTCCTGCGGCTGAAGAGCGACTATCTGGCGATCGCCACCCTTGGCTTTGCGGAGATCCTCCGCGCCATCTTCCAGTGGCAGACCCTTGGTCCTGTGACCAACGGTGCCAACATGATCAAGTCTTTCCCCACCTTCTCGGATTTCAACATCAAGAATGCCGACGGCGTCGTGACGCTGCGCTTGAGCACGCTGGTGCCCTTCGTTGTGGTCGCGATCTGTATCACTCTGATCGTCCTTTTGATCAACTCCTCCTACGGCCGTGCCTTCAAGGCCATCCGTGACGATGAGATCGCGGCAGAGGCCATGGGCGTGAGCCTGTTCAAGCACAAGATGATGTCCTTCATCACCTCCAGCTTCTTTGCAGGCGTGGGCGGTGCGCTGTTTGCCATGTATGTGTCCAACGCACAGGCCAAGGTCTTTACCTCTGCCATGACCTATGAGATCCTTTTGATCGTGGTCATCGGCGGTATCGGATCGATCTCCGGCTCTGTGATCGGCACATTCCTGTATGTGGCCTGCTCCGAGTGGTGGCTGCGCTTCCTGGATGCCGAGACCTATATCGGTGCCTTCAAGGTGCCTCTGCTCCGCAGCGGCTTCCGTATGGTCGTATTCTCCGTGGTCATCATGATCATCGTCCTGTTCTTCTCCAGAGGCATCATGGGCGATAAGGAGCTCTCCTTCAAGGGGATCGGCGGCCTTCTCAGCAAATGCAAAAAGAAGAAAACGACAGAAGGGGAGGAGGGGACTGCATGAGTGAGATGCGTGAGAATATCGTCCTTCGCATGGAGAATGTGACCATGCAGTTCGGCGGCGTCGTTGCGGTCAACGATCTTTCTCTGGAAGTCCCGGAGGGCAAGATCGTGGCATTGATCGGCCCCAACGGTGCCGGTAAGACCACGGCCTTCAACTGTATCACCGGTGTCTATCAGCCTACCAACGGTGTGGTGGAGTTCATGGGCAAGCCCATGGTCGTGAGCCATCCTGCCGGTAAGATGAAAAAGCTGTATCTCGGTACCAATGGCGACAAGTATGTGGGCCTTCGCAATATCGATCCCACACCCGATCATATCACCAAGCTGGGCATCGCCCGTACCTTCCAGAACATCCGCCTGTGGAAGTCCATGACGGTGTTTGAGAATGTTCTGGTCGCCAAGCATATGCGCGCCAGGCAGAATATGTTCTCCGCCACCTTCCGCGCCAATGCCAGAGAAGAGGCCAGGATGCGGGAAGAGACGATGGCGCTTCTGAAAGAGCAGGGGCTCGATCAGTACGCCGATGAGATCGCTACCAGCCTGCCCTATGGTCTGCAGCGCCGTCTGGAGATCGCAAGAGCGCTGGCGACCGACCCCAAGCTGCTGCTCCTCGATGAGCCCGCAGCCGGTATGAACCCGCAGGAGACGCTGGAGCTGGCTGAGTATATCAAGGAGATCCGCGACACCCATCATCTGACGATCTTCCTGATCGAGCACCACATGGATCTTGTCATGAAGATCTCCGATTATATCTATGTCATCGACTTCGGCTCTGAGATCGCCCGCGGCGTTCCCAAGGAAGTCCAGCAGAACAAGCGTGTCATCGACGCCTATTTGGGGGTGACGGAAGATGAGTAATATTCTTGAGATCCGCGACCTGCAGGTCCGTTACGGCGGCATTGAAGCCGTCAAGGGCATCAGCTTCGATGTTCCCGAGGGTGAGATCGTGACCCTGATCGGTGCCAATGGTGCCGGTAAGAGCTCTACGCTCCGCGCCATCTCCGGTCTTGTGAAGCCTGCCTCCGGCAGCATCTCGTTCAAGGGCGAGGATATCACCGGCAAGGATGCCAACGAGATCGTCTCCAGGGGCGTCATCCTGGTCCCCGAGGGCCGACGCATCTTCCCCGACCTGACAGTTCTTGAGAACCTGAAGATCGGCGCCTACCTCCGCAAGGATGATATCACCGAGGACCTAAACTGGGTCTACGATCTGTTCCCCCGTCTGAAGGAGCGCTCCTGGCAGGCAGGCGGCACGCTCTCCGGCGGTGAGCAGCAGATGCTGGCGGTTGGCCGCGCGCTCATGAGCCGCCCCAAGGTCATCATGATGGACGAGCCCTCTCTGGGTCTTGCGCCCATCATCGTCAAGGGCATCTTCGATATCATCAAGGAGATCAACAAGCAGGGCGTGACGGTCCTGCTGATCGAGCAGAACGCAAATATGGCACTGAAGACAGCGCACCATGGCTATGTTCTGGAGACCGGCCGTGTCACCCTGACCGGTACCGGTGAGGAGCTGCTGAGCAATGAGGCTGTCAAGGCTGCCTATCTTGGCACTTGACATCGAACTGCCAGATCGGTATACTTTAGGTGAGACTAAGAGAGAATCGTAGCATAGATGCGATTCTCTCTCTTTTTTGAAAAATAATATTTTATATTGGAGGAATTACGATGGAGACCAGACCTTATGTTTCTTGGGAACTGATGAACGATTTTATGGTGGATGCCTTCAAGGCTTACGGCGTGCCGGAAGAGGATGCAAAGATCTGTGCCGATGTCCTGCTGGAAAGTGACCGCAGAGGCATCGAGAGCCACGGCTGCAACCGCTTCAAGCCCATCTACCTCGACCGCATCGAAAACGGCACCCTGCTGCCCGTGACCAAGTGCGACATCGTTAAGGAGACTGCCACTACCGTGGTCATGGATGCCAACAACGGCATGGGCATGGTGGCCAGCCATAAGATGATGCAGATGCTGATCGAGAAGGCCAAGACCTACGGCATGGCCGGCGGCACGATCTTCAATTCCACCCACTACGGCATCGCCGGCTATTGGTCTACCATGGCTGAGAAGGCAGGCATGATCGGCATCACCGGTACCAACGCCCGTCCCTCTGTGGCTCCCACCTTCGGCGTCGAGCCCATGATGGGCACCAACCCTCTGACCTTCACTATGCCTACCGATGAGGAGTTCCCCTTCAACTTCGACTGTGCCACTTCCATCGTCCAGAACGGCAAGATCGAGTATTATGAGCGTATCGGCAAGCCCACTCCCGCTGGTCTGGTCGTCACCAAGGACGGCGATACCATGACCGATTCCGGCAAGATCCTGAAGGATATGCGTAAGGGCGAGTGCGCCCTGCTGCCCATCGGCGGTATCGGCGAAGAGACCGGCGGCTTCAAGGGCTACGGCTTCACCACCATCGTTGAGATCCTTTCTGCCGCTCTGGCAGGCGGCCCCTACATGAAGGAACTCAGCGGCAAGGACGAGAACGGCAATAACAGAATGTACCGCCTCGGCCACTTCTTCTTTGTCATCAACCCCGAGTTCTTTATGGGCCTCGACACCTTCAAGGAGACTGCCGGCGGCATCTGCCGCGGCCTGCGTGCTTCCGAGAAGGCTCCCGGTGCAGAGCGTATCTACACCGCAGGCGAGAAGGAGCATCTGGCATGGCTCGACCGCAAGGACAAGGGCGTGCCTGTGTCCGAGTCCGTCCAGAAGGAGCTGATCGCCCTGCGCGACAAGTTCGACCTGCCCTACAAGTTCGGCTTCGAGGGCTGATAAAAAATACTTGACAAACATAGCGGCCCGTGATAAGATACTCTGGCAAATGGCCCGGTGGTGCAGTCGGTTAGCACGCCAGCCTGTCACGCTGGAGGTCGACGGTTCGAGTCCGTTCCGGGTCGCCAAAGATGCCGCAAATATAGTTTGCGGCATCTTTTTTTGTAAGTTTATGTTCGAGGAGATAAAGAGACATGGAGCAAAAAAGAAGTACCTTTACCGGTTCCATCGGCTTCGTGCTGGCAGCGGCCGGCAGTGCCGTGGGCCTTGGTAACATCTGGCGTTTTCCGTATCTGGCGGCGAAGGATGGCGGCGGCATTTTTCTGCTGTGCTATCTGGTCTTGGCTCTGACCTTTGGCTTTGCCCTGCTGACCACTGAGATCGCGATCGGCCGTAAGACCGGTCAGAGCCCTCTGACTGCTTACGCGGCTCTTAGCAAAAAGTTCGGCTGGATCGGTGTGCTGGCCTGCATCATCCCGGTGCTGATCCTGCCTTATTACAGCGCCATCGGCGGCTGGATCTTGAAGTATATCGCGGCATTCGTCTCCGGCGGCGCTGCGGAAGCTGCCACAGATGGGTACTTCGGCGGCTTCATCACCGCCCGGTGGGAGCCTGTCATCTGGTTTTTGATCTTTCTGGCTCTGACCACCTTCGTGGTCTACAAGGGCGTTGACAAGGGCATCGAAAAGCTCTCCACCGTCCTGATGCCCATTCTGCTGGTGCTGATCGTTGGCATCTCTGTGTTCTCTCTGACGCTGCACCATACCGATGATGCCGGTGTCGCAAGGACCGGTATGCAGGGCTTTGCCCGCTATGTGATCCCCAACTTTGAGGGCATGACGGTCAAGAGCTTCGTCACAGTCCTGATGGATGCTATGGGCCAACTGTTCTACTCCATCTCTGTTGCCATGGGCATCATGATCACCTATGGCTCCTATGTGAAAAAGGAAACGAATCTGTCCAAGTCCGTCAATCAGATCGAGCTGTTCGATACCATCGTGGCGTTCCTGGCAGGACTTATGATCATCCCCGCCGTGTTCACATTCCAGGGCGAGGCAGGTCTTGCCGCCTCCGGCCCGGGCCTGATGTTCCAGGCTCTGCCCAAGGTCTTTGCCCAGATGAGCAGCGTGGGCGTCTTCGTGGGTGCTGTGTTCTTCATCATGGTGGCCTTTGCCGCCCTGACCTCCTCCGTTTCCATCATGGAAGCCATCGTCTCCTGCTTCATGGATAAGTTCCATCTGGAGCGCAAAAAGGCCACTGTCACCGTTGCCGGTATCACGCTCGTTTTGGGCCTGCTGGTCTGCTTCGGCTATAACCTGTGCTATTTCGAGCTGACTTTGCCCAATGGCTCTGTTGGTCAGGTCCTCGATGTGATGGACTATCTGAGCAACTTCGTGCTGATGCCTGTGGTCGCCATCGCTACCTGCATCCTGATCGGCTGGGTGGTCAAGCCCAGTACGGTCATCGACGAGGTCACCTTCGGCGGTGTCAGGTTCGGCAGACAGAAGCTGTATGTGGTCATGGTCAAGTTCGTGACTCCTGTGCTGCTGTTCTTCCTGCTCCTGCAGTCTCTGGGACTGTTCCTGTAATGCGTTGCTGCGGACCGCATCTGCGGTCCGCAGTCTTTTTGTAAAATGCACAGATCGGATCGGGAGCGGGAAAGACAAATTTTATTCCGACATCATCTCTCAAACCTTGACTAATGTCGTCTTTTGGGGTATGATATACTGCGGTAAAACTTGAGCCTGAATGATATGAGGGAAGGGAGCGGTACACATGACGATGACCAATATGGCGACCACTGCGGTGTTCTGTTCTCCTACCGATGTTGTACAGGGGGATCTGTTTCGTTTCGGTTTTTCTGAGTCGTGATCTTTGTGTCACTGTTTCGGAAAAGCCGCTTTTTTTTGACCGGAAAGGAATGAATGTATGAAAAAACGGTATTTGATCTTGGAAGACGGCACCATTTTTCAGGGCTGGGCCTTTGGTGCGGACAGAGCTGTGATCGGCGAACTGGTGTTCAACACCTCGGTGGTCGGCTATGTTGAGAATATGACGGATCCCGCCTACTGCGGTCAGATCCTGATGGATACCTTCCCCATGGCGGGCAACTACGGCATCATGGAGGAGGACTTTGACGGTAAGCCCATGCTTTCCGGCTTCGTGGCAAAGGAATTCTGTGCCATGCCCAGCAACTTCCGCTGTGAGTACGATCTGGATACCTTCCTGAAAAACCATGATATCCCCGGCCTGTGCGGTGTGGATACCAGAGAGCTGACCAACCGCATCCGTGAGTACGGTGTGGTCAATGCTATGATCACCGAGAAGCTGCCCGAGGTCTTTGAGGAGATCGCGGCCTTCACCATCAAGGATGTTGTAGCAAAAGCCACCTGCGAAAAGACCGAAGTCTATGAAGCGGCAGGGGAGCAGGCCTTCCATGTGGTCATGATCGACTACGGCAAGCAGCTGAGCCTTGTCCGCGCCTTTACTTCCCGCGGCTGCAAGGTGACTGCCGTGCCTGCCTTCACCGCTGCCGAGGATATCCTGGCCCTTGGCCCTGACGGTATCGTCCTGTCCGGCGGCCCCGGCGATCCTGCCGAGAATACAGCCTGCATCGAGATCATCCGCGCACTGGTGGGCAAGAAGCCCATCTTTGGCATGGGCCTTGGCCATGAGCTTCTGGCCATCGCCATGGGCGGTCAGACCAGAAAGATGAAGTACGGTCACCGCGGCGGCAATCAGCCCTGCCGCGACCTCACCGGTACTCGCACCTATATCACATCCCAGAACCACGGCTATGAAGTCAAGGCCGATACCGTTCCTGGCGCGGTGGAGATCTTCCGCAATGTCAACGACGGCTCCTGTGAGGGTCTGGACTATCCCGGCAAAAAGGCGTTCTCCGTGCAGTTCCATCCCGATGGCTGTACTGTGGGTGCAAAGAACGACAACGCGCTGTATGCGCGCTTTATGACGATGATGAAGGAGGGCTAAACGATGCCGCTGAATACTGATATCAAAAAAGTTCTTGTCATCGGCTCCGGTCCTATCGTCATCGGTCAGGCCGCCGCATTTGACTATGCAGGCGCACAGGCCTGCCGTGTCCTGAAGGACGCCGGTCTGGATGTCGTCCTTGTCAACTCCAACCCTGCCACCATCATGACCGATAACGCCATGGCCGATGAGATCTATCTGGAGCCTCTGACCTCTCAGACCATCAAGCGTATCATCGAAAAAGAAAAGCCCGACAGCATGCTGGCAGGCTTGGGCGGTCAGGTGGGCCTGACCATCGCCATGGAGCTGAACAAGGAGGGCTTCCTGCAGAAGCATGGTGTGCGCCTGCTCGGCACCAATGCCGATTCCATCTCCAGGGCTGAGGACCGTCAGCTGTTCAAGGACACCATGGACTCCATCGGTCAGCCTACCATCGCTTCCGATATCGCCAATACGCTGGAGGATTCCCTCGCGATCGCCGATCGTATCGGCTATCCTGTCATTATCCGTCCTGCCTTTACCCTTGGCGGTGCAGGCGGCGGTGTTGCCTACAACGAAGAAGAGCTG
>JAFSHB010000134.1 GCA_017440525.1 Oscillospiraceae bacterium | reverse complement strand
CCGCCTTCGGCGGGAGGTCGGCAGTTCAAATACTGACTGCGGCAAAATAAAAAAGCATCGCAAAAGCGACGCTTTTTTATTTGGAGCTGTTAGGCAGATCAGAACTGCCGGATGTTCGCTGCTCCGCAGCCAACATCCGTTGCTTATTGGATCCGCCTTCGGCGGGAGGTCGGCAGTTCAAATACTGACTGCGGCAAAATAAAAAAGCATCGCAAAAGCGACGCTTTTTTATTTGGAGCTGTTAGGCAGATTTGAACTGCCGACCTCGTCATTACCAATGACGCGCTCTACCGACTGAGCTATAACAGCATTTGCTTTCCTGCGCTCGCCGCAGTCAGCTTGATTATTATAGCACAAGTCTTGAAATTGTCAAGAACAAATTTCAAAAAAATTCGTGCAAAAACGGTGACTGTGCAAAGACGCACAGTCACCTGTTTTTAGTCATATGCAAGACCGACCAGACGGTTGAGCCATTTGACATATTTGGCATTGTTGATCATAAAAGAATAATTCACCAAGATCACATCGTCCACATCATGCTCCTGCACGAAGGAAACGAGATCCAAAGAAGGCTTGCCATCGTGGTTGAATTCACGGGGGTCGATCACGAATATCTTGCTGTAGTGGTTGGTCAAAAACGGCAGGAACGCGTTGCCGTAGGAGTCCTTCAGCACTACGCACACAGGCCCTTCCACATCCGAGGTGATCTGAGCTGCAGGATGGTCGCCGGACATGAAGCACATGTACTTATTATACTCATCCTCCGGCAGATCCGGATTCACCACCTGTGTCCAATAGGTGGTCGTATTGCCGATATTGGCATCGGCATAGAAAGCCGCCGTCGTCTTTGCGATGGGCATATAATAGGTCAGTGTATCCGGGTTCTCCTTCAAAACAGAGCTCTGGGGATACTGCTTGGTATAGGTGTACATGGATCCGATAAAGCGGTCATAGGTGCCGCTCTCGTGGTCCTCCAGCGGCACAGCCTCAAAGCCTGCGGTCTCACAAAAGGCTGTATAGGCATAGTACGCGCCAAGCTGGGTCCAATGATGGTCCGTGCGGAAGTAGAGCTCCTGCTTTCTGTTTTTCTCCAAAACAGAGAACGCATCCACAGACAGCACATCAGGGCTCAGGTTCTCATAGCACAATTCGATCATGGCCTTCTGGTCATGCGCACCGGTGTGCATATCAGTGGGCGAATAGAACTGGCCGGAATTGGGCGCGATCAGAGGCAGCACCCGCACATCCTGACCGATGGCAGCGTGGATATTGTTGACCGCACCGGCGTAGTTCACGATGATGGAGTCCGTCGCCGTGGGGATATCCATGGCACGGTCTCCAAGGATGATGATCGATCCGGCATTGGTCACTTCCATGCTGTCGTAATCCGGCTCTTCCTCTTCTTCGACCTCGGGCTCAATAGGTGTCTGCTCCTCTTCAGGTATCACAGGATCTTGCTCCTGCAGATCCGGCTGTTCCTCCACAGGGGGCGGCAGAGGATCCAAAGCCTGTCCCCCCTCTCCCACATCATTGGTAAAGTCGATGACCAGCATATTGTTATCTTTTTTCCCTGAGAAAATATAAAATCTATTGAGCACGCCGTTGGCCTTCAGAAGCGCCTCTCTGCCCGGGAAGGTATCGGAGTAGTAGGTCTCCAGCTCCGCCGTATAGCTCCCATCCAGCAAGGCCGAGATGGAGAGCTTCGGTTTTGCCGCAAGACGGCGGTTCTCGCTCTTGGATTCGGTGGCATCCTTGTCCACCAGCGACCAAAGCCCCACCAACGCCGCAACAGCCACCAGAAGAGACAGCATCACAGTATACAGTTTTTTCATGCCGCTCCTCCTTTAGAAACGATAATACAAAAATGCGCTGAAGCCGCTGCCCACCAAAGAGATGGTGGAAAGTACGATCACAGTCAAACAGAACACATAAGTGACCGTCACATAGATCTTCTTTTTTACGCTCTCCGGCTCCGGAGACGCACAGAGAAGCCCAAACGCATCGCCCAGGATGCGAGGCAGAGGTGTCACACCGATGACACAGACGATCAAAAGCAGCAAGTTGTTCAAAAGCTGGATCTTCGCCTCGGTGGAGATAAAGCCGCCGCCGGCAAAGCCGATCATGGCAGCCAGCGCCTTGCCCAGCTCGCCAAGATCCGTGAAATAGAAGATCACCCAGCCGATCAGGATCAAGAGCAGGTTGACCAGACGGCGCACAGGCTTTATGACCTTCTTTTTATATTTTGCGTAATACTTCTTCTCCAGCACCAGGATACCAAAGAAATACAGGCCCCAGAGCAGGAAGTTCCAGCTGGCACCATGCCACAGACCGGTGAGAGACCAAACGACAAACAGATTGAGCATCTGATGCTTTCGGTTGCCGCCAAGCGGGATGTACACATAATCACGGAAGAATGTGCCGAGGGACATGTGCCATCTTCTCCAGAAATCTGTGATGGAGACAGACATATAGGGCAGACGGAAGTTTTCCAGATAGCGGAAGCCGAAGATCCTGCCAAGACCGATCGCCATATCGGAATAACCGGAGAAATCGAAGTAGATCTGGAACATGAACATCAAAACGCCGAACCAGGTCCCCACCACCGTCGCAGAGCCCATGCCGCCGTCAAGAAGGGTCTTGCAGACATTGTAGGCATGGTCAGCCAACAGGATCTTCTTGCCAAGGCCGACAGAGAAACGAACAAGGCCCTGGAACACATCCTCCGCCGAGGAACAGCGCACATCCAACTGCCCTTCGATATCCGCATAGCGGACGATCGGTCCTGCGATCAGCTGCGGGAACATGGAGATATACAGCATAAATCTCAAAAGGGACTTCTGCACCTTGACCTGACCGCGATAGACATCGATCACATAGGTCATAGCCTGGAAGGTAAAAAAGGAGATACCGATCGGCAGGGCGATCTGAGGGACAGAGAGCGAAGCCCCCGTCAGTCCATTGAAGGTCTCGACCAAGAGCCCTGCATACTTGAACACCACCAGGGCACCCAGGTTGAGCACCACTGCGCCGGTCAAGATCCATTTTTGCTGCCTCTTCCGCCCATCGAACAGACCAAGAAGCTGGCCCGCAGCATAGTTGACACACACCGACGCCAACAGCAGCAGTACATAGACCGGCTCGCCCCATGCGTAGAACAGCAAACTGAATGCCACAAGAACGATATTTTTTGCCTTGATGCTCTTACAGAAATAATACGCGATCAGGCATGCAGGCAGGAACAGATACAAGAAGATCAAACTAGAAAAGACCACGGCTCCAACTCCCCAATTCCTTCAAACATTTACATAATCTTAGTGTCTATACTCTATCAAACGGATCCGCAATTTGCAAGTATTTTTTCAACAAAAATCGACTTTTTCCTAAAAATGTGTTTATTTTGTAATTTTTTCTTACAAAATGTCACGAATTTGTTACATAGTGGATAGTGTTGCAGAGGACTGACCACAAGATATATTTTCACTCATCTACATCTTGTGTTTACATAATTTTTTCAATAATTTTATGGGGTTCGTTTTTTCATTCCGCTCTTGCAATCGCAACTGCTGCGTGCTATAATCATGTTGTTTTCTGTGGCATTTATTTTGACCCCAAAGGAAGTGACGCTATGCTCGCCATCGAACGAAAAAATGAGATCCTCAACAAGCTCCGCGCAGAACAGCGTGTTCTGGTCAGCGAATTGGCCGCCCATTACGGCGTGACGGAGGAGACCATCCGCCGAGATCTGGACAAGCTGGAAAAAGAAGGCTTCGCCACCAAGACCTATGGCGGTGCGATCCTGGGCAACAGCACCAAGACCGACCTGAGCCACACGATCCGCAACAAGACCAATGTGGACGCCAAGACCGCGATCGCTCAGATCATTAGTGACATGGTGCAGGACGGTGACCACATCATGTTAGACGACAGCTCCACCAGTCTGTTCATCGCGAAGCACCTGAAAGAGAAAAAGGATCTGACTGTCGTGACCTACTCCGTGGAGATCGTCATGGAGCTGGCAGGTCTGGAAGGCTGGACCATCCTCTCCACCGGCGGCATGCTCAAGCACGATTCTTTGGCTTTCGTAGGCCATCAGGTAGCAGACACTTTGAGCCGTTTCCATGTGGACAAGGCGATCCTCTCCTGCAAGGGCATCGACCCCACCGCCGGCATCACCGACTCTGCGGAGAGCCATGCCGTGGCAAAGCAAGCCATGATCCGCGGTGCCAAAGAGGTGATCCTGGCGTTGGACGATACCAAGCTGGACAAGATCTCCTTCGTGCAGGTCGCGCCGCTGGAGACCGCAGGCACGGTCGTCACCAGCAAGGACCCCGGTGCGGAATGGAAAAAAGTCTTTGACGCCAAGGGCATTGATTGCAGATATCCTTAACGAACAGAAAAGGGATGCGGTACACACCGCATCCCTTAAAATTTTTCCTGTATGGACCTTTCTCCCTGCCGCAAGATCTCATCCGCACCGTTCCCGATGGCGTTTCTCAGCAGACACGCTTCCTGTGCCACCGCTTCGCCGTGATAGACGGCATAAGCGCCCGCGTCGGTACCGAGAGCGAGCTTCGCGCCGAAAGATGCCGCCTTGGAGACATTGCCAAGGTGCAGCTCCAAAAGCGGCGCCAGCACCGCATCGGGAAAGCGCCCCTCCCCTATCAGATTCGCGATGGTCACAGCCGTCGGCACCCAGACCGCCTCTGTCTCCGCCAACAGATGCAATGTCTCATCGCTTAAATAAGCACCGTGTTCGATGGAGTCCACCCCGGCTCGCAACGCATCAGATACCGCCTCGTCTCCATTGGCATGGGCCATGACCGCAAGCCCCCGGTCGTGGGCATAGGCGATCATATCGTGGCAAAGCTCATAGGAACAGGGCGTATCCGTGATCACGCCGAACCGATCGAAGTCCATGAGCCCGGAGACCATGATCTTGATGAAGTGGCCGCCTAAGGATCTGACCTCGCCCACAAGGGCCTTGTATTCGGAAAAGTCCGAAAAGCCTTTTCCGATGAAACAGCCGTAATGCCCGGCGCGGCAGATATTGAAGGCCGGTGTGCGATAGGTGATGCCGTACTCCGCGGCCAATTTGGAAGCCAACAGCCCCACGCCCCATGCGTCACCGCCATCACGGAGATAGGTGATCCCACGGGCGGCATAATCGGATAGCCGCTGTCGGATGAGTCCCTCATCCGGCTTTTCTTTATGGTGATCGATGGCGGCGCGGTAGTACACACCATCTAAGATCATATGGATATGGCAGTCGCCAAGCATGGTATCACCTCATCATCCATTTTCTTGGGTTATTTTCGATATATTCCCAGATTTCATCATAATCTCGCTGATTGCGAATCACATGGTCATAATATCGGCTTTGCCAGATATTTTCGCCGTATTCCTTGTTGCAAAACCGCTTGAATGTGCTGACAAATTTTGAAACCGTTGAATTCGTGTTGTCGATCTTGTTTTTATCCGTAGGGACAGGCGTCCCCGACTGTCCGTTTTGTATCGACATTAAAATATGAATGTGGTCAGGCATAATGACATACCGATCCACAGAAATATGCTCATAAAAATCATTTAATTGACGGATATATTTATCCGCGATCTCTCCGTGCTTTAATAGATGCACCTGCGGACAGTCGAGGACGCCTGTCCCTACGGCTATGTTGGATAATATCTGCTTTCTGTCTTGAGTGCAGATCGTGATAAAATACGCGCCGTTTTGGCTGTAATCGTAATTTTCTATGCGGTTTGGTTTTCTCTGTGAAAATTCCATGTCCATCACCATGAAGATCATAGCACATTGCGGATCTATAATCAATTTTATATTTATCAAAACAAGAGCAAGAAAGGTTCACACCTTTCTTGCTTTCTTCTGCGCCTTTCGTTCGTCCGGCGCTGTATCCAAAAAATAATCGGCAGAAACATTGTAAAACTTGCACAGCGTGACCAAATGGCGCACAGGCATCTCATTAGCGCCACGCTCATACCTAGCATACATCGTTTGCGATGTGCCGAGCACCTCTGCGATCTGCACCTGAGTCAGATCATTATCCTCTCGAATACCGCGAAGCTTCTCTACAAACGTGCGCATAGGATCACTCCTCTGTATCAGTATGCACACAGTGTAACAAAGTAAAGAAGTTTACTATTGACTTTAGTAAATATCTTTACTAATATATTGTTGTCCAATATATTCTTGTAGTTGATCAAGGAGGAATATCTATGAAAAAAGCAATTGCCCTTATCTTGGCACTTCTGCTGTGCCTATCTCTCGTTGCCTGCAGTGGCAATGAACAAGAAGAACGCCCTGCCACAGTCCCTGCCATCGATGTAGAAGTCGAAGAAACACCTGTTCTGTATCAGATCGGTGATACCGTCAGTACCGACATCATTGAATTGGTTTTGCTTGATGTTGCCTACACTGCGTCCTATGGAATTTGTACACCCAAAGATGGAAACTCTTTCATCGTAACTACTTTTTCTCTTAAAAACATCGGTAAGACCGACCTTGGTTTCTTCCCCGCGTTCAACGGAAGTGAAAGTATTTGCCCTGATGCTATTGTTGGTGTCGATTACGATGATGGCTATATTTTTTATGCAGGAGATGTCGACGGAAATGATGGTCAGGTCTACCAGGATTCTGTTTTTGTAAACCCCGATGGCAGATATTTAAGTGACCTGAAACCTTTGAGCGAAGCCGAAACCTTTGAAGTAGCAATTTGCGTGCCGAATCAAGTTGTTGAAAATACCGAGGCACCTCTGTTGATCAAGTTTAACCTTCTCAACAGTGCAGATGAGACAATGGTTGCAGCTTACTCTCTTAGATAAATACAAACAGGGAGCCGTGATCGGCTCCCTGTTCCTATTTCAAAAGCGAAATGTATTTATAGGACACTCTTTCTATAACCCCTCCGCCTCACGATGTTCGGCACCTCCCCTTGATTTACAAGGGGGAGGCTTTAGATCGCCACGGCTTGCAAGCAAGCCTCGCAGGCTCCACATCTTCAGGTGGAGTCTGCCGAAGCCATTTCCTTTGGGCTTCGGCAATGACAGAGCGTTACACGAGCGCCTGCACCGGGCGAGCATTGCTCGCCCCTACTTTGATCGTCGCGAAGCGACACCGCAATTGTCAATTGTCAATTATCAACTGTCAATTAAAAAAGCCGCATCGTATGATGCGGCTTTTTATGATCTTATTCCTGTTCCCAGTTGTGCCAGACATTCTGGACATCGTCGTCATCTTCCATGATATCGAGCATCTTTTCCATGTTCTTGATATCATCGGCATTATCCAGCTTCTGATAGTTCTGGGTGACCATCTCGATCTGGGCGGAGACGAACTTGTAGCCCTTGGCTTCCAGAGCGGCGGAGACATCGTTGAAATCATCGGGCTCGGTGTAGATGGTGAATACAGTCTCTTCGGCCTCGAAGTCGGCGGCGCCGGAATCGAGGGCGTCCATCATGACCACATCTTCTTCGTAGTCCTCGTCCTCATTGTCGATGACCAGAACGCCCTTCTTATCGAAGCTCCAAGCCACGCAGCCGGAAGCGCCCAGACCCTTGCCATACTTATCAAAGTAGTGACGCATATTGGAGGCGGTACGGTTGCGAGAGTCGGTCATGGTCTCGACGATGACAGCAACGCCGCTGGGACCATAGCCTTCGTAGGTGATGCTCTCATAGTTGTCGCCCGCACCTGCGCCGGAGGCCTTCTCCAGCACGCGCTTGATGTTGTCATTGGGCATGT
>JAFSHB010000133.1 GCA_017440525.1 Oscillospiraceae bacterium | reverse complement strand
GCCTGCACATGGGTCTTCCAGCCGGTCTCGACCATGGCCCAGTTGGCTTCGTAACGGTCCATGGTGACCTGCATACGGCCGCCGCCGGATGCGATCTTATAAGTATGCTCAGCATCGGAGATCTCTGCCAGAACAGCCTCCAACTGCTCGACATACTCCAGCGCGGAGGTGGCAGGCACATCACGGCCGTCCAGCAGGATGTGGCAGAAAGCCTTTTTCACGCCGTCTGCCTTGGCATGGCGCAGCAGGGCCAGCAGATGGGAGATGTTGGAATGGACATTGCCGTCGGACAAAAGGCCGATGAAGTGCATGGCCTTGCCGTTCTCAGCGCAGTTCTTCGCAAGGTCGATCCAGGTGGCGGATGCGAACAAAGAGCCGTTCTCGATGCTCTCGCCCACCAGCTTGGCACCCTGAGAGTAGACCTGACCGCAGCCGAGGGCATTGTGGCCGACCTCGGAGTTGCCCATATCTTCATCGCTGGGCAGACCGACAGCAGTGCCGTGGGCCTTTAGCCAGGTGTAGGGACATTCTGCGAACAGCTTGTCCAGATTGGGAGTGTTTGCGACCTTGACAGCATCGCCGCTGCCGCCGTCGCCACGGCCAACGCCGTCCATGATGACTAATACGATAGGTTTTTTCATTTGAGATCTTCCTCCAAATAATTTGCACAGTATTCAATAAATGTGGGACACATTTTCTTCTGATTTCTCGCCAGCAGTTCTCTACAGGGGAGCGCGCCGAACTGCGCTTCAAAAGCCTTTAGAAACTCTTTGGACTTTTCACACTTACGGTTGTTTTCATCGCCATATTTGAGCCCCAATGCCATGAGCGCACCGGTGACTGCTCCGCAGACCTCGCCGCGGCGCATGCCTGCACCAAAGAACGCGGCAAGACTGTAAGCCTGCTCCTGCGTCAGCCCAAACTGCTCACAGGCGCTCATCAGGACTGCCTGACAGCAGTTACAGCCTTCGCTGTGAAGGGCTACTGCCTTTTTCCCTTGTTCCATAGAATGCTTCCTTTCTTATGCGCTAAAAGATATTCTACTATATTTTCCACCCTATGACAACTGTTTTTTACTTCAAGCAGATGCTGCAGGGCGTATAACCAAAGGCGACCGCCAGATCGTAGCCCATGAGCGGCACTTGATTCTCCAATTTCGGCACACCGGAACAGGACGGCAGATGGAACTTCTTAGAATTCTTATTGCCGATGAAGTACTCGACCTTCTCGGTAGGATTCGTGACAGGCGCGTTTTTATTGGTCGTAAAGGAGACCGTCTCTCCATCGGAGGTACAGATGATATGTCCCTGCAGATCCGTGCGGTAGACTGTGACACCGGCATCCCGCAGACGGGACAGGACCGTTTCATGGGGATGATCGTAGGTATTCCCCTCCCCCACCTGGATCACGGCATACTGAGGCGAGACTTCGCGCAGCCATTGATAGCAGGTGGATGTATCGCTGCCATGATGCCCTACCTTTAAGACCGTAGCGGAGACATCCATGCCGTAGTCCAGCATATCTTTCTCTGCCGCCGTTTCAGCATCGCCTGTAAACAGGAAGGAATTTGCACCATGATCCACACGCAGGACGATGGATGTATCGTTGGTCTCGTCATAGTCTTTCACAGGGCCAAGGACTGTGACCTCAGCGGTGCCGAGCTCATAGGTCGTCCCCGGCTCGGGTCTTACCAGTGCCAGATACTGCTGGTCGGCATAACGGGCAAAATCCTCAAAGCAGGAGGAGCTGTACTCGGTCACAGGACACCAGACAGCCCCTGCCTCAAATACGGCAAGGACACCGGGGAGACCGCCTACATGATCCTCGTGGGCATGGGTATTGACCACCAGATCCAGCTTCGTCACTTCCTGCTCCAAAAGGTAGGAGACCACAAGATCGGAATCCTCCACATTGCCGCCGTCGATCAGCATGGTGCTTTCCCCACAGCGCAGGAAAATACTGTCTGCCTGCCCCACATCGATATAATGGATCTGCAAAGCATCCGCCGCCTGTACAGCTTCCTCCGGTTCCTGCACCGTCGGAGCCTGCGGCACGCAGCCTGTAAAAAGCAGGCACAAAAGCAAAATGAATAAACAAATGCGCTTCATGCACATCCCTCCTTCATATTATTATAGCAAGTCTGATGACATCAGGCAAGTTTTGTGTTATACTGGCAGCATCAATAACGAGGAGGTATGGATCATGGGATATACTTTGACCAGACATAATTTTGACGATATCGTTTTGAAGAGCGAAGAGCCCATCCTGGTGGACTTCTGGGCAGCATGGTGCGGCCCCTGCATGATGCTGGCTCCCTTCGTGGAGGAACTGAGCAAGACACACAAGGTCGGCAAGGTCAATGTGGATGAAGAACCGGAGCTGGCACGGCAGTTCAACATCATGTCGATCCCCACACTGCTGGTATTCAAAGGCGGAAAGCTCGTTGCACAGTCCATGGGCTATCAGAGCCTCGAGAGCCTGCAAAAACTCATGGAGGTCTGAGATGGGCAAGGTACGGCTCAACGAAAACGATCTGGTCGTGCAGACTGTCCGGGAAGGGCTCAAGCGCACAGGCGGCTACTGCCCCTGCCGCACGGAGCGGACTGAGGAATATCGCTGTATGTGCGAGGAGTTCAAAAAGCAGATCGAAGACCCAAACTATGAAGGCTACTGCCACTGCTTCTTATACTACACAGAGAAATGAGAGGTCTTTGATCTCTCATTTCCGTTTATAAGGTTGCTTTTTTCCGGGTATTGATGTATATTTGAACAAAAGAAATGGAAATGGGGTGTAGGCTCTGAAACGACTGACCATAAAAGAGATCGCCGAGATGGCCGGTGTCTCCATGACTGCAGTCTCATTCGTGCTAAACAATAAACCGGGCGTCAGTGATGAGACCCGCAAGCATGTGCAAAAGATCATCGATGAAACAGGCTTCAAGCCCAATCTCAATTCCAAAAAGCTCCTGTTCAACAAGAGCTTCAATATCTGCGTGATGATCAGCCCCGACGCCTCCCCCTTTGAGGACCTTTTCTACTTTGAGATCACGAGGGGCATCCTGAACAAGAGCAGAGAGCATGGATACAACATCAGCATCAATGAGCCGGTCTACGAGGAGGACGATCTTCCCGATGTGATCTACACCGGCGATACAGACGGTATCATATTCATGCAGGACATCTCCGATGGGCTGGCTGAGAAAGCCATCAGCAGCGGCATCCCCTTCGTGGTGGTCGATAGCCACAGTCTTTCCGACAAGGTGACATCCGTCAATCCCAACTACCATGGCGCGGCTTACAGCGCGGCTTCCTATCTGCTCTCTCTTGGTCACAGGGACATCGCGATGATCTCATCCAATGTGGTCCAGCGGTTCCAGGAGCAGACGATCTCCGGATTTCTTTCCGCCATGCAGGAATACAGACTGAAGCCGGCTCCTGAGGCGGTCGCGCAAAGTGTCCGCACTGAGGCTGAGGCATACGAAGCCGCAAAGGCCCTGCTCACAGCGAAGGATCGTCCGACTGCCCTTTTGTGTACCGTTGATATCTTTGCCATCGGTGCCATGCACTGCGCCAAGGACCTTGGCCTTCGCGTGCCGGAGGATATCTCCATCGTGGGCATCGATGATATCGTGCTGGCACGCTACACCGACCCCAAGCTCACCACTGTTGGGATCGACAAAGTCCATATGGGCGAGTTGGCCATGGAGCTGCTGCTGCAGAAGATCGAAGGCGGCTCTCCCATGAGCGCGAGCCTTCCCATGGAACTGATCGTGCGGGATTCCGCATGCATCCACAGAAACTGATCTCCCGCTATCAAACGAGCCACCCGGCATAAGGACGCATATGCGCCTTATACCGGGTGGTCCGTTTCTTCTTCCTAAGCCTTGATCACGGCAGAAGTCTTGCCGCAGTCATACGATAGGCATCATTGCAGCGGATAAATCCTTCGGCATACTTGACGCCGACCTGCATGCCGCGATACGCAGATGTGATCGTCATGTCCTGTGTAAAGGTATCATCCGCAGAGAAGCCTGCGTAGTTGTCCGCCATCCACTGCTGCTGGCTCTGGTGGCACAGGAACATCTGACGCTTGGTCTCGAAATAGTCCGAGATGTCCACATAGTCTGTGGGGATGAAGCCCATGCCCTTGGCAGGCTCAAAGTAGTACACAGCAGGCATGATCTCCCAGGGCTCTTCCTCAGTCTCGATCTTTGCGATAGGCAGCATGACCTGGATATCATTGATGATCTTGCTGGTCAGCATATGATCGGGATTGTAGTCGTGGGGATTGTGCGTCAGGATCACATGGGGCTTGCAGTGGCGCACCATGTTGATAAACTTGACACGCACTTCGGGGCTATCATACAGGAACTCATCATCATAATCCAGACAGATATACTCGGCACCGATGATGGCAGCACTTTTTGCCGCTTCTTCCTTGCGGATCCTGCCGATCTCCTCCTTGGGGAGCGTGGCGGAGCCGATGTTGCCGTTGGTCGCAGTGCAGATAAAGATCTTATGGCCCTGCGCAGCATATTTCGCCAAAGTACCGGCGCAATTGATCTCGACATCGTCCGGATGGGCACCGACAGCCAGAATATTCATAAAAAAGGCCTCCCTATCACAGGCTCAGGATGAGGCTGCGGATGTTCTCGCCAACAGCCTTGATCTCCTCTTCGGTGGAGCAGATGTTGATGCCGTAGCCGGAACCGAGGCCCTTATCCACGACACCGACGCTGATATTGACCGCACGGCTCAGGATATCATCCGTCTGGGGCAGCATGCCCTTATGATACTCGCGGTCGTTGACATTCATGGTGGGAGCCGCCAGCTTCTTCTCCAGGATCTGCTCCATGTTGTTGTAAACATGCCAGCCGGAGTATGCGATGGGCTTGCTGCCTGCCTTCTCGCAGAAGGCCTCCGCCAGCTCCTTGGTATCGAACAGAATGGTCAGGAGCGTTGCACACTCGCCTTCATCATTGATCTTACGGAAGGAGATATGAGGCAGATCCTTCAGCATCTCCTTCAGCATGGCCTTCTTGGCACGCAGGGTGGTCAGGATCTCATCCAGCTTTCTGGTCTGTGCCAGAGCGACTGCACCGGTCAGCTCGTTCATACGCATGTTCATACCGACGATGCTGCGGTTGCCGACCTCGACGCCCAGACGGTTGGGCTTATGGCCCTGATCGTGGAAGCCGAAAGCTCTCTCGTACAGATTCTCATCATTGGTGACGACCGCGCCGCCGTCGCCGGTGGAGATGGTCTTGAAGAAATTCAGAGAGTATGCGCCCAGCTGACCGTAGTTGCCGACACGCTTGCCCTTGTAGCTTGCGCCAACAGCCTGGCAGCAGTCCTCGATCACATACAGGCCATGCTTCCTGGCGATGGCGCAGATGGCATCCAGATCGCAGGGGTTGCCCAGCATATGCACAGGCATGATGGCCTTGGTCCTGGGGGTGATGAGCGCTTCGATCTTGGTGGGGTCGATGGTCAAAGACTCGTCGATCTCAGCCAGAACGGGGATCGCGCCGGAGATCATGATGGTGGAGATAGATGCGATAAAGGTATAGCCGGGAACGATGACCTCGTCACCGCCGCCGATGCCAAGTGCCGCCAGACAAGCCAGCAGAGAGCTGGTGCCGCTGGTGGTGGCGACCGCATACTTCGCACCCATCACGTTTTTAAATTCATCTTCAAAGTCTACGACCTTATGGGTGTAGCCTTCGGTATCGGGTGCGCCATAACGGAACAGATAACGACCGTTGAGCACTTCCAATACTTCTTTTACTTCTTCCTGCCCGAACACGAATGCACCGGGGCCGCCATTTCTTGCCATGTTTTTTCCTCCTGAAACGATATTGCCTGGTGGCAGATCCCGCAGAACGCACACGCATCGTGTGTTCCTGCCGACTGATGAACATCCATTCTCAGCCATGCCACTCCATCTTACCTTTCCATTTTACTAAAACCTTTTAGACCAGTCAATTGTCGGCATATACAAACCGACAGCTCTTTTTTTGTTCAAGACCACGATTTTGCACAGAGGCAGCTAAAAGCTTTTACGATCTGCACATTTTTTCTTTCCGAACTCTGTGCATTTTTCCTATTTGCTTTTGTGCGGCTTTCTGCTATCATCGGTCTATCACATCTGAGGAAGGAGCTCTGCTATGTCCCCGATCACAGAATCCAACTACACCGCCCAAACCAAAATGCTCCGCGGTTTCCCGAAGTTCAAGCGAAACGGTGCCGTGTGCCCCAACGGTGAGATGACGCCCTTTGTCCACAAAGGACGGCTCATGCGAATGGAACTGCACGACCCCACCGGCGCATTGGATTTTGGTCTGAACATCTCAGCCATGATTCGCGATGTGGAGACCGGCGAGGTCATATCCTATGTGGGAGAGCATTGCTATTATTACTCTGCCTATGTGGAGGGTGACACCGTATATGTCCTTGGCACAGAGCGCAAGGAGGTCTCCCCCGGTCACTTTGCCACCACAGACACGATCTATGTCTATGTGAGCGACGATCTCATCAACTGGGAAAAGCGTGTGCTCCTACAGAGACCCGGCTGGGGACTGCTCAATACCGCCCTGACCAAAGGTCCGGACGGCTATGCCCTCTTGATGGAGTGCTACGCCCCCGCTGAAGAAGTCGGCCCCTATCCATACACCTTTTTCTTTGCATTCTCCAGGGATCTCGTCCACTGGGAGTTCGACGATCCCCAGTACGGCATTTTCAAAGACCGTTACATGGGTGGTCCGTGGATGCGCTACAGCGAGGGCTACTACTATGTGATCTCCGTGACAGAGCTTCCCTGTGTGCGCTACAGCAACTACATCTACCGCACCAAGGACTTCCGCCATTGGGAAGTCGGTCTGTACAATCCCCTGCTGTCTCCCACAGAAGAGGACCGCGTGATCGCCCCCTATGCCGTCGATCTGCCGGAAGAAAAGCGGGAAGCGATCAGGACAGGCCTCCTGATCTCCAGCAGCGATGTCGATATGTGCGATTGGAACGGAAAAACATATATCAACTATCTGATCGGCAATCAGCTGGGCTTCTACTATATGGTGGAAGCGGAATATGACGGAACGGTCGCCGAATTCCTCAAGGCGAATTTCGAATGATGCTGCAGTGCTAAAAGGTTTTAGCACATTGCCCAAATTTTTTCTTCTCAGCTATGCTCAACATCGCTGTTTATGGTGCATATCGTAAAAATTTCGGGATCACCCAGAAAAAGTATGGATAAATCCGGAAGCTGATGTTATAGTTTAGTTGGTAGATCTAACAAGTAAAACCATTTAGTACAAAGAAAGGAAATGAAAAACCATGAAAAAGTATCTCGCACTGCTCCTCTGCGTCCTGATGCTGGTCAGCTGTTTCGTCGGCTGCGGCAAGAAGGAAGAGGAGGACTACGACCTGATCGTCTGGACCTCCTACGCCGAAGGCACTCCCACCTATGATGTCGCTGTGGAAAAGATCGCCGAGTTTGAAGAGAGCCGCGGTGTCAAGCTGAAGGTCATGCACTACGGCACCGATCTGAGCCAGATCCTGCCCACAGCTCTGGCCTCCGGTGAGCGCGTCGATGTGTTCCCTCTGGGCTCCCAGCAGCAGCTGCATGCCGACTTTGAGTTCACCATGGATCTGACTGACTACATCATGAGCTCCGACATTCTGGACCGTGCATATCCCATCTGCATGAAGAACATCATCGAGCAATCCCCCAACAGTGATGAGTATCACGCCATCCCCTCCGTCTCCTCCTTCAACGGTTTCTGGTACAACAAGGCCGCCTTCGAGGCTGCCGGTATCACCGAGACTCCCAAGACCTTCGAGGAATTCGAGGCTGTCTGTGAAGCTCTGGTCGCGGCGGGCTATAACCCCATCGCACAGGATGCCGCTTACATCATCTCCATCTTCGCCAATGTCTGTGAGCGTATGGTCGGTGAAGCAGAATGCACCGAGCTGGTCACCAACGGCGGCTTCACCGAGAGCGAGAACTTCGTCGCAGCCTGCGACAAGATCCTTGACTGGGTCGATAGAGGCTTCTTCGATCCCAACTCCCCCTCTGAGTGGCCTGTTTCCCAGAACAAGATCGGTCTGACGCAGGAGAATGTCATGGTCTTTACCGGCGCTTGGGTCTCCGGCGAGATCGAAAAGATGACCGGCGCTTCCCTGGATTGGGGCTGCTTCAAATTCCCCGACTATCCCGGTGGCCCCGGCACCGGCGGTGTCTCCGTCTCCTGCACCTGCAACTGCATCAATGTCAACTGTGAGGATCCCGATCTGGCCTGGGATTACATCTACTACATGAACACCGGCGAAGTCAACAAGGCTCTCACCGACGCTGATGTGTATCTGGTCGATGACCGCACGCAGGAAGCGCTCCCCCGCTTCGCGGAAGCCCGCGACCTTATGGAGAATGTCGAATTCAATATGAACTACGCTTCCGGCCTGCATTCCAATGCCGACATCAAGACCTCTCTGGCTGATACCATCATCGGTCTGTACACCGGTGCATATGCCGACGGCATGGCTGCCGCTCAGGCTTTCGATGCACTGCTCAAGTAAGCACGACATATCACAAAGAACCACCCTGATGCTGCATCAGGGTGGTTCTCTTTTAGTTTGCGAGCAATGTATTTTTCAGAGCCTCTGACAAGAGCACAAAGCCGCTTTGCACGGCAAACTGCCAAAGCCCATAGTCGCGGTTGGACTGTGCTACGCAAGTCTCCTTGTTCTCCACACCAGTGGTCAAGTCTCCGACCACAGAGCACATAACACCGCAGCGAGACATATCCAGCAGGCCGCAGGGAGACAAAGACAAGCAGGCATTGACCGCAAAGCCCGTATAGATCAGATGCTCGATCCCATGGTCACGGCATAGCCCAAAGAGCTGATGGGGCGCACAGACCACATCTTCTTCATCCAACGGCTCTATGGCAAAGGTGTAGTTCTCATAGCCGGCTTCAAGCTCATCATACTTTTCCTGTGTATCCGCACCTGTGAGACGATAGTGAAGATCTCGCAGAGCCAAAAGCTCTTTGCTCGGTTCGATGGCAGGCTGCGGTATCAATGGGTACTTTTCCAGCATCCTTTGATAGCCGGGATAGGACTTCAAGACGCTCTCAAAGCCTGCCGCAACATGGATCACACGAACAGAAGAAGCTCTGGCCGCCCGGATAAAAGACGGAAAGCGCCGTTCTATGATCGCGTTGGCGCGCGGGATATACTCTATATGCTGCAAAAGGGCGGCCGTCGGTGGCGCGTCCCATACATGCATAACGACGATCGCCGTTTTGTCTGTTTCAAAAGGGACCTGTGTTTCGTTCCAGCCGCCAAAAGTCGTTCCGGGATGATCGATGGTGGGATCCGCGCCCTGCTGCGCGTAATAATACGCCGGGACAAACACCTGCATATTAGCACCTCCTCTTATGATCACACCCATGGATGGGCGATGCCCATCCATGGGTGTTTGTACTGTTTAGGCGAAATAGGCCTTGGCGGAAGCCGCAAACTTGATGATGGTATCATACAGTTCGCTCTTCTCTGCTCTTGCCACATAGCTCTCCACGGAGTCGGTGGCGGTGGCAGAGACGGTCTCGCCATCGTAAACGGTGACGGTCACCAGACTGAAGGCATCCGCCAGCACGATCTCATCGACCACGACCTTGTAGATACTGCCGCTGTACTGCACAAGGTCTGCCGCGACCGTATGGGCCTTGCCCATGTAGTCGGTGTAGGTCACCTTAGCGGTCATGGTGTCAGTGCAGTTCTTGAAATACAGGTTCAGCACGATCTTGTCTTCCAGAGACAGATTCGAACCGTAGTAGTTCTTGCCCTTGACACGGCTGTCCGTGCATTCCACATCACCGGTAGCCCAAGACATCTGCACATTGGTCAGACGGTCGGTAGCCAGATCGGAAGTATCGTAGTCAAAATACTTCTGAGCGGCAGCGCCGTAGTTCAGCATATCCACCACCATAGTCTTGACCTTGGCGGTAGAGGTGGTCGCGGTCAGGGCCTTCATGGCGTAGTCTCTCACAGAGGACACATAGACCTCGGAGACAGCGTTGCCGCTTGCATCGACGACCACCACAGAGATGGTATCTGCCATCTGCTTGGCGCAAACGCTGTAAGAGACCATGCTGTATGTGCCGTTATACTTGGTGAACGCAGCTTCCACAGTCTTGCCGTCGTGGGTGATGAGACCCTTGTAGCCTTCCTTCAGGTCGGTAGTGTTGACCATGAAGTTGACCTTCAGTTCATTGCCCAAAGTCATGTTGGAGCCCACGAAGGCGAACTTGCCAACAGGGGCATCCGTCTTGGTGATTGTGCCGCAAGCGGGACAGACCGTCTCGAGGACGCCATTGACGGTGAAGGTCACAGTCTTGCCGTGGGCGCAAACAGACGCCTCATAAACGGAGCCCGTGTAGTTCACCACATAGATCACAAACGCCATTTCGCTCACGACCTCGCCATCCATCAGAGCCTTGACTGTGATGGGATAGCGGCCCGTCTGCGTACGGGAAGTGCTCCAATCGAGCGCGCCGCTCTTGGCATCGAACTTCATGCCCGCGACCAGACCATCGGCCGCATAGGTGATACCTCTGCCGGTGACACCTGTCACCAGAGCCAGCTTGTTGCCCGCTCTGACCACAGTATCCGTGGTGTAATGGAAGCAGTCGAGCGCATCGAATGTGGCAGACAGCGGGATGGTAAAGGTCTGACCGACTTCGATGTTATGGATGTAGCCCAGATCCATGTTCTTGCCGTCCACGAAGGAACGGGCGATGGATTGGGTGAACAGATCCAGCACGACTATATCGCCATTGACCTTTGCACCGTAGATGCGGTAAGCACCGTTTTCGGCACGGTCGTTGTTGACATAGATGTAACGACCGTCAAAGTCGGCTTCGGTCACAGGCTGATCCACACGGACAGTCATCTCATACGTCTCGGCAAGGCCCTCGGTGAAGGAGACCACTTCGCCGGTGATGGCAGGCAGACGATCTTCGATCACATCGGCCACCTTCTCAGCGTCGTTGCCATAGGCGTAAATAAGTTTGCCGTCACGGTAGGAGCACACACCAACGAAGCCCTTGAACTCGAACAGACCGTCGATCATGTAGGTGCAGGCATTGTTGGTCGCATAGACGATGTAGTCCACCTGACCGTCCTTGCGGGTGACCTTGATAGCGGCACACTCGTCATTCAGGACTTCGGCCCCATCGACCAGATCCATGCAGACCAGTTCGGATCCTTCCAGCTTGTACTCAAACTGATAGGGCTCGATGACGGAGGTGAACATCGTGTTCAGGTCATTGCGGCCGGTGTTGTGGTTGACCAGCAGATACTTGACATACTCGGGGTTGTAGCCGTTCTGGTCGGGATGACCGTCCGCAATGGCGACCTCAGTCAGAGGCTCATCGGACAGCATCGTGAAGCGCAGGCCAAGGCCCTTGGTGGTATTCAGACGTCCGTGGAAGTCCTTGATGCCGAAGTCCACGGTGAAGTTGCCGGAAGGCGCGCTATCGCGATAGACGTTGTCCATCCAGCTGGCGGCGGTGTTATCGCCGTAAGGCTCACGGTTAGAGGCCGTGTCGCCAACATAGGGGTTGGGAGACCAGATGCCCAGCGGCACATCGGCGCCTGCGTAGGTGCCCATGGGCTGATGGGTCAGATTCAGACCCTTTGTCTCATTGACGCTCTGACCGTGGACATGGAAGGAATAGACATGATCGGAACCACCCAGAACACGGAAGAAGTCAACGGCATAGTATTCCTCGTTCTCCATTTCCACCGTGACCAGCGTTCTGCGGTAGATCTCGGTCTCACGGTAGGCCTGTGCGGCCTCGGCGTCGATGACCTTGACCTTGCCCGCATCGTCAAAGTGCATGGGGAAGGAGTTCTTCTTGATATTCAGCTGAGACTTTTCATTGACGGTGACCGTGTTATGAGACAAGGTCGCGCGCATGAAGTGCTCACGAGGAGCGGAGCCGGAATTGACGACGACAGGATAGCCCGTACCGCCGGTGAAGCTCAAGCCGTAGGCATCGATGCCGATAGACAGAGCTTCCCATGCGCCGTGGCCCGATCCGTTGAGGCCGAAGAACATCCAGTAATCAGAGAACTTATCGTCGTTGCTGCCCTTGACCAGCTTGCTTGGGCCGTTTCGCAAGATCGCGAGGCCTTCGCCGCAGAGCATATCACTTGCGGAAGCATCCCATTCGCCATGCTCATTGACGATCTTTTGGATCTTCGTACGCAAGCCCTGTTCGGGATCCTTGGTGTAGATATCACCGTGGAGCCCATCAACGGAGTGGCCGTTGGCCGCATAGATGATCTGAGCAGCCTGGATATGGGCGACCTGATCGTCCGCTGTGTTGACGAACATCTGCAGCAGATAGTCAGTCTGGGGATAGTAGGCGGAAGCCTGCATATAACCAGTCTCACCGGTGGTGATAACGGAGTTACCAAGGACGGTGACCTTGTTCATGGCGATGAACATATCCAAGAACTTGGAGTTCTTCCACAGATCCGCACCTTCCACACGCTCATAGCCGGACAAGGCATCGGCGATCTTGATAAAGTTCTGATACCACATTCTGTTGTAGGCGATAGAACCTTCATCACCAAGGCCGTCACGGTTGACACGCTGGACCATGGTATCCATGACGCTGCCGCCTGTCCACTGGGCAGAGCCGGTGCTGGAGTTGAGGATCGAGAACTCACCGCTGCGGAAGATCCAGTCGATCATCTCTTCACTCTCAGGCAGGCGATCCAGTGCCACCGCGGCATACGCCATGGCAGCTTCCGTCATACCGGAGTTGCCCTTGCTCTGGCCGCCTTCAACGGCACGCTTGATCTCCAACAGGATATTATTATCGATGTGGTCACGGATGTATTCAGGCGTGATATCCGCGGGATCTTCGACGCCCTTCTTCACATGACGACCTCTCAGGTACTCCACCACATCGGGGTGATCCATCACAGGCCAGAAGACATCGGCACAGGTGGCGAACATCTGCTGATAGCCCAGACCTTCCCAGATCATATCCACGATCTTACCGCGGTCGCGGCTGATGGAGTTCGTGAAGAAATGGAAATCGGGATAGACATCGGCAAATCGATCCAGGAGGATGGTACCTGCGATCGCGTACTTCTCATCGCCGGTGTAGAGATAGGCATCGCGGAGGTCTTCCATGGCATTGAGCATCGCATATTCGGTGCCCACTGTGCCCAGAGGCCAATATTGTGCCAAATGGTAGTAAGCGACAAAGTAACGAACTTCCTTGACGCCGTTGGCGAAGTATCTGCCGGTGACCCAGCCATCGCCGTCATCAACGCCGTAGTCGGGGCCCATTTCGGGGTACAGCTCGTTGACAAGGTACTTTTCGCCGCCATTGGCGAGAGCTCTCTCCTTAGAGAAGCGCCCCTGCTCATCCAGACCGCACTCATAGAAGGAAGCGAAGTCATTGGAGGGGAAGCGAGCGTGACACAGAGGACACTTGATCTTCCAAGGATCGTTGATGGGATCGATCTCCCAAGGATAGTGGTTGTAGATGGCCGCCAGTTCTGTCTTACAGTTGTAGCAAACAGTACCTTCCGGGTCATTCGTTCCGGCGATGCGGACATTACGCTTGAGGCCCTCATGGGTGATTCGATCGTAGTACAGATCCAGATTCTCTACCACGAAGTCTGCCATCGGGACGACAGCTTCCTTCTGCTGCCAGGCCCAGCTGTACTTCAGGACATTTTCACGGATGATCTCGCGCTCTTCCCAAGTGTACAAGGTGGGCTGAGATTTACCGTTGGTCGTGGTGATCCAGATGTTCGCGGTAAGGACGTTTTCTCCCTCCCGAATGGTCGCCACGATCTCGGTGGAGCCTTCGATACCCTTCAGTGTCACCAGACCGTTTTGATCGACAGTAGCGACGTCGGAAGACTTGCTCTCATAGGTGACCAGTTCAGGATCGACCTCGAGCTCCGCGCCATCCACACCGTACGCGGTAAGCGTCAGCTGGATGGGCTCGGCATCGGGTCTGACCGTAGTATACTCTGCATTCAATCCGGCGGACAAGAATCTGCCCTGCAGGACAGCGATCTCTACCTCGCAGACGATCTGCTCATGATCCACCTCGGCGATCATGGTGATGGTCGCCTTGCCGGGTGCCTTGGCGATGAGCATGCCATTGTCGATAGCAACGATATCCTCGTTGGAGGAGCTCAGGGAATAGACGTTGGTATGACCGGCGGCTGTCCCCTCTTCGATCTGCTTCAGATAGAATGTAGCGCCGTTGTTCTCCATAAAGTCGACCGCGATGGCCGCTGTCTCACCAACGAGCAGAGTCTGCTTGGTCTGAAGGACAGGCGCGGGCTCGCCGAAGTCATCCGCGGCCACCAGCTTGAAGCCGCCGCACCACATATAACCGCTTCGGACGTTGATCATCAGCAAGGTGTGCTTGCCGGCTTCCAGATAGACCGTGTTGAGGGCAGGACCTGTGCCGTAGGAGGAGAATTCCGTGGCATAGTCCGACTGGCCCATGTAGCGGTCATCGAGGAACACATCCACCAGGCCGCCCCAGGAGAAGGAGGTGCCGATGTTGTGCAGGGTGTACCAGCCGCTCTTAGGCAGGATGAAGTCCAGTGCCACCTGATGGCCGGGATAGAACGGAGAGACGACCAGACCGTGCGCGGAGTTCCACTGCATACCGGAGTCCACATCGGTCAGTTCCTTGTTCAGAGCGATACCGTCCTCTTCCAGAGAGCCTTCCAACAGGACCAGATACTGGCCGTGGTGGAGGACATATTCGTAGTTATCGCCGGGAAGATCGGTATTATCGACAATGGTCATGGTGAAGGAACCTGCCACTTCCCTACCGTCCACATTGGCCGTGGCGGTAACAGTGACAGTACCCACAGCCTTGGCGGTCAGGCGGCCATCGCCATCGATCACGGCCAGTTCTTCGTTGTCCACAGACCAAGTGATGGGATACAGGCTCATATCAGCGACCACACCGGAGGACTTGGTACCGGAGACGATCATGACAGCCTGATGGCTGGTACCGATGTGATCACGGTTATAGGTCACGGACACGGAAGCAAGCTCGGTGTCATCGGTGACCACCACGGTAACTTCATCCTTCTTGACGAAGCCGCCGAAGTTGGCATAGGCGGTGACAGTCGCGGTGCCCTCACCGACGGCGGTGACATCGCCGCTCAGCTGATCCACAGTGACCACAGCTTCATTGGAGGACTTGAAGTAGACAGAGCCCTGCTCACGGAGCTCGGCTTCGGTCTTGGAGATATTCTGCGTGGTCAGACCGGAGAGGTCGCCTTCGGCAGTACCGCCCACGGAGAGCGTCACACCATCCAGACCGTTCACGGTATAGTAGGCATGGAGCATCTCGTCAGCCAGCGCATTCTGGCTCATATCCAGTGTGCCGGTCTGGGTCACACCGTGGATGGTGATGGAGGTGCTCAGCTGTGCTTCGCCGTTAAGACCGGTCAGGCTGACAGTCATGGAAGGCACAGACTCACCGGAGGTGGAGGCCTTCAGAACGAGCTCGTCATCGATGACCAGCACATCGGGGTTGGAGTTTTCCACTTCCACCAGATCGAAGCGGCCCGCATCCAGCGCGATGACCTGATCGTTGGTGGTGTAAGGCTCCGCGTACACCGTAGCAGTGGAGCGGTTATCGGTCAGAGTCTTATCGACCGATACTTCCACACGGTCGAAACCGACTTCGCGCACCTGGATATCATCCACATAGACACAGCCGGAGAATCCGTAGGTATCATGATAGATGCTACTGCTAGGTCGGATGACGAAGCAGCTCATGTAATAGATCGGACCTTCATGGTCGATGGGCGCACGGATCGGGACAGTGATCCTGGTCCACTGGCTCTGCTGGGGGATGGTAACGGAGTCATAGAGCTCATTGAGCACAGTAGAAGCCTTATTGCTGGGGAAGTCGTAGGACTGATACAAGAGCATCACATTGGTGCCTTCGGGGAACGAGACATCCTCTGTTTTGACCAGAACGCTCGCTTCATAAAGGCGACCCGGCTGCAGTTCCAACATCCTGCCGCCGACTGTCTGCAATTTCGCACCGGAGGACTTGGTATTATAGGTGCTCTCGGGGTTGAAGGTAAAGCGCATCACATGGTTGCCGTCTTCCTCTTCCACCACATCGGTATTGACGAAGCGCACCGCGGCATCATCACGCTCGGAGGAGTTCCAAGGCTGGTCATAGTCCCAGTTCTCGGAAGTCCACTCCTCGGCCTCAAAGTTAGCGGAGACCGTATCGAGCAGGTTGCCGCCCGTATTGGCCACAGTCAGAGGGAACACCTTTGTCTCGGTGACATCGCCATCGGTCACAGTCACCGTGATCTCGACCTGACCGTTGGAAAGGCCTGTCACAGTATGGGCTTCTTCATCGATCGTCACGATGCCCTCTTCATCCACCGCATAGTCGATATCCACTTCGTAGGGATACATGGTATCGCCATCTTCTGCGATAAGGGTATATTCAAAGGCATGGACAGTATTTCTCGCGATCTGCTGTTCCGCAACAAAAGGAAGCTCCACGATCGCGGAAGCCAGAGGAGACTTTTCAACGATCGTCACGGGGACATCCATAGAACCTGTGACACCGCACAGTTCGGCGCTGACAGTGACCACATACTCCCCTGTTTTCTCACCGGTGACATACAGTGTGGAGCCTTCGATGTGTGCCGCGACACCGGCCTTATCGACCGATACGTTCCACACGGCATCATGCAGTTCTTCCACTCTGCCATAGTCCCACACCGCGGAGATCTCAGAAGACAGATGTCTTCCCTGCTTGCCGAACAAGCTCTCGGCAGAGAGCGTCAGGGCAGGCTCTTCGATCTGCTTCATGCGAAGGACGTTCCACCAAAGCGTGGTCCCCTTCTCGGTCTGCAAGGTCAAAGTATGTTCGCCGGCCTCCAATTCCAAGGGACGCAGGCTAAAGTTCTTAAGGCTCTTTGCATCCGCGAGCGTATCGCAGGTGCCAAGATACAGATCGTCAAGGTAGACCGCGGCATCTCCGCCCGCGGTATGACCGAAGGCATCCAAGGAGACTCGATACCAGCTATCTTCCTCAACATTCACAGTAAAGCTGACACGGCCACTTTCCAATACGGCGACCGCATCCGACTCAGACCAGTATGCACCATCGGCCTCGAGCGCCTTGAACTTCCACAGGTCGGAGAGCACACCGTCATCGATGTCCATGTCTTCATACTTCGTGATGACATCAAACCCGTTGACCGTCAGCGCGGAGGCTTTCTGGAAGTCATAGGTCATAGAAGTCTTGGGCACGACCGATACCGGGATGGTGCAAAGGACGTTCCCATCTTTTTTCACGACCACTTCCGTATCCGCTACAGTCTTACCGAGCAGGACCAGATTGCCATCGGCATCAAAAGAGGCACCCACCGCACCTTCATGCTCGACAACGAGCGCATAGGTGCTGTCGATATTCGCGTCATAGGGCAGATAAGAGGTGCGAAGGTCATAGACAGCCTTCTGCATCTGCTCCACCTGCAGCTCGCCAAGACGCTCAAAGGTCATGCCGCACAGATCATAGACACAACGCTCATTGCTGGAGGTCGTGCCATTGAGGCCGCGGGTAGAATCGATCTGGATCGTATTGACGCCCTCGTTGAGGTACACGGTGCCAAGGTTCTCCACCGCACGACGGTTGGGACCGGTGAAGCAATACTCATCATAGACCAGTTCGCCGTTGACGTAGATATCCGCATAGCCGCCACCGGGCGCGATGCTGCCGATGGAGGAGACATAGTTCGTGGTCTCACGGAAGATATCCATCTCCAAGCGATACAGGCCCGCGCCGCCTTCCGGAACAGTCATATCCAGATAGAGACTGCTTCGCTTATCCATGCTATGGAAATAGGGACGGTAGCAAATGCCCCAAGGCACATTGGGGTCGGCGTTAAAGAACACAGCCTTGACATTATAGCCCGCAGAGAGAATAGAATTCGTCTCATTGATATTCCAGTTCTCGTTTTCCTGCAGCCAAGCACGCAGACTGTCATAAGCCTGCTGCTGCGTGGCAGTCATCGCTGTGTTATACACGACGCAGCCAACACTTCTCGTGGTGTCGTTGCTGCCGATCCGCATATCCTTCCACCAGGACTGCTGGGCGACTTTCATCGCCGTTTCCTTGAAATCGATCTTCAAGGTAGTCGGCGCAGTGACCGTCTGTGCGGCCTGTGCTTCAGTGCTGTCAAAGATGCCGCCGGGGATCACGCTCAAGATCATGAGCGCGACCAACAGCATAGACAGCATTCTTTTCATGAGTTTCATCATCGTGCCCTCCTATTTGTTTATCGGTCTTTCATATATCAGAAACGAACTACCAAGAGCCCCGTTGCGGGAACGAAAGCTTTGTAGGTATCCTCGTCGACCTTCTGCAACGATACGCTCTCGCTGCCGTGGACGATCTCCATGGCGGCGCTGTCTTTGCGCTTGATGGTGACCCACGCATCCTTGCTGTGGTCGATGGTATCGCCCTTGGTGAAGGTGCGGTGGTTGCCCTCATTGTTGAAGATGGACAGATAGCGCTTGCCCTCACCATCTTCAGACACCAGCCAGTGGAGACAGTCGGCGGTGCAAGGCATGACCTGCTCGGTCAGAGCTTCGATCTGTGCCGCAAGGGCTTCCAGATCATCGGAAGCCAGAACGTTCAGATCGGCATTGGCCTTCTTGAAGTTGCCTTCATGGGAAGCATCGATCAGCGCGGCATAGCGAGCCAAGGTATCCTTGGGCGCATCTTCATAGATGATATCGAACAGATCGCCGAAACGGGAATTGGTCATCACATGGCCTTCGTTGCCGGTATCGGGGTCGTTCCTGCCAAAGAAGAGGTCCAGGACTCTGTCCAGATGCCCGTAGTGGGCAAACTCTGCATCAGACAGTTCACATTCCAGATACTTACCACCCTCGCGGATCGCCTTGCTCCTTGCATTGTAGGGATCGGGCAATTCCACAACGGAATAGGTGTTGGGCAGGACGATGGCAAAGGGCGTGACAGCCTTGATGCCCTGCAGCTTCTCAGCCGCCCGGATGAAGGACTTTTTCACCTTGCCGTAATCCGACAGGTCGAAGGTCTGCATATCGGTGTAGCTGCAGTTGAGGCCCCATTCCTCGCCAAAGTAGTCGGCACCCGACATGACCGTGTAATAATAGATACGCGCCTGCAGCAGTCTGGAGCTGCCGCCGTTTTGGCCGTAGGACGAGAAATCATCGGGATGCTGGTCCTGCGGCAGATACCATTCGTTGATGGGATCATCGTTGAAGCAGGGCATGGTGTAGCCGGATTCTTCATCAAAGCGCCAGCATTCATAATAGGTGCCCCAGGTCTTCCGGCTCTTGCGGGCAATGCCACGGGCCATCGCCACCTGGATACGCATGAGCGGGATCTGGCAGCCCACCTCCGGCATGAAGGTACGCATGCCCATATCATCCTGCAGCTTGGTAGCCATATAGTAGCTGTCCACCGGCAGGATCCGCCCCGCATTCTCCGCCATCCGGCGGCGGAACATATCCGCCATCTCCGCCTGAAAATCTGCGGGGGTATATGCATATCGCTGATCCTTATAGAACTCCGGTCCATCCTGAGAGAGCTGATACAGGGGCGTTCCATCCGGCATCTTGGCATAAAGACTGACCATATTCTTTTTTAAGGTCTCCAGATCGTAAGGACCGTCACCGCCGCCCAGTTCCCGCAGATGTGCCCAGTCAGAGATGCGGCGGTTTGATCCGCTCTCATGGAGCTGGAAGCCCAGGAACCAGTCACCGAGGATGTTGGCATATTCTTCCGTCAGTTCAGGGTCGAAGCGGTAGTCGTGCCATGCGATACCGCCCGCCAGACGATCCACATAGAACGGGATCGTCCCTTCTTTGATCATGCCGTGCAGCTTTGTTCCCTTCGCTGCAAAGCGGTTGAACTTCAGCTCCGGATCCATAGGGAAACAGTTTTGGATCTTAAAACCGCTGTCTTTATTGAGAAATCCATTCTTTTCCAAACCAATGAAGCATTTTTCATTGTACACATGGAAAAATTTCATAATGTTGACCTCCTCATGTCCTTCGATGGCGGTGCTTTACAGATGTAGATACAAGCGCCCTTTATAACTCGATTCCATTTTACTAAAACCTTTTAGCCTCGTCAATCAACAATTCCTACAGAATCGTTTTTTTCGATTTGTGCAACATAACAGCCACTACCCATTATGCCTCCCTCCGGGTCAAAATGTCTACCGATCTTTGCGTTATTTCCATGAATCTGCAGTTTCCTTTTTGGCCGTTTTATGCTATGATGGAGAAAACTTTTGGAGGTATTTATAATGAAACGTTTATTCGCTTTGATCTTGACGCTTTTAGTCTTGGCAGGATGCGGTGCGAAGGAAGCTGCAGTCGATCCTGCCACGGAAGAAACTGCCGCAGAAGTCTCTTCTGATGCATTCGGTGCATTTTCTGCCGAGACGCTGGACGGTGAGACGCTGACTGAGGCCGTTTTTTCGCAGGCCGATCTGACTGTGGTCAATCTGTGGGGCACCTTCTGCGGTCCCTGCATCCAGGAGATGCCCACCCTCGGCGCGCTCCATGAGGAACTGGAAGATGTGCAGTTCCTCGGCATCGTGCTGGACTGCAACGATCAGTACGGTGGGATCGACCCCGATCAGGCCGAGCTTGCCGCAGATATCATGGCGCAGGCCGGTGCAGAGTACGACTGCCTCGTGCTGAACCAGAGCCTTGCTATGATCGGCATGGCAAATTTCCAGTACATCCCCACTACGCTGTTCGTGGATCGTGACGGCAACATCGTCGGCACGGAGATCGTAGGCGCTATGGATGAAGCCGGATGGCGCGAAACGATCGCCGAGCGTCTGGAGATGGCGCAATGAAAAAGCAGGCGTTTTTGACGGCAGGTCTGACACTTTTGGCGCTGGCGCTTGTGGTGATCGGCAGTTTGCGCGGCGAAGATACGGTAGTCTGGCGCAAGGCCGTGAATATCTGCATGGAGTGTATCGGCCTTGGGTAAGCTCGGGAAGGTCCGCACCGCCGTGCAAGTGTGCTGGAGCGCCCTCTCCAATGGATATCTCATGGGCTTTCTCAAGGGCAAGATCTTCACAGGTCCAAGAAAGAACATCTGTCTGCCCGGGCTCAACTGCTACTCCTGCCCCGGCGCCTTAGGCGCATGCCCGATCGGTGCCATGCAGGCGACACTGACATCCCGAGAGCACAAGAGCGCCTTTTATGCGCTGGGCTTTCTGATCTTTTTCGGCGCGATCCTGGGGCGCGTGGTCTGCGGCTTCCTGTGCCCATTCGGACTGGTGCAGGACCTGATCTATAAGATCCCCATCAAGCGCAAACGGAAACTCCTGCCGGGAGACAAATGGCTGAGATACCTAAAGTATGTGATGCTTGCTGTTTTTTGCATCCTTCTCCCCCTTGTGGTGCTGGATGCCGTCGGTCAGGGAAAGCCCTGGTTCTGCGCCTACATCTGCCCCTCCGGCACATTCCTTGGCGGTATCCCTCTGGTCGCGGCCAATGAGGGTCTGCGGATGGCTTTGGGCTGGCTGTGGCGCTGGAAGCTGCTGCTCCTGATCGGCATTTTGGTGCTGTCGCTCTTCTTCTACCGTCCTTTCTGCCGGTATCTTTGCCCCTTGGGCGCGATCTACGGCTGCTTCAATCCCATCGCCGCGGTGAAGATCAAAAAAGATGCCACAGCCTGCATCGACTGCGGCAAGTGCAAAAAAGTGTGTCCCTATGATATCGATCCCTCTAAGACGCCGAATGCTATGGAATGCGTCCGCTGCGGACGGTGTATGGATGCCTGCCCTACTGACGCGCTGGGAATAATCAGACTGGGGAAGAATCATTAACGCAAAGAACGAATCGGAGCATATTCCGATTCGTTCTTTTATATTGCAATATTCACACAGCAATGGTATAATATGGTCGCCACGCAAATTGAATATTACACTTGTGACAGGTGTGCGTTTCTTTTGGTAAAAACGCATGCTCTTTTTCGCATACCTTTCTCAAGTGGAATTGTTGTGATTTGCGTGGCAGCATTAGAGCTTTGCGTTTTTCATGCACAGCTTTAATGCTGTGCATTTTTATTTTTTCTAACAACGCACGAGAGAATATGAATAAGAGAAAAGGAGAAACAGAATGGCAAACCTGTGCGCACAATGCGGAAAACGAAACAACCCTTTCGCGGGAGAAGCTCTACCTCTAGGTAACGGTCGTTGCCTTTGCAGCACTTGTGTACGCCCAATTCGGAATGCTTTGGACGGGATGTACTATGTAAGAAATGACACCGAATTGACTGAAACAAGAAATAAAATCTTATCCAGCGCCCAACAGCTTTACTCGCAAGACATTATTGACTGTATCGACCGTATTGCTGTACAGCGCGGCAAAAGCAGCCCATACTATCAATACAAACAGCACCACGTCCCCTCGGGGAAAGTCGGCAATAAGATCGAAACACTAGCCTCAATTTTCACCGCACTCGGAGTTGTCTTATCCATTATTCTGATGATAGTGATCATTTCCATTGATTCCGATTTAGCTATACTCGGTATCATTATCAGTGTGCTTGGCTGTATTATGGCATGGCTCTCTAACCTCTTACTTCACGGCTTCGGACGTCTGGTCTCATCCTCTGAACGAATCGTCGAGCTGCTGTCCAAAAAATGATAATATCCCATCATACATGGGCAACAGCCTATGATCCTTCTCGCAATTGCCAGAAGGAATCCCCATGTCGACATTTCTTGCAGACGGGCGACGAAATGTCGCCCCTACGGTATTGCTTGATGGTATAACGGGTAATAACCGCAAAAAGACTGAGCCAAGGCTCAGTCTTTTTGCATGATGATATTGCCATCGAGATCTTTCCAAAGGAAGGTGCCTCCCTCCCAGGTCATGTAGCCGTGGTGGCTGCCGTTCTTGGGGATGGACACAGAGCCGGGGTTGAGATACCACCAGCCGCCCTTATAGACACACGCAGGGATATGGGTATGCCCATTGAGCAGGATATCGCCCTTTTGCAGTTTGGGCGGATCGTTTTCGGAGAAGATATGTCCATGCGTGGCATAGATCGTGGTCTCACCATCACACAAGATGCAGTAGTCGGCAAGGCATGGGAACTCCAATACCATCTGATCCACCTCTGCTTCGCAGTTGCCGCGGACACACAATATCTTGTGTTTGTAGGAATTGAGCATCTCAATGACCTTTTTGGGCGCATAGCCCTCCGGCAGATCGTTGCGAGGACCGTGGTACAACAGATCTCCAAGGAGCAAAAGCCGCTGTGCGCCCTCTCTTTCAAATGCTTTCAGAAGTTTTTCGGTATAAAACGCGGAGCCATGCAGGTCCGACGCGATCATCCATCTCATCGTAAACTACCACCTTTCTGTCCCATTTATGATACCATGAAAAAAAATTTTTCGCAACACAAGATATTGTTACGATTTGTAATTGACAGTACCATATTTTGATGATATGCTAAACACCCACGCCAGAGAGGAGAGATGCGCCATGAATATCGCAGGACTGCAGAAAATGACGCTGCTGGATTTTCCCGCGCGCATCGCCTGCACCGTATTCCTCCCCGGCTGTAACCTCCGATGCCCATTTTGTCACAACGCTTCTCTGGTCCTGCCGGATCGGGAAAAGGACAACATCCCGGAGAACGAGCTGTTCGCATTCCTCTCTTCCCGCAGAAAAAAGCTGGATGGCGTCTGTGTCACCGGCGGAGAGCCAACACTATATATTGATCTGCCGGATATGCTGAGGCGCATCAAAGATCTGGGCTTTCAGGTCAAGCTGGACACCAACGGCACGAACCCCGGGATGCTGGAGCAGATCGTTGCAGATGGCCTTTGTGACTATGTAGCCATGGACATCAAGAACAGCCCCCAAAAGTATACCGCCACCTGCGGCGGCATCGATGTGCTGGAGAATGCACAAAAGAGCGCCGCGATCCTGATGCAGGGCCATGTGGACTACGAGTTCCGCACCACCGTCATGCACCCATTCCATACACCCGGGGATCTGACAGCGATCGGGCAGTGGCTCCAAGGTGCCAAACGCTACTTTATCCAAAACTTTGTTGACAGCGGCGATCTTCTTTCATCGGGCTGTGAGGCACTGACCGAGCCCGAGATGAAAGAGCTACTGGATGCCGTTCAAGAATATATCCCATCCGCAAAACTCAGAGGACTGTAATAGAGCACAGAGAAACAGAAAGCATAGAGAAACAGAAAAGGAGCAACATTATGTACCAAGTCATCAAACGAGACGGGCGCACGACTGAGTTCAACATCACTCGTATCTCCAACGCCATCACCAAGGCATTCGATGCCACCGGTATCGCCTATACCCCCGATGTGATCAACCTGCTTTCCCTGCTGGTCACCTCCGACTTCGCCGCGAAGATCGAAAATGACCGCATCAGCGTGGAAGCCATCCAGGACTCCGTGGAAGCCGTGCTGCAGAGAGCCGGCTATGCCGAAGTCTCCAAGGCTTACATCCTGTACCGTAAGAACCGTGAAAAGCTGAGAAATATGTCCTCCACCATCCTGGACTACAAGGGTCTGGTGGACAGCTATCTGAAGGTCGCCGACTGGCGCGTGAAGGAGAACTCCACCGTCACCTACTCCGTGGGCGGTCTGATTCTCTCCAACTCCGGCGCGATCACCGCCAACTACTGGCTCAGCGAGATCTATGACGAAGAGATCGCCGCTGCGCACCGAAACGCGGATCTGCATCTGCATGATCTTTCCATGCTCACCGGCTACTGCGCAGGCTGGAG
>JAFSHB010000132.1 GCA_017440525.1 Oscillospiraceae bacterium | reverse complement strand
TCTTGGATTCTTCGATGGTGATAACGCCGTTGGCAGTGACCTTCTCCATGGCCTCAGCGATCAGGTCGCCCACAGTATCGTCACAGGAAGAGACGGCGGCAACACGGGCGATGTCCTTGGAGCCGTTGACTTCCTGAGAATTGGCCTTGATGGCCTCCACAGCGGCGGCAACAGCCTTCTCGATGCCCTTTCGCATGACCATGGGGTTGGCGCCTGCGGTGACGTTCTTCAGACCCTCGCGGACCATGGCCTGAGCCAGAACGGTAGCGGTGGTGGTGCCGTCGCCGGCAGCATCGTTGGTCTTGGTGGCGACCTCACGGTCCAGCATAGCGCCCATGTTCTCATAGGCATCCTCCAGCTCCACATCCTTGGCGATGGTCACGCCGTCGTTGGTGATCATGGGTGCGCCGAACTTTCTGCCCAGCACCACATTGCGGCCCTTGGGGCCAAGAGTGACTTTGACGGTGTCGGCCAGACGATCGATGCCGGCCTGCAGAGCCTTGCGGGCTTCTTCACCATAAATGATCTGCTTTGCCATAATAACTGTTCTCCTTTACTTACTTGACGATGGCCAGGATATCGGCGATCTTCACGATGGAATAGTCTTCGCCGTCCAGCTTCAGTTCCTGACCTGCGAACTTGGAAACGATGACCTTGTCACCGGCCTTGACGGTCATGGGTGCGTCCTCGGTGCCGGGGCCGACAGCCACGACTTCAGACACGATGGACTTTTCCTTGGTGGCCGTGGCAAGGATGATGCCGGAAGCGGTGGTCTCCTCTTCCAGCGCGCTCTTGACCAGAACATTGTCAGCCAGAGGGGTGAGTTTCATAGTGTTATCCTCCTAAAATACGAGATATCCTCGTTGTTTTCTGCATTTAGCACTCTTTTGCTTTGAGTGCTAACATGCTATATTATAGCCACCCTGCAAAATATTGCAAGGGGGCAAATGTAACAAATTTATGAATATTTCCCTGTGCGGTTTTTAGACGCCCGCAGGCACCGCCGCGTGGTATGTCAGTCCCTTGGGGTAGAAGAAGCGCAGCTTATGCGCCGAGACGCGGAAGGTGATATCGGATGCCATCAGAGCCTCGCCGTCCAGTTGTACCACAGATTCCTTTTTTGTCGCCACAGAGATCGCATCGGTACGCAGATGGCGGATCAGCCGTGGGAAGTCCCTGTACTGCCCTGCCTGATATCTGCCGATGATCGAGGCCACCTGCAGAAGATTCACCTTTTCGATGATCAGCACATCCAGGAGCCCGTCATCAGGCTCGGCATCGGGCATGGGATGGAAGGAGCCGCCGTAGTGCCTGCCGTTGCAGATGCATACGAGGGTCTTGTCGCCAAGGATGGTCTCATCTCCCACCCGGATCTCGAACGGCTGAGAGATGCCCTTGCAGAGGTTGACACCGATCGACAGATAATAAGCACCGTTGCCGGAAACGAGAGGCAGTCTGCGGTAGCGGCCCATCTCTGCGCCGATCCTGGCATCAAGCCCCATGGAGACGATATTGAGGCAGTAGCAAAGATGCTCCTTCGTCCGGCATTCGATGAGATCGAAGGAAGCCTCCTCACATTCCAGCAAACGCTCCAGATCGCGGAAGGCGGAGGGATCGCTGAAGAGCTTGACCGTGTCATTGCCAGAGCCTGCGGGCCAGTGGGTGACGGCAGCATTGGGAAAGCCCACCGCGCCGTTGACCACCTCATTGAGGGTGCCATCACCGCCGCAGGCGTAAAGGCGCACCTCTTCCCCTGCTTCACAGGACTCTTTTGCCAGACGGATACAATCGCCGGGGCCTTTGGATACTTTGACCTCAAAGGCGTCGTCTCTATCTAAAAACAGCGTTTCCACCAGTTCCTTCACCTGCACCGTGCGGTCACACTTGCCCGCCGCAGGATTGACGATAAAGATATGTTTCATAAAGGTTCCCTCACAAAAATGCCAGTGCCTGCACCGGGCGACCAATGGTCGCCCCTACAGTGTGGATCGCACTCCAGTCTTATTCGTAGGGGCGGGCATTGCCCGCCTGATCACATTCGATCAATAATACATATACACATTGCACTGGAGCCGGCCGTTATAGAGCTTTCTCTTTTTGGTGGCCTGCTTTCCGAAATAGTGCTCGAACTCCGGTTCGGAGGAAATGATATATTTCTTCCAGCCATCGGCGAACTTCAGATGCTTGCCAAGGTAGTGGTAGAGCCTTTGGGCGCTGCGCTGCTCCAGCATACGCTCGCCATAGGGGGGATTGGTCACGATCAGTCCCTTGTCGCAGGGCAGGGGCAGCCGGGTGGCATCGCCCTCCCTGAACTCGATATACTTCGCCACACCGGCCTTCTGGGCATTGGACTTCGCGATATCCAGAGAGTTGGGGTCGATGTCCGTGCCGAGGATGCGGTAATCGCCGCGGAATTCCATGTCCTTGGCCTCTTCACGGGCCTGCGTCCAGACCTCCTTCGGCACCACATCCCAGCGCTCCGCGCCGAAGCTGCGGCCGAGGCCGGGGGCGCGGTCGATGGCAGCCAGCGCCGCCTCGATGCAGATCGTGCCGCTGCCGCAGAAGGGATCCCAAAAGAACTCTCTGCCGCGATACCGGGACAGGTTCACCATGGCAGCCGCCATGGTCTCATGGAGCGGCGCATCGTTGCCCACAGCGCGGTAGCCGCGCTTGTGCAGGCTCAGGCCCGAGGTATCGAGGAACACCTCGCACACATCCTTCATAAGGGAGAAGCGGATCTGATAGATGTGCCCCGTCTCCGGCAGCCATGTAAGGCCGTATTTGGCGCCCAGCCTGTCCACCGCCGCTTTCTTCACGATGCTCTGGCAGTCCGGCACGGAATGGAGCTGGCTGTCGAGGCTGTAGCCCTTGACAGGGAACTGCCCGTCCTTGGGGATCACATCCTCCAGCGGCAGGGCCTTGACGCCCTGATACAGCTCCTCAAAGGTCTTTGCCGTGAAGCGGCCCAGCAGGATCATGACGCGCTCGCCCATTCGCAGGCGCAGGTTGGCCTTCGCCATGGCATCGAAGCCGCCTGTAAAGAAGGCTCTGCGGTCCTCCACGCGGACATCATCCAGCTTCATGCGGCGGAGCTCCTCACCCACAAGCCCCTCAAGTCCAAATAAACAGGGTACTGCAAATGTAAATTTTTCCATACTATCACCATTATAGTCAGTTTGACTGTCATTATATTCTAAAATTCACAAAATAGCAATGATTTTCCATTTCCGATCGCTATAATAATGCTTTGGAGGTGTTTCCATGTCACAGAATCTTGCGGAAGGCAGTGTAAAAAAGCAACTGCTCCGGCTGGCCGCCCCTGCGGTGCTGGCACAGCTGGTCAATCTTTTATATAATGTGGTAGACAGGATCTACATCGGTCATATCCCCGAGATCGGCGCGGCGGCTTTAACAGGCGTAGGTCTGTTCGCCCCCATTTTGATGCTGCTCAATGCCTTCGCCATGCTGGTAGGCTCCGGCGGTGCGCCGCTGGCCGCCATCTCCATGGGGAAGGGCGACAGCGAAAAGGCCGCCCATATCATGTCGAACTGCCTGACGGTGCTCCTGCTTTTGTCCGCAGTGCTGACGGCTGTGTTCTACCGCTTCGCGCCGCAGCTTCTGATCTTCTTCGGCGCAAGCGCGGATACGCTGCCCTTCGCGCTGGAGTACGCCCGTATCTATATCCTTGGCAGTATCTTCGTTTTGCTGGTCATGGGACTCAATCCCTTTATCACCACCCAGGGCTTCGCCAAGGTCAGTATGCTGACCACCGTGATCGGCGCTGTGATCAACATCATTCTCGATCCCATATTCATTTTCCTGTTTGACATGGGCGTCCGCGGCGCGGCGATCGCCACTGTTTTGAGTCAGGCTGTCAGCGCCATATGGATCTTGCGGTTCCTAACGGGGGAAAAGACCGTTTTGCGGCTGAAAAAGGAAGCGCTTATCCTCCGCGCAAACATCATCCTCCCCTGCTTCGCCCTCGGCGTGTCCACCTTCGTCATGCTCTCCACGGAGAGCCTTCTGTCCATCAGCTTTACCAACAGTCTCGCCAAATACGGCACCGATCTGGATGTAGGCGCCATGACCGTGCTCAACTCTCTGGTCATGCTGATCACCATGCCCCTGGCAGGCCTGTGTCAGGGCGCACAGCCCCTGATCGGCTACAACTTCGGCGCAGGAAGGACCGCCAGAGTCAAGGAGGCCTTCTACACCGTCTTCGCCGTGTGCGTAGGCTACGCCATCTTGTTCTGGCTGGCGCTCACCCTGTTCCCCGGCACATTCGCGGGGATCTTCACCTCCAATAAGGCGCTGGCACAGCGGGCCGTATGGGCCATTGGGATCTACTTCTCCTGCGCCTTCACCCACGGCTTCCAGACCAGCTGCCAGCAGAGCTTCGTATCGCTGGGCCAGGCCAAGGTCAGTCTGCTGCTGGCCTGCCTGCGGAAGATCGTGCTGCTGATCCCTTTGATCTTCATCCTGCCGTGCTTCTTTGAAGATCAGGTCTTTGCCGTATTCCTGGCAGAGCCTGTCTCCGATGTGATCGCCGCGGCAGTGACGACCCTGGTGTTCCTGCTGAATTTCGATAAGATATTAGAAAAAGGAAAGGCTCAGTGATGAGCCTTTCCTTTTTTAGTCCCGTCTCCTGCCGGACAGGGACAGCACCATGAACAAAAGCCTGAGGAAGGATACAAGAGATGTCAGCATGGAAGCAAGATAGGTCATGGCGGCGGCAGAGAGCACCTTGCGAACGGCAGGTATCTCATCATCCGTCACGATCCCGGCCTGCCGGAGCATTTCTCCCGCTCTGCGGCTGGCGTTGAGCTCCACCGGGAGCGTCACCAGCGTGAAGAGGAAGGACAGGCCGTAGAGCAGCACGCCGAACATGGCGATCTGAAAGCCTGTGCCGTTGGAATACGCCAGATACCCCTCCAGCAAAAGGCCGATCAGCACCAGCGGCATAGCAAGCTTGGAGCCAAAGTTCACCGCAGGCACGATCGCCGTGCGGATGCGGTAGAAAAGATACCCATTTTTATTCTGCATCACATGGCCGATCTCATGGGCAGCCACGGCCACCGCCGCCACGGAGGTACTGCCGTAGGTGCTCTCGGACAGGTTGACGATTCGCTTCGTGGGATGGTAGTGGTCGGAGAGCGTCCCCGACACACGGCCCACGGAGATATCCGTCACGCCGCCCATGGAGAGCAGCCGCTTGGCTGTCTCAAAGCCCGTCATGCGCAGGCGGTTGGGGACCTTGTCATATTTTGCATAGGTGGTCTTGACCTTGGCGCTTGCCCATAAGGACAGCACGAAGCAGGCCAACAGTGCGATATACATATAGCATCGCTCCTCGGAGATTTTTTCTTATAGTATATCCCAAAAAAGAAAAACAGTCAATAAAAGGGCGGGCAATGCCCGCCCCTACAAATATCAAGGCTCTGTTATGCCGGCTCGTGGATGGTCTCATACCGCCACGAGCCGCCGTCGAAGCGGATGATATATTCTTTGGTCACGCCCTTTTGCTCCGGCAGAGAGATCAAAAGGAACAGCTTGTTCTCCTCAATCACCTCGGCGGCATGGACAGTGATATCGACCCGGTCATACTTCACCTTTGCCACAGGGCAGACCAGCGCATCGCGCACTTCATCATAAAGCTCCGTTTCCTCCGGCTTATAGTCATAGCCGCCGTCGAGGAAGCGGTACAGCCGCCAATGCACATCGGAGATCGGCACCACATACTCCCCGGTCTTATCGTCGATCCACATATCCGCCACCACCACGCCGGTGTTCATGACAGTGCTGGCAAAGAACATGGTATTCAGCTCCTCGGAAGTCAGCTCTGAGCTGTCCATGAAGTCCACACCGCCGGCCGTCTCGATCGGCTGCACGAAGGTCTCCGCCAGCCATTCATAGTTGCCCTTGTTGACCGCAAGACGCACATCATCGATCGTGTAGCGGCTGACTACCTTTTCATTGTAGGTAGTGCCGTAGAGATAGCCGGACAGGGTCTGTACATAGATCTGATCCGTAACAGGCTCACCGTTGACGGCGTAGTTACCGTACCAAGTGGCATGGGGCACTGTGAACACACGGCAGCCGACCAGAGAATAGTCATCCGAGTCGGTAACGGGACTGAGCTCCTCCCCAAGGGGCGGCACGCCCTCGATCTTCACATCTTCCTGGATGTAATAGAAGGTGCCGCGGCAGACGATCTTGGTCATGGGCTCAGCTCTGAGGTCCTCCGCTTCGGCCTGCGGCTCCGCCGCGCCTTCCGCTTCAGACTTGTCCGTCACAGCATCATAGCACTCTTCCGCTATCGTCTCTTCCGCCACAGTCTCTTC
>JAFSHB010000017.1 GCA_017440525.1 Oscillospiraceae bacterium | reverse complement strand
TGACCGTTCCCGAGGATCAGAGAAACTTCGCTACCAAGGAGAACCTGCCCACCTACATGGCTAAGATCGAGGCTCTGAAGGCCGAGGGTGCCAAGCAGGTGCTGGTCTACGGCATCGGCCGTATGTGCCACATCGCATTCTGGGAGCCCCACTTCGCGGATGAGTTCGATACCGTGGAAGAATGGATGGATCAGTCCCACCGCATCGCTGCCCGTCTGCATCCGTTCACCATCGAGCAGAATGCCATCACCTCCTTCCGCTCCTCCTGGCCTCTGATCCCCTGCTTCGCCAACACCATCGGTCCCAAGGTCATCTTCGGTTCCGACTATGCCATCGGCGGCGCCGACGGCGTGCTGTCCCGCGGCATGCAGTGGCAGGGCATGAGCTTCTGGATGACCCTGCGTCATGGCCCCTGCAAGGCTATCACCTCCAGCTTCATCCCCACCATGCCCGGTAAGCTGTTCTTCATGGAAGAACTGGCCGGCCCCCTGGTCCCCGATACCAACTGATGCCAACAGGTCGGCCGCCGAAGCTCCGGCGGCCGACTTTTCTTTGAGAAAGGACTATCAACATGAAAAAAGGTATTTGCTGCGCGGGCAACATGATCGTGGATATCACCTATCCCATCGAGACCTGGCCCAAGCAGAACGAACTGACCCACATCACCGAGGGCATCCAGTCCTCCACCGGCGGCTCTGTCTGCAACACCATCGTGGACCTTGCCAAGCTGGACCCCGAGATGAACTTCGTGGCCTCCGGCTTTGCCGGCTTCGATGCCGAGGGCGACTTTATGCTGGCTGAGCTGGGCAAGTGCCCGAACATCGACCTTTCCATGGTCAAGCGTGACGGCAGAACATCCTTCACCGCCGTCATGAGCAACAACCAGACCAAGGAGCGCACCTTCTTCCAGCATGCCGGTGCCAACGCCTACTACGGCGAAGAGCACATCGACTGGGACAAGCTGGATGTGGACATCTTCCATATCGGCTATATCCTGCTGCTGCCCAACCTCGATGCCGAAGATGCCGAATACGGCACCAAGATGGCAAGACTTCTGGACCGTGTTCAGAAGAAGGGCATCAAGACCTCCATCGATGTGGTCTCCGAGACCGGCGACCGCTTTGCCCGTCTGGTCACGCCCGCTCTGAAGTACACCGACTACTGTGTCATCAATGAGCTGGAGGCCCAGCAGACCACCGGTGTGATCCTCCGCGATGAGGACGGCACCCTCCATCCCGAGAACATGAAGGCCGCCCTGCTGAAGCTGAAGGAGCTGGGTGTCTCTACATGGGCTGTGATCCACTGCCCCGAGATCGGCTGCGGTGTGGATGAGAACGGCGATTACTTCGAGCAGAAGAGCCTCTGTCTGCCCAAGGGCTACATCAAGGGCACCGTGGGTGCCGGCGATGCGTTCTGCGCAGGTGTCCTGTATGCCGCCGAGACCGACATGGGCATGGCAGATGCCCTGAAGCTGGCTGTCTCCACGGCTGCCGCTTCCCTGAGCGAGGTCTCCGCCTCCGACGGCGTCAAGACCGCCGCCGAAGTCATGAAGCTGTACGATCTGTACCATGTGTGATATTTGGTAACGATCCCTCCGTCATGGCGCAGATAAAAGCCCCCTTGCGTAAAGGGGGCTGCTGAGCGAAGCGAAGCTGGGGGATCGTCGTATTAAAGGAGATATATATTATGAATGCTGTTATGTATGGCGGCGGCAATATCGGCCGCGGCTTTATCGGCGCGGCCCTGAGCCAGTCCGGCTACCGTGTCACCTTTATCGATGTGGCAGAGCCTGTTGTGAAGGCCCTGCAGGAAAAAGAATGCTATCCCATCCGCTATGTGGCATCCAACGGCCATGAGGATGTGATGATCACCAATGTCACCGCTGTCAACGGCAACGATGCCGAGGCGGCCTCCGATGCCATCGCCAAATGCGATATCATGGCAACGGCTGTGGGTGCCCGTATCCTGAAGTTCATCGTGCCCAATATCGTGGCAGGCATCCGCAAGCGCTGGGCCATGGGCGGCGGCCCTCTGAACATCATCATCTGCGAGAATCTGATGGATGCCAACAAGGTCCTCGAGGGTATGCTCAAGGAGCAGCTGACCGAGGAGGAATGCAGGAAGTTCGATGAGACCGTGGGTCTGGTGGAGGCATCCATCGGCCGCATGGTCCCCGTGCAGACCGAGGAGATGAAGGACGGCGAGCCCATGCGCGTTTGCGTGGAGCGCTACGGGTACCTCCCCACCGACAAGGCCGCGTTCAAAGGCGAAGTGCCTGAGATCCGCAACATGGTGCCCTTCGAGCCCTTCGATTTCTACATCAAGCGCAAGCTCTATGTCCATAACATGGGCCATGCCACCTGTGCATACCTTGGCGACCTGCTGAAGCTTGAGTATATCTATCAGTCCATCGATGTGGCAGAGATCCGCGTGCTGGTGCAGAACGCCATGACCGAGAGCGCCATGGCACTGTCCTTGAAGTACGGCGTGGAGCTGGATAAGCTGATGCTCCACATCCAGGATCTGCTGGGCCGCTTCACCAATGCGGCCCTGAAGGACACCTGCGCTCGTGTTGGCGGCGATCCCGGCAGAAAGCTCTCTCCCGAGGACCGTCTGATCGGCTCGGCCTCTCTGGCCCTCAAGCAGGGCATCACCCCCGCCTACATCGCCGTTGGTGCGGCTGCGGGCCTCAAGCGTTATATCGACGAAGCCGAGGGCATGGAGCAGGGCATGGATGCCGCAGAGAAGGTGCTGGCAGAGGTGGCGTGCCTGCAGAATTCCGATCCCCTTGCACAGATGATCCTCAAGATGTACGCCCTGATCCTGGGCGGCGCAGAGCTGGCGACCCTCCGCAGAGCCGCCGACCGTGTCAAGGCCGAGAGCCTGAGCAATGTAATTTGATCATTTCGGGCGGATGTGGGCATCCGCCCCTACGAAGATAGCACCGAGTGCTGTGCGTAGGGGACGATGCCCACATCGTCCCATTTTATGGAAAAGGAGTAGACTATGAAAAAGATTCGTTGGGGCGTGATCGGTGCCGGCGGCATCGCTGAGCGCAGGACGATCCCCGGTATGATGCTGTGTGAGAACGCGGAGCTGGTGGCAGTCATGGAGATCGATCCCGACCGCGCCGAGGCCTGCCGCGCCAAATGGGGCTGTAAAAAGGCCTATACTTCCGAGGCAGAGCTTCTGGCAGATCCCGAGATCGATGCTGTGTATATCGCATCCCCCGTGGTGTTCCATGCCAAGCAGGCCATGGCGGCAGCCGATGCCGGCAAGCATATTTTGATCGAAAAGCCCATCGCCATGTCCTCCGAAGAGGGGCAGAAGGTGGTGGACTACTGCGAGAGCAAGGGCGTGAAGATCGCCGCCGGTCTTATGATGCGCTTCGGTGCCTATGTGCAGGCCATGAAGAAGGCTGTGGCGGAGGGCAAGATCGGCAAGCCTGTGTCGGCCTATGCCCAGTTCACCTGCTGGTATCCCGATACCCCCGGTGCATGGCGGCAGAGCAAGAAGATCGCAGGCGGCGGCGCCATGATGGATATGGGCGTCCACTGCATCGACCTTCTGCAGTACATCCTCGATGACACTGTCAGGGATGTGGCGGCCTTCCAGGATACGATCAGCTTCCAATACGAGGTGGAGGACAGCTCCATGGTCATGCTCCGCATGGCAAAGGGCTGTCAGTGTGTGGTCCAGTCCAACTTCAACATCCCCGATGATGCATCCCTGTGGCGGATCGAGCTGTTCGGCGACCAGGGCCGCCTGATCGGCAACGGTGTTATCGGGCAGGTGGACGGCGGCACCCTCGATGCCATGTTCCTCGGTGCGCAGGGCGGCTACGACGCCCAGCAGGACAAGAAGGATCTCAAGGGCGAGACCATATATGTCACCTTCGGTGACTGCTACGAGCGGGAGATCACCTCCTTCTCCAATTCCCTCCTGACCGGTGCGCCTCTGGAAGTGCCTGCTTCTCAAGCCGTGCAGGTCCAGCGCATCATGGAGGCAGCCTACCGCTCCAATGATGAAAGGAAGATCCTTTCCCTGTAAAACAAGGCCCCGAATCGCGTCGATTCGGGGCTATATTTAATATCAGGAACATTTATATATCTTCCCTTGACAATGAAAAGATCCTATGTTACACTCCGACTTACTTTAGAAGAGAAAGGATGTTCCAAGATGTCTTTGTACGAAGAATTCCGCTTTAGACCTGCCCCTTGGCTGCCTCACTGCGATATGCCTCTGGAGGAGCTGGAGCGCATCCGAAACATCAAGCGAGAGGATATGGAATACACCAATGAGAACGGCTATTCCGTCAAGGTGGTCATGCACCCTACCATGCACATGGTGCAGGATATCTTCTATCGGATCCTTATGTCCGATCAGCTGGATAAGCCCTTCGTCATGATCTGTCCCAATCAGGAGCCCGACACCTACGGCGCGATCGCCAATATGATCAACAAGTTCAATATCTCCTGCCGCAATGTCCATGCCTTTGCCATGGATGAGTGGGCCGATGAGGACGGCAATGTGGCACCTCTGACCTACGGCGCAGGTCTTGGCTATTCCTTCATGACCCATTTCTACTATCGCATCCGTGAGGATCTGCGTCCGCCCCTGAGCCAGTGGCACACCCACAACAATGACAACAAGGCCACCGGCGTGTATTCCAGCCTCATCATGGAGGCTTCCGACGGCAAGGGTGCCGATATGATCTACTCCGCCACCGGCTGGCCCGGCCACACCGCCTTTATCGATCCCGGCACGGAGGAGTTCCGGGCAGAGAACTTGGAAGAATTCTGCACCCTGACCTCCCGCGTAGTCACCACCACTCCTCTGACTGTGGCAGAGAATTCCCTGTTTGGTCCCATGGGCGCTTCCGGCGATGTGTGGGCAACGCCCTACCGCGCCGTCACCATCGGTCCCTACGATGTGGTGAACGCACAGGAGCGCTTCGAGCAGCACTGCATCCTCAACGCCGAGACCGGTGCCACCTGGCAGCGGATGGTCTCCCGCCTGCAGCTGTACGGCCCCATCTGCATGGATATCCCGGCCTCCATCATGCGCCTTGGCAAGGGCACCTGCTATGTGTCCGAAGCCATCGCCGCTCCCTTCAAGAGCTGGTCCTACGGTCAGCCCGACTGGGAACTGTGACCAAAAAGGACAAGGCGTGTCCTTTTTCAGCGGCGATCGCTCCCCTCTTGCAGACCGCTCCCCTTTCCGCTATAATAAAGAAAAAGGAGGGATCGCTATGGATGTAAAGACTGCCATTTTGAACAGGCGTTCCATTCGAAAATTTGAACAGCGGCCCATTGCACCGGAGAAGCTGACACAGTTGGTGGATCTGGCTCGTTTCCATGCCACCGGCGGCAATGTGCAGCCCCTGTCCTATGCCATCGTGAGCAAGGATCCCCTCAGGCAAAAGGTCTTTGACCTGCTGGCTTGGGCGGCGTATCTTCCCGACTACACCTGCACCAAGGAGCATCAGCCTGCAGCTTACATCGTTTTGCTTCGGGATGAGACGAAGACCAAGGCCTGCATGTATGATCTCGGCGCCGCGTCCACTACCATTATGCTGGCAGCAGAGGAAATGGGGCTTGCTTCCTGTGTTCTGGCAGCTTTCGACCCCAAAAAGATGAAGCCTGTGCTGGAATTGGAAGATCATCTGCATCCTGACCTTGTCATCGCACTTGGCTACGCTGCCCAGGAGAGCAAAGCTGTCCCCTTTGAAGGCAATATCAAATACTATCGGGACGAAAACGGGAACTTCTGTGTGCCAAAGAAGCGCCTGTCCGACGTTCTGGTCTACACAGATGTGGACTGAGCCATGGCATCAAGCAAGGAATATCTAAGCTTCCTGATGGAGCAGTTCTCTGATCTTGAAGGCATCACTGCCCGTGCTATGATGGGCGAGTACATTTTATATTACCACGGCAAGATCGCAGCATATGTGTGTGACGACAGGCTGCTGGTCAAACCCGTCCCCGCAGCAAAAGCCATGATGCCGGAAGGCAAATATGAGCCGCCCTATGACGGCGCAAAGGATATGCTTCTGGTCGAGCAGGTAGATGACCGGGAGTTTCTCGCCGCCCTGTTTAAGGCCATGTACCTTGAACTGCCGGAGCAGAAAAAGAGAAAAAAGAAGGAAGATGCTTGAGCATCTTCCTTCTTTTTTCTTGTACTTATTGGAACACAGGTCTGACAGCGGTGAGCTGCAGGCCGGCTTTTTCGATGTCGGCCTTCTTCATGGCCTTAGGCAGGAGATAGCCGTCGGCTGCCAGCTTCTGCACATCGCCGAAGGCGGCTCTGACCTTGGCTTCGTCCTCACCAGTACGGACGATATAGGGCAGCTCCAGCTCCTTCACATCCATCATCTTTGCAGGCTCGGCATCGGCCCAGTCCAGATCGCGGCGGGCATCCAGATGCCATGCGGCATCGATCAGATCGCCGACCACCGCAGAGGCCGTAGGCAGCTTGCCTGCACCGGGGCCGTAGAACATAGTCTCATTGACCGCGTTGCCGCGGACGAGGATGGCATTGAACACATCATCCACATGGGCCAAGGGGCAGGACACAGGGATGAAGTTGGGCGCGACAAAGGCACAGACCTTGCCGTCAGCCGTCTTGATGGTGCGGCCCAGCAGCTTGATCTTCATCCCGGCAGAGGCGGCGATCGCCACATCCTCCTCCGAGATCTTCGTGATGCCCTCGGTGGGGACGGCATCGGGATAGACATGGAAGCCGTAGGACAGAGCGGACAGGATGCAGGTCTTGCGGCAGGCATCAAGGCCCTCCACATCCGCGGCAGGGTTCGCCTCGGCATAGCCCTTGGCCTGTGCGTCCTTCAAAACATCGGCAAAGGCCGCGCCCTCGCCCAGCATCTTGGTCAGGATATAGTTGGTGGTGCCGTTCATGATACCGGCGACCTCGGTGATCTCGTTGCCGGCAAGGTCAAAATACAGCGGACGCAGGACAGGGATGCCACCGCCGACAGAGGCCTCGAAGAGGAAGTTGACATTCTTCTCTTTTGCGATGTTCAAAAGCTCATAGCCCTTGACCGCTACCAGTTCCTTGTTGGAGGTGGCAACATGCTTACCGGCCTGCAGACAGCGCTTGACGAATTCATAGGCGATCGTAGCGCCGCCGATGCACTCGGCCACCAGCTGCACCTCGGGATCGTTTTCGATCACAGCGAAGTCATGGATGATCTTGGCTTCGAAGGGGCTGCCGGGGAACTCGCGGGTGTCGAGGATATACTTGACCGCGACCTCCTGACCGACCTTTTTGGAAATGGCTTCTTTATTCATGGTCAGCACTTCGGCAACACCGCTGCCCACCGTACCGAAACCCAAAACTGCAACATTCAACATTTTCATTTTCCTCACTTTTTAATTTTTTGCCGCCCTGTAGATGGCGCAAACAGCATCGTGATCGAGCACCCTGAAGGTACCGATGTTCCTTGTTTTGCCGTAGCTGCAAAGCTCGGCCAGTTCCTCCGTATCCATATCGCCCAGCCCAAAGTCCGCAAGGCACACAGGCATGTCCAGACTTTTGAAGTAGGCCACTTGCTTTTCGATGGCAAGCAGGGCCGCTTTTTTATCATCAGCCTCTGCGATGCCCCAGACCTTTCTTCCAAATCCGGCAAATCTGGCATACCCATCGGCATCTGCCACAGCCTTTGCCCAGCTTCCCCAGACGGCGGCGAGGCTCGCTCCGTGGGCCACATCGTATCTGGCGGACAGGGCGTGGCCCAGCTGATGGACCGCAAAATCCTTCTTCCCCCCAAGACCTGTGAGCCCGTTATGGGAAAGGCTGCCGCACCACATGATCTCGCTCATGGCATGGAGATCCGCAGGATCGGCATAGACCTTTCTGCCGTTTTCCAGCACCACACGGAGGAGCGCCTCCGCCATGGCATCGGAGATCTCATTGTCCGGCACAGGGTTGAAGTAGCGGTCGAGGGTGTGCATCAGGATATCCGTCACACCGCAGGCTACCTGATATTTGGGAAGTGTGGCCGCCAGCTTGGGATCTAAGACCGCAAACGCAGGGCGGTTCAGATCTGTGGAAAGACCGCGCTTGGTCATGGTCGCTTCATCCGTCAGAACAGCGGAATCGGAGGTCTCACTGCCTGCCGCCGGGAGGGTCAGGACCACGCCCACGGGCAGCACTTTTTTCGGCTCAGCCTTCCGGGTCCAGAAGTCCCAGATGTCTGTATCCGGTGCGGCCGCGCCGACAGCGATGGCCTTGGCAGTATCGATCGAGCTGCCGCCGCCTACGGCAAGGATAAAGTCCGCGCCGAACGCCAGCGCCTTTTTCACGCCCTCTCTCGCATGAGCAAGGCGCGGATTGGGCTGTGCGCCGCCAAAGGTATCAAAGGTCAGACCCTCGGCGGTGAGGCCGTCGGTCACGGTCTGCAAGAGCCCAGAACGGACACAGCTTCCGCCGCCATAGACCACCAGCACACGGCTGCCGCCGTGCTTCTTCACAAGGCTCGCGACCTGCGCGTGGGTATCTGCGCCAAAGACCACCTCGGTCTTTAGATAAAACTGAAATGGATGCATAGTATCGACCTTTCGGTTTCTGGATATAAATGATATAGGCAGCCGCAAGGACCTTGCCTGTAGGGCAGCCGGACCCTCGGCCGCCGAATGATCGGCATCGCCCACAGCGGCAGTCAGGGGTCTGACTGCCCTACGGCGATATATCGAAGCATTCGTCAGCCTGCGACCATCTCGGCCTTGACCACACCGGCGGTCGCTTCCACACGGTGGAGCAGTTCCTCCAAAGAGCACTGCAGCTCGCCGGTCTCAGCGGAGATCGTGACCATGGCCCGTCCGCCTGTGGGGATGGCCTGATTGATGGTCAGGATATTGGCGCCGCATTGGGCAAAGATGGACAGGAGCGCCGAAAGGACGCCCGCCTTGTTTTTCAGCATCAGCTGGAAGGTGATGATCCGCCCTGCCATCAGATTCTGGAACGGAGCGATGGTATCGCGATATTTATAGAAGGCGCTGCGGCTGATGCCAACGGCCTTCGTGGCATCGTTGACCGTATCGGCCTCGCCGGTCTCCATCATGCGTTTGGCTTCCGCCACCTTGAGGAAGATCTCCGGCAGTGCGCTCGCTTCCACGATAAAAAATTTCGGTGCCTGCACTGTTTTTTCTCCCCTCCGTTTTTTGGTTTGTCTTTCTGTCACATCCAAATGTTTTCGTATCGCGATATACTATACAGCATATCTCCCAAGAATGCAACAGCTTTTTTATACAAGGAGTCGATATATGCAAAGTCCTATCCCATGGCAGCGCATTTTAAAGATCATAGGCGCCATCGGTCTTGGTGTGCTGGCGCTGCGCTTCCTCGGTCCTGTCCTGCTGCCCTTCGCCATCGGGCTGATCCCGGCTTATGGAGCGGACAAGGCCGCAGCAAGACTGCAGACGAAGCTCCGCAGTCCCCGCCCGCTCACCGCCGCCGTCTGCGTCGGGCTGATGTACATCCTGTTCTTCCTGCTGGTCTGGCTCCTGGGGTGCATCCTCTTTCGGGAGCTGGAGGCATTTTTCCGCGCCCTGCCGTCGCTGGCAGGGACGCTGTCCGAACCGGTCGGCCGACTGCGGCAGAGCCTCCTGCAATTGGCCTCCCGCTTCCCCGATGGGATCGGCGAAGCGCTCCGGCAGAGCACCGATGCCTTCTTCCGCTCCGGGGCAGGTCTTGGGAACAAGCTCTACGACAGTGTGTTCTCCTTTGCCTCCGGCTTTTTGCGTAAAGCGCCGGATATCGCCCTGTTCTCTCTGACGGCGCTCCTTTCAGGCTTTTTCTTTGCCGCAGAGCTGCCGGATCTCAGAAAGCTCTGGGAGAGAAAGATCCCCGCCCCTTGGCGCAAAAAGTGGGAGACCGTCCCAAAAAAGCTCAAGGGTACGGTGTTTTGCTGGCTCAAGGCACAGGGGAAGCTGATGCTCATCACCTTTCTGGTGCTGACCGCAGGCTTTTTGATCCTGGGACTGGACTACCCCATCTTGTTCGGCAGCGCGATCGCACTGATCGACGCCCTGCCTGTCCTTGGTTCGGGGCTGATCCTGATTCCATGGAGCCTTCTGCAGTTCCTTGCCGGTGACACCTTCTGCGGTGTGGGGCTCCTTTGCATCTACGGCGCGGCGGCTCTGATCCGCACAGCGCTGGAGCCGAGGCTCCTGGGCAGACAGATGGGGCTCGACCCTCTGCTGACCCTGCTGGCGCTCTATGCAGGCTATCATTTCTGCGGCATCCTTGGAATGATTCTCTTCCCCATGGGTGCCATGTTCTGCAAACAAGTCTTTGATTGACGGCAGTGGACATTCCTTATATAATGGAGAAAACAAAGAAAGGGGTGTACGGCTGTGGAGCTGCGGCATACGGCAGACCGTGAAGGAAAGCTTTTGAGCTTTCTTCGAACTGAATTACGGCTGAGCGCGTCTCTGGTCAAGCGGCTCAAATGGCAAAACGCGTTTCTGGTCGATGGCACCCCTGTCCACACCGACTGCAAGGTCCTGCCGGGGCAGAGGATCACCGTCCTTTTGGATGAGACCGCCACAGGCTATCCCGCCGAGGATGCGCCCCTGCACATCCTCTACGAGGACGATGCCCTCATCGCCATCGATAAGCCGCCGGGACTTTTGATGCACCCGAGCTTTTACCGCAACAGCGGCACGCTGGCGAACTTCCTGCTGGGCTACTATCAAAAAACAGGGCAGTCCTGCGCCGTGCATCCTGTGAGCCGTTTGGACAGAGACACCTTCGGTGTGGTGCTGTTTGCCAAAAACGCCCACATCCACGCACAGATGATGCAGGCTCTGAAGGCGCACACCTTTGAAAAAACATACCATGCGCTGGTCTATGGCACACCGCCGCAGGAGGGCCGCTGGAGCTTCCCCATCGCAAGGTGCGAGGGTGAGAGCCTGCTTCGGGAGGTGCGGCAGGACGGACAGTCCGCAGAGACGGTCTTTCGCCGTTTGGAGCAGGGTGACGATGCCGCCAAGCTGGAGCTCTCTCCCATCACCGGCAGGACCCATCAGCTCCGCGTCCACTGCGCCCATGCGGGCTTCCCCATTTTGGGCGACCGCCAGTACGGCACGGAGGCTTCCCTTGCCTGCCGTTCCGTTCCGCATCAACAGCTCTGCGCGGTGAGACTGCGCTTCACCCACCCTGTCACAAAAGACATGATACACATAGAAAGCGACCAAGAGGTGTACTTATGAAGGATATGATCGGCTGTAATTACTGGGCATCCCATGCAGGCCCGGAGATGTGGGCAGACTGGAACGAAGAAGTCGTCCGTAAGGATCTCGGCAAGCTGGCAGAGCAGAGCCTCGACACCCTGCGGGTCTTTCCCAACTGGCGGGACTTCCAGCCGCTGACGCCCCACCGCGGGCAAAAGGGCTCGAAGCTGGGCTATATCGAAAAAAAGCAGAACAGCTACTATTTGGATGAGATGATGCTCACCCGGTTCGGCATATTCCTGGATCTGTGCCATGCGCAAGGTCTCCGGTGCATCGTGGGCCTGCTCACCGGCTGGATGAGCGGCAGGCTCTTCGCCCCCACTGCGCTCCTTGACAAAAACCTGTTCACCGATCCCACGGCCCTTTTGTTCCAGCAGCGGTTCGTCACAGGGATGGTCACACGGTTCAAAGACCATCCTGCCGTCTATGCATGGGATCTTGGCAACGAGTGCAACTGCCTGTCCGAATGTGCCGACCGCGACACCGCCGCCAACTGGACGAGCCTGATCGCCAACGCCATCCGTGCCGCCGATCCCACGAAGCCTGTGGTCAGCGGCATGCACGGTCTGACCGCCGACGGCATCTGGACGATCGCCGACCAGGGCGAAGCCTGCGATCTGCTGACCACCCACCCCTATCCCAGATGGTGCGCCCATACCTATCACGATGCCACCTTGTCCCTCCGCACCACCATGCACGCCACCTGCGAGACCAAGCTCTACGCAGACCTCTCCGGCAAGCCCTGCATGATGGAGGAGATCGGCACCATGGGCCCCATGATCTGCTCTGATGAAGCGGCGGCGGATTTTATCCGCCTCAACCTGTTCTCCGGCTGGGCCAACGGCTCCCGCGGTCTTTTGTGGTGGTGCGCCAATGAACAGACTGATCTGCGGACCTCACCGTTTTTCGAGAATATGATCGAGCGAGAGCTGGGTCTGTTCTATGCCGATGGCAGGGAAAAGCCTGTGGTGGAGGAGCTGCGCCGCTTCTCCGCGTTCTTAAAGACTGCACCTTCGCTCCCCAAGGCCAAGGAGGATGCCGTCTGCATCCTGACCAAGGATCAGGATCAGTGGGGCGCGGCCTACATGACATGGTGCCTTGCCAAGCAGGCAGGCCTCACCCTGCGCTTCTGCTGGTGCGAGGACGAGCTCCCCGAGAGCGATCTCTATCTGATGCCCTCAGTCTCCGGGCTGAACAGCCTCCCCCTCGACCGCTATGAACAGCTGCAGGAGAAGGTACGAAATGGCGCGACGCTCTACATCTCCAATGACGACGGCATATTCTCCGGCTTTGAGGCCCTGTGCGGTCTGAAGTGTCTGGATTCCGGGCTGTACGATGACCGCCGCACCGTGACGGTGGACGGCGTGACACTCCCCTTTACAAGGAAAGACCGTTTTGTCTTTGCGCCCACCACAGCGCAGGTCCTGTACCGCGACAGTGAGGGCGATGTGGCGGTGTCCGTCAACGCCCTCGGCAAGGGAGATGTTTGTTATGTAAACTTCCCGCTGGAGACCATGCTCCTGCCCATGCACGAGGCCTTTGACACGCCATACTACACCCTCTACCGCAAGCTGTTCGGTCTTGGAGAAAAAGACCCCCACCTTGCCCTGACGGTGCATCCCGCAGAGCATGGCGAGGAATACAGAGTTTATGTAAACCATTCAAAAGAAGTGCTGTCGGTTCCGCTGCCCGAAGGTGCCACCGCCATCTACGGCGACCCCAAGGCGATCGGGCCTTACGATGCCTGCGTGGTAAGCTGCCCCTAGCACAGTCGGTCGCCGAGGGTCCGGCGGCCCTACAGATGCATTCGTAGGGCGGGCAGACCCTGCCCGCCAAACACATCAAGCAGTAATCTCAGCCAGCACATGGATGAGCATGGGCAATTGCTCCTGCTCCAGATCGGAATAACTGACCACCATGACGCCCTGCCGCGTATCTGCGGCGGGGCGCATCTCATATCGCCGCAGGGATGCCGCACGGACGCCCACCTCCGCCAGACGCCGCTCCACTTCCTCATCGGAAAGCGCCGTCTCCAGCCGCAGGAGCATATGCAGACCTGCCTCATGGCCCTGCACCAAAATGCGGTCAGCACAGGGGGACGCACCCAGTTTTTCCAAAAAGTCATCCCGCAAAAGACGGTAGTGCCGCCGCATACGGTTCAGATGCTTCTCAAAATAGCCTTCCTCCAAAAAGCGGGCCAAGGTCAGCTGCTCAAAGGCCGGGACGGTACAGCTGTAGAAGCCCAGTCTTGCCCGGTACTGCGCCATCAGCTCCGGCGGCAGGATCATATAGCTGATGCGGAGGGCCGGTGTGATCGTTCTGGAAAATGTGTTCATATAGATCACTCTGCCCACATCATCCATGGAGAACATGGTGGGGATCGGCTTTCCGCCGAAGCGGAACTCGGAATCATAATCATCCTCGATCAGCCAGCGGTGGGGGCTCTCCGCCAGCCATGCCATGAGCTGACGGCGGCGGCCGATCGGTGTGACGATGCCGGTGGGATACTGATGGCCCGGCGACAGGTGCATGACCGTGGCTTCGGACTGCCGCAGAGCCTCCACCGACACACCCTCTTCATCCAGCGCCACCGGGACGGCCCTCACCAGATTGGCCCCGTAGACTTGGGCGATCTTGCCGTGACCGGGATCTTCCAGACCAAAACAGCGGTCGCGTCCCAAAAGCTGGATCAAAATATTATAGAGGTATTCCGCCCCCGCTCCGATCACGATGCAGTCGGGATCGGCCTCGATGCCGCGGCTCCTGCGGAGCATCCCGGCGATGGCACGGCGCAGTTCCTCCAGTCCCACATTGGCCACAGGCTGTAAGAGCTGTTCGCGCCTGTCCAGCAAAACACCGCGCATGAGCTTGGCCCACACAGAAAAAGGGAAATAGCTCGCGCTGGCGGAGGGCACGCCCACAGCGGTCTGCTCCGTGTGCGGTGTATTGTTCCTCACGGCTGAGGGCAAGGTCTGCAAACGCTGCGCGAAGTAGCCCGACCGCGGACGGGAGATCAGATAGCCTTCCGCCAAGAGCTGTTCGTAGGCATTTTCCACCGTGATCCGGCTGACGCTCAGATGCTCCGCCAAGGCGCGCTTGGAGGGCAGCTTCTCGCCGCCCGCGATCGCGCCGGAGAGGATATCCTCCTTCACCGCCCTGTAAAGCTGCTCATAAAGGGGGATCCTCGCCCCGGGATCCAACACATAGGTCCGCATATCTGGCATCTCCTTTTCTTCTGTTTTCCTCATTTCTATAAGGTCAGTATAGCACACATCCACGACCGGGCGCAAGAAAAAAGGAAAGGCAGAGCCTTTCCTTTTTGTTATACGGTGATGCCGTCGCCTTTGTCGATCAGATCCTTCTCCTCATGGCCGGAGCGGTCGATCCGCTTGAAGTTGCCCACCACGGTGGTGGCTTCAGAGAACACGGCGAAGGTATGGGGGAACTCCTTGATGATCTCCGACAGAGCGTTGCGCTGGGCGCGGTTGATGACACACACCAGAACGCTGGTCTGCTTATCATGATACATGCCCTTGGCCGGTATCATGGTGGCGGTGTGGTGGAGCTCGGCGATGATCCTTTGGGAGAGCGCCTCCGGGTGGTCGGTGATGATCTCACAGCGCACGGCGGCATTGCCTGCCTTGGTCAGACGGTCGGAGACCGTGGAGGTCATGAAGCAATAGAGGATGCACAAGATCACAGGCTCGATCTGGAAGCCGTAGACGAAGTAGCTGATGACTGCCACGCACACATTGATCGAGAAGCTGACCCAGAAGAAGTTGAGATGGGGATGAGAGCGGCGGATCAGGGCAGAGACCAGATCCATGCCGCCGGTGGTGGAGCTCATGCGGACGATCACGGAGTAGAGCCAGCCGTTGATCACACCTGCCACCAAGGGGCCAAGGATGGTGCTGGTGCCGTTGTCCGTCTCATAAATGAAGGGGGTCAGATCCATCTGCTCCAGCACGATCAGCATCCCGGAGAACACCACGGCAAAGAGGAAGCTCCGCCCTGCCAGAGACTTTCCGATCTTCCACAAAACGATCAGGGCCAGCGGCACATTGATCGCCAGATTGAGCCAACCGACATTGATCCCCAGCACATACTGGATCATGGTGCAGATGCCGCCAAGACCGGCAGGCGCGAACTTATTGGGGAACACGAACAGATGATAATTGAGAGCGCAGATCACGGCAAGGCCGATGATCGCGGCGTAGGTCCAGACTTTTTTCGCAAGCTTCATGATATGTCTCCTCATTCTGGGATATCCTGATTCTAGCACCTTTATATGGAATGTCAACCGCTTTGGAAGTATTGGAAATAAAAGTATAAAAAGCTGACGATCTGTCATCGTCAGCTTTTCGGTCTATTTTGCTTCGTCTGCCAGCTTGTCCAGCTTGGAGTTGCGGACATACAGGAGCATATCGATGGAGATCTCGATAAAATTCAGCACATAGAAGGCCCAGGCCAGGAAGAACAGCCACTCCTGATCGGCATTGGCGGAGAACTGCAGGAGCTTTCGGACGATGCCGAAGATGTAGCCGATCCAGATAAACAGCTCAAAGGTCAGGCTCTTGCCCTTGGCCGTGCGGGACTTCCAGGACTTGTAGATGGAAAGGGGCCAGGAGATGCCGAAGCAAAGGATCATCAGGGCTTCCAGAAGGTCTGTGAGATTCATAGTTTTCCCTCTTTTCTTGATTTTTCCCCATTTTAGCATATGAGGCAGACGATGACAACTGTATCGTGTGACTTATATCTTGCTTAAATTGACTTTTATCCCGAAAAAGATTATACTGTGGAGCGTAAACGAGGTGAGACTGATGATAGCCAACTACCATACCCATACATGGCGCTGCAACCATGCCTCCGGCACAGAACGGGACTATATCGAGGGTGCCATCCGCGCGGGGATCAAGATCTTGGGCTTTTCCGACCACACGCCCAATCCCTTCTCATGGAACATCAACGACGGCATCCGTATGCTACCGGAGCAGACAGAGGCGTATTTCAGGACGATCGCGGCGCTCAAAGAGGAATACAGGGACCGGATCCGAATCTTAGCCGGTGTGGAAGTGGAATACATCCCCGACGGTTTCTTTGAACTGCAGCGCTATCTCAGGGAGTTCGGCTGCGAGTACATGATCATGGGGCAGCATTATCTGGAGGGCATCTATGTCCGCCACCTCTGGGACGATGAGATGGAGCTGCAGCTGCATATCGACCAGATGATCGAAGGGCTCTCCACGGGATGTTTTTTATATGTGGCCCATCCGGATCTGGTCCGGTGGAGCGGCGACCGGGACTTTTATGTTGAGCAGATGACGAGGCTCTGCCGCAGTGCCAAAGAGCATGATGTGCCGCTGGAATTCAATCTTCTGGGCTTCCGTGATGGACGCGAGTACCCCAATGCCCGGTTCTGGCCCATCGCGGCAGAAGTGGGCAACCGCGTGATCCTGGGGCTGGACGCCCACTGTCCGGAGGACATGGAATGTGAACTGATAGAAGCCGCCGCCCGGAAAACATTAAAAAGTTTCGGTATCACAGATATCGCAGAGGAGATACTATGAACAATGAACTGACGAAGCAGGACATCGAGATCATGCAGAAGGAGTCCGACCATCTTCGGCTGGTGGTCCTGCCTGAGGCCATCGAAGAGGTCAAGCGCACCAGAGCCTTCGGGGATCTGAGCGAGAACTATGAATATAAGGCCGCCAAGCAGGCGCAGAATGCCTGCAAGCGGCGCATCCGCTACTTGGACAGGATGATCAAGTCCGCCACCGTGATCGAGGATGATACGGCAGAGGACCAGGTGGGCCTGTTCGACCTTGTGGAGCTGTGGTTTGAAGATGATGAGGAATGTCAGACCGTCTCGGTGGTCACTACTGTCCGCTGCGATCCGAGGCAGGGCCGCATCAGCAAGGAGAGCCCCATGGGCAAGGCCCTGCTCGGAAAGCGTGTCGGTGACCGCTTTGAGGTCGCTGCCACACCGACCTACAGCTACTATGTACAGGTCCGCGCCATCACAAAAGGACAAGATGATGGGTCTGCCCCGATTTTGTAAGAAAAAATTTGATCTTTTCTAAAGATTCTGCTTTACTTTTCAGTACGATCGTGTTATCCTTATCAAGCTGGCGCAATGCGCCGAATAGCCCCATTCCTCAGTTCAGGGAGACAGCCACGGTCACAGCCGGGCGCTTTCACTGACCCTCTACTTAGACTGTGGGCAAATTATTTGAAAGGTGGAAATTACCATGATCCGTAAGGAAGACAAGACTGCCGTTATCCTGGCAAACGCAACGCACGAAGGCGACACCGGTTCCCCCGAAGTCCAGATCGCCATCCTGACCGCCCGCATCAACGAGCTGACCGAGCACCTGAGAACGCACAAGCACGACAACCACTCCCGCCGTGGCCTGCTGATGATGGTCGGTAAGCGCCGCAAGATGCTGGATTATCTGGCAAAGAAGGATATCAACCGCTATCGTACTCTCATCGCCAAGCTGGGCATCCGTAAGTAAGTACGCATTCGCGATGGGCAGACGGCAGCGTCTGCCCATCTTTTTAAACCATGCTCTGCATGGGTCAAGCTTTAGCAGTTGAAAGGGTGGCCGAAGCTTGGCTATCGTTTCAAGTGCTAAATCCCCCATGCAGAAGCTCCAACACTACTAAGGAGGTTCTATCATGATCACCAGAAAGTCCTACCCCAACCATCGCATCTATGAGACCGAGATCGGCGGCCGTACTTTCACCGTCGAGACCGGCAAGGTCGCAGAACTGGCCAATGCCGAGTGCATCTGCCGCTACGGTGACACCGTGGTGCTGGTCACCTGCACCTGCAACCCCATCCCCAAGGCCGGCATCGACTACTTCCCTCTGACCATCGAGTTTGAAGAGCGGATGTACGCCGTGGGCCGCATCCCCGGCTCCTTCAACCGCCGTGAGGGCAAGCCCTCCGAGCGCGGCATCCTGAACAGCCGTATCATCGACCGTCCCATGCGTCCTCTGTTCGACGAAGAGCTGCGCAACGACACCGTCGTCACCTGCACCGTCCTCGTCAACGACTATGAGAACCCTGTGGAGATCGTGGCATCCCTCGGCGCTTCCATCGCCATCGCCTGCTCCGATGTTCCCTGGAACGGTCCCGTCGCTACCACCAATGTGGCTTATGTGGACGGCAAGTATATCGTCAACCCCACCAACGACGAGCGTGAAGCCTGCCAGTGCTTCGTGTGCATCTCCTCCACCTTCGAAAAGGTGGTCATGATCGAGACCGAAGCCAACGAAGCGCCCGAAGATATCGTCTACGAGTGCATCCGTGTGGCCCACGAGACCAACATGGAGATCGTCAAGTTCATCAACGGCATCGTTGCTGAGATCGGCAAGCCCAAGTTCACCTTCGAGAAGGCCGCTGTCAACCACGATCTGCTGGACGACCTGATCGCCTACGGTCTTGGCCAGATCGAGCACGCGCTGGACACCGACGACAAGAACATCCGCGAGGA
>JAFSHB010000131.1 GCA_017440525.1 Oscillospiraceae bacterium | reverse complement strand
CCGGCGTAGCCGCGGGCGGAGTCGGAGTACTCGTTGTTCAGAACATAGCCGTCTGCATCCACGATCTCGATGGTCAGGGTGTCTGCCATCTCCTTGGCGGCGATACGGGTGGAGACCTTGTGATAGGTGGAGCCCATGGCGCCCCAGTCAGCCTGCGGGATCTCAGTCACCTTGGTGGTGCCGTCCGCCATATGATGGGTGACGATCGCCACATTGTCGGTGCCGGTCAGGTTTTTCTTCAGGAACAGGAAGTTGACTTCCAGTTCATTGCCCAGGGTCATGTTGGAGCCGGCAATGGAGAATTTCTCGATGGTGACGACAGCAGTGCCGCAGACATCACACTTCCGGTCGCTGTCATGATCGGCACAGGCTTCGGCATACTGCTCCAGCGGATCGCCGCAGATCTCGCAGACCATCATCACCGTGTGGGTGCGGTCGCCGTTGTAGACTGCGGTGCGCTTCTCCGTATGGACACACTCCCACACGAGGTTCGGATGCGCTCCTGCCTGTCTGAAGGCCGCACCGAGGAGGCCGACGAAGCTCTCCCCTGCCAGCGTTTCGGCGGTGACAGTCTTGCCGTAGGTCTGGCTCGTGCCTTCGAGGCAGTAGATGTTGTCGAAGCAGGTCTTATTCTCCTTGGAGCAGGCACCCACCATGGGATCGGAGGATGCCGCGAAGCAGTTGTACACTCTGACGGCCTGTGTGCCCACGCTGCCCACCAGACTGCCGCCGCTGCCTGTGACCGTGCCGGTCGTGTAGCAGTCGCGCAGGATGCTTGGGGTCGTGGTGTCGGAGCAGCCCTGCAGCATGCCCACCAGACCGCCCACTTCCGAGCGGCCCTCCAGAGCGCCCCTGAAGAAGCTCTCCGCGAGCAGGGATGCCTTGGCACCTGCGCCGATCTGACCCACCAGACCGCCCATGTAGACGCCGGGGATCTCCAGCACCGCGCCGCTGCCGCAGCGCATCACGGTGACGCCCACACCGTAGCCGATCAGACCGCCGATGTTGCGGATACCGCCTGTGCTTTCATCGCCCCGGATGGTGACGAAGCTGCGGCAGTCCTCGACCGTCACGCCGTCGGCAGAGCCCACGAGACCGCCGATGCGGGTATTGCTGCCTGCTTCCCCGGAGACCGCGATCTGACCCATGATCCGCACATCCCGGATCACGGCATCCTGCGCCGTACCGAAGAGGCCCAGACGCACCGTTTCATTGGTGGAGGCGATGGTATGGTCTGTATCGAGGGTGACTGTATGCCCGCTGCCGTCGAACACGCCCCTGTAGGGACGCGCCACCGTACCGATGGGGGCAAAGTCCGTGCCGCCAAGATCGATATCCGCCGTCAGGACCGCGCTCAGCTTATTCTCACCGCCGCTCACGCGGGCAGCGAAGGCGATCAGCTCGTCCGCCGTGGCGATCTGCACGGGCATCAGTCCGTTGCAGCGGTTGCACTTGCCGTCATCGTTGGTATCGGAGCAGTTGGCCACGCGGGACTCCGTCACCTGTCCGCAGGTGGTGCAGGTCTTGTTGACCAGATGGGTGCCGTCGTTGTTGGCGGCATAGGAGGTGCTCTTTTTGGGATGGGAGCAGCCGCCCTCAGCGCTCAGGGGGATGGTGTAGGTGTCGCCCACGGAGATGTTGTGGACATAGCCAAGCTCCATGGCTTCCTTGTCCGCGAAGCCTCTCACGAGGGTCTGGGTGTAGAGATCCAGGGTGGCCGTGTTCCCTTCCACCTGTGCGCCGTAGATGCGGTAGGCGGCATTGCGGCTGCCGTCGTTGTCCACATAGAGGTAACGGTCTGTCAGGGTCTCCGCCGCCACAGGCTCCGTCATGGAGATGGTGACGGTGTAGCGGTCGGCAAGGCCCTCGGTGAAGGCCGTGACAGTGCCGCTCACAGAAGCCTGTGCGTCCATGATGGCAGTGCCGAGGGTCGTGACCTCACTGCCCCATGCGTAGGTCAGGGCGTCCTTCTCGAAGGAGGCCACGCCTGTGAAGCCCTTGAAGTCAAAGAGGTCTGCCACACGATAGGTGCAGTCGGCATTGGTGGCGTAGACCACATAGTCCACACGGCCGCCCTTGCCCGTCACCTTCACGGCGGCGGCACGGTCGGCGGGCTTCTCGGTGCCGCTCGTCAGTTCCACAGGGACCAGCTCCACGGAGGCGATGGCGCTCTCACCCTTGTAGGGCTCGATCACGGAGCTGAACAGGGTGTCCATGCCGGTCTTGCCGCTCCTGCGGACCAGCAGATACTTGAGGTATTCGGGGTTTCTGCCGTTCTGAGGGGGATGGCCGTTGGCGATCGCCACCTCGGTCATGGGCTCGTCGGAGACCATGGTGAACTTCAGATGGATATCCTCGGAATCGGGCGCATAGTCGTGGAAGTCCTCGATGGCGAAGTCCACGGAGAAGGCCGCATCGGGCTCCTTATCGCGCCTGACACCGTCCAGCCAGCTATAGCCCGCGCCCAGATTGAGGGCCGGATCCTTCTCGCCGCTGACACGGTAGTCCCCGAAGGGGATGTCGGGACCTGCGTAGGTGCCCATGGGCTGAGAGACCAGCTCCAGACCTACGGTCTCGGGGGAGATGGTCGTGGCGCCGTGGAAGGAGTAGACATGCTCAGAGCCGCCCAGGACGCGGAAGAAGTCCACGGCATAGTGGACGCCGTTCTCGCCCTCCACCGCCACCACGGTCCTTCTGTAGATGTCGGTCTCGGGGTACGCACCGGATGCCTCGGCATCCATGACCTTCACACGGCCGTCATCGGCAAAGTGCAGGGGGAAGCCGCCGTAGCGCAGCTTGGACTGACCGTGATCATTGACCACGACCGTATTGTGAGAGACGGTGTTGTTGACCCACTGCATACGCTCCGGGTCGCCGGAGGTCAGGATCAGGGGATAGCCCATGGAGGAGCTGAGGCCGAGGCCGAAGGCCTCCATATCGATGGCAAGCATCTCCAGCCGGGAGTGGCCCTGTCTGGTGGTGCCGAAGTACATCCAGTAGTCGGAGAATGCGCTCTCATTGATGCCCTTTTCGTACACGGCAGGGCCTTCGCGCAGGATGGCGATGCCGAAGCCGGACATCATGTCGCTGTCGCTGTAGTCAAAGGGGCCGTCGGCATTGACGATAAGGCGGATCTGCTCCTGCAGGCCACTCTCGGGATCTTCGGTGAAGATATCGGCGTGGAGACCTCTGGTGGTGTTGCCGTTGCCGGCATAGAGGGCTCTTGCCAGCTCCCGGTCGCCGGTGTTGGCGAAGGCCTGGGTCAGCTGCTCCACATTGACCTGCCTGTGGGTGGACTGGACGAAGCCCGCCTCACCGACCTGCGGCATCAGGCGGCCGCAGATCACGAGCCTGCTCATGGCGGAGAACATATTGACGAACTTGGGGTTCTTCCACAGGTCATACTCCTCGGCGCAGCCCTCCAGCGCATCGGCCAGATCCATCATGTTGGCGCACCACAGGGAGTTATACTGGTAGGAGACCTCGTTGCCGAAGCCGTCACGGTCCACCAGATCCACCAGATGGTACAGCACAGCGCCGCCCTCGGAGAAATACTTGCCATTCTCCAGCTTTCGGTCGCCGTAGCGGAACACCCACTCCAGCATCTGGCTCGCCTCCGGCTCACGGCCCAGAGCCACAGCCGCATGGGCCATGGCGCTCTGCTGCATACCGAAGTTGCCGCTCATGTCGGTGTCCTCGCAGGCCTTTTTGATCTCAAGGAGGATGCCATTATCCACATTGGCGCGGATGGTCTCGGGGGTGATGCTCTCCGCGCTCTCGCCCTTGAAGGTGGCATGCTCACGGAGATATGTGACCACCTCGTCATTGCCCATACAGGGCCAGAAGGCATCGGCAGCTCTGGCCATGGCCGGTGCGATGGTCGCCGCCTCCCAGATACAGCCCACGAACTTGCCGAACATGCCGCTGTTGCCGTCGGAGTTGGGATAGGCGGAGGAGAAGGAGTTTCGCTTATATTCGGGGTAGATCTCTGCCAGACGGTCGAGGAGGATCGCGCCTGCATTGCCGTATACTTCCTCGCCGGTGTAGAGGTACGCCTCACGCAGGGCATCGAGGATCTGGTGCATGGAGTTCTTACTGCTGCCCAGATCGTCGAACACGCAATGGACATAGTAGGCCATGTAGGTATGCACATCCTCCGTCGTGAAGCCTGCGGGGATCTGACCGCTGTAGTAGCCGGGGCCTGCATCCACGCCCCAGCCCTCGCCCATCTCGGGGTAGAGCTCGTTGACGAGGTAGCTGCTGTCGGCGCGGTCGGCACTGAAATAGCCCTGTTCATCAAGGCCGGACTTGTAGTAGCTCTCGAAATCGTTGGAGGGGAAGTCACGCTCACATTCGGGGCAGGTGACCTTCCAGGGGTTCTCGATGGGATCCACGATCCAGGGGTACACGCCGTGCTTCGCCACAAGATCCGCCTTGCAGTAGCGGCAGTAACGGTAGGTGTTGCCGGTGGTCTGCAGACCCACGCGGGTACTGCGGGGGATGCCCTCACGGATCCAGCTGTTATAGATCTGATCCAGATGCTCCACATAGTAGTCCGCCTTGGTGACGGCAGAGTTTTTCATAGAGATGGCCCAGTCGTAGGTGTTGGCGTTGTATCGGGCGTTCTCACGCTCTTCATAGGTATAGAGGGTGGGCTCTGTCTTGCCTGCGGTGACGGTGATCCAGCAGGCGGCCGTCACAGAGGTGCCGCCATCGGAGACCGTTGCCGTGATCTTTGCGGAGCCCTCTTGATCTTTCACCGTCACGAGACCGCTGCCGGAGACCGTGGCGATGGCAGTATCCTCGCTCCGATAGGTCACAGTACCGGTGGAGACAGGCTTGCCGTCCACACCCACGGCGGAGAAGGTCAGCTGGACCGAGCCGCCGCCGGGCTTCAGGGTGGTCTGTTCGCCGGTCAGGGTGGCCTCTGCGATCTTACCTGCCGTCACGGTGACGGTGAAGGAGGTCTCCACCGCTTTGCCGGACCACTTGCCCCTGGCCGTGATCGTGGCAGTGCCTGCGGCCTTGGCGGTGATGGTCGTACCGCTGACCGCCGCCACACCGGGGGCGGAGGAGGTCAGGATGTAGTAGTTGTCATAGGTGGGGACCGCCGTCACAGCCTTCAGGCTGACAGGCTGACCGTTGGAGTCCACAGCGTCGATCTCTGCCTGCGCCGTCTGCCCCACCAGCATGGTCATGTCCTGCGCCTGCATGGAGGCAGATGCAGGTGCCTGCGTATGGTAGAAGTTGATCTCACCGATGAAGATATCGCCCTTTTTGAGGGAGACCAGCTCCAGACGGTGGACACCGGCTGTCAGATACACGGTGTTCATCTGACAAAGGGCGCCGTAGGGCGCACCGTGGGAGGTGGTGAAGTCGATGGTGCCCATGTAGTCCCCATCGAGGAAGATATCATCGATGCTGCCGTAGGAAAAGAGGCCGCCGGTCAACTCCGGGCGGTACCAGCCGTCCTTGGCGATCAGGATATCCAGCACCAGCTTCTCGCCCACAGGGGTGTTCTGGCGCAGACCGGCCTTTGCGGTATAGGTCAGCGCCGCGCCGCCCTTGTAGCACGCGTCCATGACGATCTGATATCCATTTTCCTCCAGCGTAGCCGCCTGGGCGTACAGCACACGGCCGTCGGTGAAGTCAATGATCACATCCTCGGCTGCCAGCTCGGTATTGGCGACCACATCGATGGGGAGCGTACTGCTGATCTCCTCACCGCGGACGCCCACGCTGACAGCAGCCGTCACCTGACCTGCCTCGATGCCGCTGATGCGTCCGGTATCGGAGATGGCGGCCTTTGCCGTGTCATCCACGCTGAAGGCCAGCGCGATGGAGGAGAGATCCGCCTTCGCGCCGGAGGCCTTGCGGCCTGTGACGGACAGCTGCAGCTCGTTGCCCACGCCCACATAGTCCACAGGCGCGGAAAGGGTCAGCTCCGCCAGATCCGTGTCGTCGGTGACGGTGACGGAAGCGGCATCGGAGGTAACGACACCGTCTGTCAGCACATAGGCCGTCACCGTGGCGATGCCCTCGCCCACAGCCGTGATGCGGCCTGTGGCGGCATCCACCCGGGCGATGCTCTCATCGGAGGAGACATAGTATATGGCGCAGGAGAGCAGAGCCTCCTCGCTGTTCATGGGTCTGCCGTCCCGGTAGCAGACGGTCTCTCCCTGCGCCTCCTCACCGTAGGGCAGGAGCACGGCCTTGAAGCCGTCGATCGTAAAATAAGCGCCGTTCTCAGGCGTGGTAGCCTCCGCCACGGTCACAGGGAAGGAGCAGACGACCGTGCTCCCCTTCTTCAAGGTCACGGTGGTATTGCCAAGCGCACGGCCTGTCAGCAGAAGGCCGCCGTCATCCTCCATGGAGACCTCCACCACGGAGGCATCTGCCGCCGTGACGGTGTGGGTCGTGGGGCTGAGCTGGGCGTCAAAGGGCAGATAGGTGGCGCGAAGATCGAAGGGCATCGTTCTGCCCAGCTCTGCCTGCACGCCCTTGAGGGGGATGAACTCCATGCTCTTCAGGTTGAAGCCTCTGCGGGAGGTCGTCATGGCGCCGGAGGTATCTGCGGTGACTTCGATGGTCACGGTGTTCTCGCCCTGCACCAGCTCCACCGCGCCAAGGCGCAGGATCTGCTCACAGTCGGAGTCCGCGCCGAAGAAATAGTCCTCACACACAAGGACATCGTTGACATAGATATCACCGTAGGCACCGCCCATGGTGCCGTTGACCTGCGCCACGGTGGGCTCCAGTGCCTCATTGAGCACCGTCAGGTCAAAGTGATAGAGCCCCGCCTCCGGTGCCTGCACGCTGAGGATCAGGCGGTCGCGGTCATCCACCGCGTTGAGGATATGGGGATAGAACCGCAGTCCGTAGTCGTCGTCTGCGGTGTTGAGGAAGATATATCTGCCGTTGTAGATGTTGTTGAAGGCGGGAGAGCCCTCCACGATGTTCCAGATGCCCTCATTGGACAGCCATGTCTGCACAGACTGGAAGGCGGCATATTCCTCCTCGGTGGGTGCTTGCATATATTTATCGCCAAGCACCTTGATGCCCTCCACATCGGTATCGCGGAGATCTGCCCACCAGCTCCGCTCGGACATGAGCAGGACAGACTCCTTGAAGTCCGCCTTCAGAGAGGTCACAGGGGTAAAGGTGATATCGTTGAGGCAGACCGTGCGGCGTGTATGGCCCACACCGCCGTAGATATCGTTGGTAGCATGGACGGACACGGTATTGACTCCCGCATCGAGGTACACATAGCCCGACTTCAGGCGGTGCACCACATTGGGGCCGTCCATGGGCTGCTTTTCAAACACGACTTCGCCGTTGACCTTCATCTTGACGCTGCCGGAGCCATCCAGACGGTCGCCGGGGGCCTGTGTCGAGCCTGCCGCTTCCATGAAGGCCTCCACGGACATCTCATACCAGCCGGCCTGCGCCACCGCAAAGCTGAAGTGCAGACCGTTGCGCTCATCGTGGTCGCTGAGCCAGTTGGAGTAAAAACGCAGGGACCAGTCCATGGAAGGATCGGTGTTGATCCAGAGCATCTTCTCATACCGATGGGTCAAGATGCCGGTAGCCGTTTCATCGATCGTCCAGTCCTCATTGGCGTTCAGATGGTCCAGGACCGCCTGATACTGGGCAAGACCGTCGGCGTCAGGCTCTTCCCCGGTGGTCCTTGCACCCATGGGAAGATCATTCCACCAGCTTTCGCCCGCGATGTCCTTTGCAAGCTCCGCAAAGTCCAGGCAGACCACCTGCGCGGCTTCCTCCACGGAAGCGGCCTCGGCTGTGCCGCCCATCCGGGGGACTGCCCCCAACAGCATCACAGCCGCAAGGAGCAAAGATAGGATCCTTTTTTTCATAAATAAGACCTCCAGCGTGGTATCCGTATTTTTCCAAGCCTATTATACCATGTCAATGTCCGATCGGCTATGTTAAAACTTCCCTAAAATATGGTAAAATGTAAAAGATCTTGCACCGCCCTCTCAGTCAGCCCCTACGGAGCACCAAAGGCTCCCCTTTCTATCAGGGGAGCCAAGTAGGGCCGTCAGACCCCTGACGGCCGTAACTGCCTGCACCGGGCGACCAATGGTCGCCCCTACGGATGGTCACGCACTTCCGATCGAGCCCGTGGGTGAGTAAACCTGCACAAAAAAAAGAGACGCCGTATGGCGTCTCTTTCTTTGCAGTATGCTTATCTGGTGTGCAGATAGTTGTAAGCGGAGGTGGCGAACTTCATGACGCTGATGCACAGCTCGCTGTAGATGGAGTTCATGCCGCGCTTGACATAGCTCTCCACGGAGTCGGCGCAGGCGCCGTAGACCGTACCGTCAGCGTTGTAGATCGTGACGGTGATCAGCTGTCTGGCATCTGCCAGCACCATCTCGTCCACGACGACCTGACACAGATTCTTCACAGCGGTGCTGTAGGAAGCCAGCAGGTCTTCCTCAGTCAGATCCACACGGATCTCCTCGCCGATGTGGTTGGTGAAGGAGATCTCACCATACATGCCGGTCACATCCGCAGGTCTGTTGAAGAAGAACATATTGATCTTCAGACTGTCGTCCAGGCTGAGGTTGGAGCCGTAGCAGTTGGCGATCTTCTTCTGCTTGTTGACGGGGGATACGGACGCAGTCGCCAGTGCCTTCTGGTCATCGGTCAGCAGGCTGTTGGCCAGATCTGCCTCGCTGTACTTGAAGTGGCTCTGTGCCGCCGCGCCGTAGTTCAGCATATCGACCATCATGGTCTTGACCGTGTCATCCATCTTGTCGCTGGACAGCGCACGCATGGCGTAGCCGCGGACGGAGTCCTCATAGGAGGCAAGGCTGGTCTCGCCGTCGAAGATCTCGATCATGACCTTGTCGCACATCTCCTTGGCAGCAACGCCGAAGGCGATCTTGAAGTACTTCCCGGCGTAGGTCTCCCACTTGCCGCTGGGGATCTGGACGGTCTCATCCACATTGCCGTCGGCGTCGTACTTGGTGATGACAGCGGTGTAGCTCTTGCTCAGATCCAGTTCGCTCTTGAGCAGCAGGAAGTTCAGCTTCAGATCGTTGCACAGGGTCATGTTGGCGCCGGCGAAGGTGATCTCATCGACGACGGACAGCTTGCCGCCGCAGACATCGCAGTGGTCATCGCCGTCGCGGTCGGTGCAGACCTCGGTGTAGACCTCCTCATGGCCGCACTCGCTGCAGACCAGACGGATGATATGGGTGCCGTCGCCGTTGTCCACGCAGATCTCATCGGCGGCGGGGTGACCGCATTCCCAAACGAGGACGGGATAGCGGCCTTCCACCAGCTTGAAGGCGGAGCCGAGGGTATCGACGAATTCCTGCTCGAGCATATCTTCGTGGCTCTTTGCCATCATGATGTCGTAGGAGGTCTCAGCACGGCTGACACCCTCCAGATAATACAGATCCTGCCACTGGTTGGTGATGTTGTACCAGTTGCCGGTACCCACGATCGCCATATCGGTGTAGTCACCGTCGGCACGGACATCCATGGTGGTGGAGCCGGACACATAGCAGTTGCGTACCACATCGCGGGTGATGCCGGAGGCCGCAGATCTTGCACGGCCGATCAGGCCGCCGCCCTGCGCCAGACCGACACCGGAGGCCGTCATGGTCTCGAAGTCGCCGGAGGAGTAGCAGTCTGTCACGGTGTTGTTGTGCTTCTCATTGCTGCAGGCAGACAGGTTGCCGACCAGACCGCCCACATTGGCGTAGCCGAAGATATCGCCGTGGTTGTAGCACTCGCGGATGGAGGTGGGCTCGGCAGCACTGGTCACATTACCGACCAGACCGCCCAGATCGTTGGCGGTGACGATCAGATCCGCATCGTTGCCGCAGCGGAGGATGGTCACACCGGCCGCATAGCCGACCAGACCGCCCACATTGCCGAAGCCGGAGGTCTCGTTATCGGTGACACCGGTGATCTCCACCTTGTTGATACAGCCGGTCAGGGTGGTGTTGGCCGCATAGCCGACGATACCGCCGATTCGGCTGGCACCGGAGGCTGTGCCGGACAGGGCGATGGAGCCCTCCACGGTCAGATCCTTGATGGTGGCATTGAGGGTGTTGGCGAACAGGCCCAGATAGAAGGCCTCGCCGGACTTGCTCTCATGGGACAGCTCCATGCCGGAGATGGTATAGCCCGCACCGGTGAACACGCCCTTGAAGGGATAGGTGATGGTGCCGATGGGCGTCCAATCATAGCCCTCCAGATCGATATCGGCAGTCAGGATGGCATTGAGGGTATTGGTGCCGCCGTTGATCTTCTCCGCGAAGGCGATCAGCTCTTCCGCGTTGGAGATGGTCTGGGGGATCAGGCCGGAGCAGTTGTCGCACCTGCCGTCGCTGTTGTTGTCCTTACAGTTGCGCAGCTCCGTAGAGGTGATCTGGCCGCAGGTAGTACAGGTACGGTTCAGGTCGTGGGTACCATCGTTATTGGTGGTGTAGGAGACTCTGTTCTTGCCGTGGGCACAGGTCATGGCGGCGCTCAGGGGGATCGTGTAGGTATCGCCCTCAGAGATGTTGTAGACATAGCCCTTGTCCATATCGGAGGCATCCACGAACTCACGGACCAGCGTCTGGTTGTTGACATTGAGCACAGCGGTGGAGCCGTCCACTTCGGCATCGTGGATGCGGTAGGCCGCATTCTCCACGCCGTCGTTGTTCACATAGATATAGCGGCCCACCAGCTCTTCGGCGGTCACAGGCGCATCCATGGTGACGGTGATGAAGTGATCCCATGCAAGGCCCTCGGTGAAGTCGGTGACAGTACCGTTCACGGAAGCCTGTGCGTCCGCGATGATCGCAGTGCCGTCGGCAGCGGTGATCGCAGTAGCCTCAGAGCCCCATGCATAGGTCAGCACATCGGACTTGTTGTAGCTGACCACACCGGCGAAGCCCTGGAAGGTGAGCTTCACAGCACCGTCCTCCTTGATGGCGTAGGTGCAGTCGGGATTCGTGGCGTAGATGATGTAGTCCTGACGGCCGCCAACGAGGGTGACCTTCATGGCCGCGGCGCGGTCATAGATGCCCTCGGTGCCGGAGACCAGCTCCACATCCAGAAGCTGGGCGGAGGCGATCAGCTCGTCATCGCGGTAGGGCTCGATGATGGCGGTGAACAGGGTGTCCATACCGGGCTTGCCGCTCTTGCGGATCATCGTATATTCCAGATATTCGGGATTTCTGCCGTTCTGCGGCACACAGCCCTCAGCCAGCGCCACCTCGGTCAGAGGCTCCTCGGAGAGCATATGGAGCTTCAGATGGATGCCGTCGGAGGTGGTCAGCTGCTCATGGAAGTCCTCGATCTCCCAGTCGATGGAGAAGTAGGTCTCAGGGCTGTCATCACGGGAGACATTCTTCAGCCAGCTGTAGCCGCTGCCCATGTTGGTGGAGGCGTCGCCGCTGCCGGTAACATCCCAGTCACCGTAGGGCACATCCGCACCTGCGTAGGTGCCGAAGGGCTGGGAGACCATGGTAAGACCCTCGACGCTGGGGTCGATCGTGGTAGCACCGTGGAAGGAGTAGACATGCTCGGAGCCGCCAAGGACGCGGAAGAAGTCTACCGCGTAGTGGACGCCGTTCTCGGCAGCCACCGTCACCAGCGTGCGGCGGTAGATATCTGCCTCTTCATAGGCCATGGGAGCTTCCGCATCCATGATCTTGACCTGACCGGCATCCTCGAAGTGCAGAGGCGTGCCGTTCTCCCACATCACATTCTGACCGTGGTCATCGACCACGACGGTGTTATGGGAGGCGGTGTTTCTGAGCCACTGCATACGCTCAACGCCGGTGGAGCTGACCACGACAGGATAGCCGCCGTGGGAGCTGACGCCGAGGCCGAAGGCCTCCAGGTCGATCGCCAGTGCCTCCAGACGGGCGTGTGCCGTGTTGGAGTAGCCGAAGTACATCCAGTAGTCGAAGAACTGGTCTGCATTGACGGTCTTGCCCAGATATTCCGCAGGGCCTTCGCGGAGGATGGCGATGCCGAAGCCGGACATCATATCGGAGTCGCTGAAGTTCCAGTTTCCGTGCTCAGCCACGGTGTTGATGATGGCAGACTGGACGCCGTCCACGGGATCTGCCATGAAGATCGTGCCGTGCAGGCCGCTGACGGAGTTGCCGTTGCCGGCGTAGACACCTCTTGCCAGATCCACGACCAGATCGTCCTCGATCTCGGCGGCGGAGGTGTAGAGGTACGCAGTCAGCATCTTCTCCACACCGATCTGGTTGTGGGTGGACTGGACGAAGCCTGCTTCACCGACCTGAGGCGTCAGATGACCGCAGACAGCCAGACGCAGGAAGGCGGTGTACATATTGACGAACTTGGGATTGTTCCACAGATCGTACTCCGCTGCACCGGGATAGCCGCTCAGGGCATCTGCCATATCCAGCAGATGTTCGGTCCACAGGGAGTTGTACAGGTAGGAGACCTCGTAGCCGAAGCCGTCACGGGAGACATCCTCGGTCAGAACACGGGCCACATCGCCGCCGGTGTTCCATGCGTAGTTGAAGCGGCCGCCCCGCGTCTCTTCGTGGAATACCCACTCGAACATCTCCTGGGTCTCCGGCAGACGGTCGAGAGCCACGGCTGCGAGGGACACACCGGCTTCTTCCATACCGAAGTTGCCGTTGTAGTAGTCGGTCTTGGCGCACTTGAAGATCTCAAGGAGGATATTGTCCTCCGCGTTGGTGCGCAGATACTCGGGGGTGATATCCGCAGCGGTCAGCCCCTTGGCAGCCAGAACATCGTCCTGCGTCAGGAACTCGATGACCTCCGCATTGGTGACACAGGGCCAGAACGCGTCAACAGATCTGGCCAGCGTCTTGGACAGGATGGCGTCCCAGATGGGGCCGATGATCTTGCCGCGCTGAGAGCCGCCGTCGGAGAACGCCATATAGGTGGTCTCCCACTTGGTGATATCGTAGGAAGGATAGATATCGGCGATGCGGTCTGTCAGGATCGCACCGGCAATACCGTACTTGTCCTCACCGGTGTAGAGGTATGCATCGATAAGGCTGTTCATGATGTCGGTCAGAGAGTGCTTGTCGTAGTCACCCAGACCGTACATCTGGCAAAGCATGTAGTAGGCGATGTAGGTATGGACCACAGGCCTTCCGTTGGCATCCGTCGTACCGGTGGCATAGCCCAGACCGTCATCCACGCCCCAGCCCTCGCCCATCTCGGGGTACAGATCGTTGGTCAGAAGGGATGCATCGGCATCATCCTTGATGAAGCGGCCCTCTTCGTTCAGACCGGACTCGTAGTACGCACCAAAGTCATTGGAGGGGAAGTCTTTCTTACATTCGGGGCAGGTGATCTTCCAGGGGTTGTTGATGGGATCGACGATATAGGGATAGTTACCGTATTTGGCGACCAGATCCTCACCGCAGTAGCGGCAGTAGCGGTAGCCCAGCTCATTCTTATAGCCGACCTGCGTCGCTCTGGGGATGCCCTCATAAGCCCACTGATGGTAGATCTGCTCCAGATTTTCCACATACAGATCTGCATTCTTGACGGCAGTATTCTTCATGTTTGCCGCCCAGGTGTACTTCTGGGCATTTGCCTGCGCGTTGGCGCGCTCTTCGTAGGTATAGATGGTGGGCTCGGTCTTGCCCTCGGTGACGGAGATCCAGATCTCCGCGGTGCGGGTATAGGAGCCCTCGGTGATGGTCGCCGTGATCTTCACGGAGCCCTCCTCGCCGGTGACAGTGACCACGCCGCTGCTCGAAACAGAGGCGATGGCGGTATCGGCGGAGACATAGGAGACCGTAGCACCGGAGGGCAGAGCGATCGCAGAGCCGTCAGCGCCGTAGGCGGTAAGGGTCAGGGGGAAATCCTCTGCGTTGGGCTTGACGGTGGTGGACTCCGCGCTCAGCTCAGCATAGTTGATCGTGCCGCCCTCCACGGTGACAGCGAGGGTCTTGGTGAAGGTCTCTCCCATGAGCTCGCCCTGCATGGTCAGGGTGGAGGTGCCTGCCGCCACAGCCGTCATGGTCATGCCGGAGACGGTGACAGCGCTCGTATTGGAGGAGGTCAGGGTGTACCAGTTGGTGTAGCCGGAATCGGCGCTCACCTGCTGGAGATAGAACGCGTTGCCGTTGGCATCGGTCAAAGTCAGCTCCAGCTCGGCGGTCTCACCTGCCACCAGAGTCTGCTTGCCGGTGAAGTCGCCGGAGGGCGTACCGGGATCTGCCACAGGATGGAACGCGACTCTGCCCAGCCAGTATCTGCCGTAGGAATTGGCGATCAGGTCAAAGTCATGCTTGCCTGCTTCCAGATAGATGGTGTTGCGGAAGCCGCCTTCATCGTAGGTACTGCCGGTCGTGGATGCAAAATCGATATCACCCGCGAACTGGCCGTCAACGACCGCATGGGCAAGCACGCCTGCATAATCGATGGACTTACCGCGCAGCTCCATCTGATACCAGCCGTCACGCTCGATCATAAAGTCCAGCGCCAGCTTCTCGCCTGCGATGCCCACATAGAGATCGATACCGGAGGTATCGCCGTAATTGATCTCACGGCCGCCGTTGTAGGTGTTGGCCCAGTCGATCTCGATGCCGTCCTCCTCAAGGGTGGCATCCTTCATATACATGGCGCGGCCATAGGTGAAGTCGAAGATCACCGCGTTCTCTTCCAGCTCTTCGGAGGCGACCACATCGATCTCCATAGAAGCGGAGACAGGCTCGCCGTCCACGCCTGCGGTGGCGGTGACGGTGACGGTGCCCTCGGAAACACCGGTCAGAACGCCGGTCTCAGAGACGGTGGCGGCGCTGCCTTCCACCGTCCATGCCACGGGATACAGGCTCATGTCGGCCTTACTGCCGGAGGCCTTGAAGCCCTTGGTGTACAGCTGCAGGCTGCTGCCCACAGATACATAGTCCACACTGGCATACGCCTCGATGGAGGCAAGGTCGGTCTCATCGACCACGGTGACGATCACCCGGTCGGATGTGACCACATCACCCATGAGGACATAGGCGATCACAGTGGTGGAGCCTTCGCCCACACAGGTGATATTGCCGGTGAGCTGATCCACGGTGACGACAGAGGTGTCGTTGCTCTTATAATACAGGGCGCCGTTTTCCAGAGAGATCTCCTTCTCGCTGTAGGCTTCGCCCTCGACATACTGGGTCACTTCGCCCTCGGCGGAAGCGCCGTAGGAGAAGGTGGCAGCCTTGAAGCCGCCCACAAAGTAGTCCGTGCCGTTATCGGGTGCCACGGGATCTGTGACCGTCACGGGGATGGTCCAGCGGAGGGTGCTCCCCTCATAGACCTCCAGCTCGGTCGCACCGATGCCGTAGCCGGTGATCAGCAGGTCGCCGTCGGTCTGGAAGGAGGCTTTTGCCACAGGCTCCTCGCCGCTGACGACGGTGTAGGTGTCGCCCACGACCGTGGCGTCAAAGGGCAGATAGGTGGCACGCAGATCCAGCTCCATCTCACCGCCCTGCTCCAGCTGTACGCCGCCATCGAGGGGGATGAAGCTGAGGCTGCGCAGATCGCAGGCGCGGCGGCCGGAGTTGGAAGTGCTACCTGTGCCGAAATGGTCCTTGGCCATATAGATCGTAACAGTGTTCTCACCCTGCTTCAGCTCCACCGCGCCGAAGCTGATGTTCTCCACGGTGTCGGTGTAGGCCTTGAAGGCATAGTCCTCGTAGACCAGCTCGCCATTGACATAGATATCGCCATGGCCGCGGCCGTAGGTGCTGTCCACGCTGGTCACCTTGGAGGTGACGGCCTCATTGAGGACAGACAGATCCATGTGATACAGGCCGGCCGCAGGCGCGTTGACCGTCAGTATCAGCTTGGAGCGGTCATCGGCCGAGCTGTCCAGCTGGTCGGTAAAGAAGCGCAGACCATAGTCATCGTCTGTGGTGTTCAGAAAAATTCTTCTGGCACCCAGCTTGTCCTTGTAGCTGTGGTCGCCTTCAGCGATATTCCACACGCCCTCGTCGTCAAGATAATCTTGCAGTGCCCGGAAGGCATTATACTCCGCTGTGGTAACGGCAGTGCCGTTATAGTTGGTACCAATGACCTTGACACCATCCACATTGGTGGAGCGCAATGCATCCCAGATGTCGGATCGATCTTCTTTCAGCGTTTTCACAAAATCGATAAAGTCGATCTTGATCGCACCTGTTTCTGTGATCTCAGTGGCTGCTTCCGCCGTGGGCGTGATGGCGGGCACGACGCCCAGCACCATGACCATGACCAGCACCAGAGACAGAAGCTTTGTCCATGCATTATGTTTCATGACTCATTTCTCCTTGCTTTTTTTGATACCGCATCAGTGCCGCCGCCTCCCAAAAAAGGGCGCACTGACCACAGGATACCATTTTATGTATTATACTGCGCGACCGAGCCGTTTGTCTATGGTCATTTTTCTTTTTTGGCAAAGGATACAAATAAAAGTCACAAATTACCAGCACTTTCACCATGGGGCAAACAGAAAAAGCGGGCCGGAGCAGTCAAAGGACTGCCCCGACCCAAGGAAGAAGAAAGAAACGGACAAATTTGATGTACGCGCTCTACGATATAGACGGCAGTGCATTCGTGCCTGTAGGGCGGGCATCGCCCGCCCCTACGAGCTCTTAGGAAAGTGCCTGCACGCCCTCTCAGTCAGCCCTTCGGGCTGCCAGCTCTCCCAAAGGGAGAGCCAAGGCCTTGCCTCCCCCTCTGGGGGAGGTGGCACGGCGAAGCCGTGACGGAGAGGGTCAGGCAAAGTATGCCTTTGCGGAAGTGGCGAACTTGATGATCGTCTCATACAGTTCGCTGCGATCTGCTCTTGCCACATAGCTCTCCACGGAGTCGGTGGCGGTGCCGTGGACGGTCTCGCCGTTGAATACGGTGACGGTCACATCGCAGAAGGCATCTGCCAGCACGATCTCATCGACCACGACCTTGTAGATATTGCCGCTGTACTGTTCCAGCTCTGCCTCGGCGGTCACGGTCTTACCGCTGTAGTCGGTATAGACCACCTTGGCGGTCATGCCCTCGGTGCAGTTCTTGAAGTACAGGTTCAGCAGGATCTTATCCTCAAGGCTCAGGTTGGAGCCGTAGTAGTTCTCGCCCTTGACGCGCTTATCGGTGCAGGTCACAGCACCTGTTGCCAGAGACATCTGGGCATTGGTCAGGCGG
>JAFSHB010000130.1 GCA_017440525.1 Oscillospiraceae bacterium | reverse complement strand
GGCGGACAGAAGCAGCGGATCGCCATTGCCGGTGTGCTGGCGGTGGAGCCTCAGATCCTGGTATTGGACGAAGTCACCGCCATGCTGGACCCTGAGGGACGGCGCGAGGTGCTGGAGACGGTCAAAAAGCTCCACCGCGAGGGCAGGACGATCCTTATGATATCCCACTATATCGAAGAGGCTGTGGAGGCCGATCGGGTGGTCATGATCCATGACGGCAGGGTGGTGGATGAAGGTCCGCCCGGTGAGATCCTGACGGATCTGGATGTGCTCCACGCTGTGGGGATGCTGCCGCCTATGACGGTGCGGCTTTATTACGATCTGAAAGCGGCGGGGGTCAAACTGGAGCTTTGCCCCCTGACCATAGAGGAGCTGGTGGAGGAAGTATGCCGATCGCATTAGAGAATATAGCGTATATCTATGCCCCCGGCACGGCCTATGCCGCCACTGCCCTGGAGGGCGTGAACCTGACGGTGCCGGACGGTGCCTTCGTCGGCATCATGGGAAAGACCGGGTGCGGCAAGTCCACCCTCATCCGCCTGATCGCGGGACTGCTGACGCCCACGGAGGGCCGTGTGCTGATAGACGGCTGTGATATCAACGATAAGACCTATGACAGGAGCATCCTCCGCCGCACGGTGGGCGTGGTGTTCCAGCATCCGGAGCATCAGCTTTTTGAGACTACCGTGGAGCGGGATGTGGCCTTTGGGCTCAAGCATCTGAAGCACACGGCAGAGGAGAAGAAGCAGGCTGTGCGGGATGCGCTGGCGGCGGTCGGCTTTGACTATGATGAAGTCAAGGACCGCTCACCGCTCAGCTTCTCAGGGGGCGAAAAGCGGCGGATCGCCATCGCCGGTGTGCTGGCGGTGAAGCCCCGAATCCTGATCCTGGATGAGCCGATCGCGGGATTGGACCCCCTTGGGCGGGAGGCGTTCCTTGCACTTTTGAAGAAGCTCAATGGACAGGGGACGACGATCCTGATGATCTCCCACAATGCCGATGCCATCGCGGAGCATGCCGATACAGTGCTGGTCCTGGAGCAGGGCAGGGTGCTGCGGTGGGGGAGCGCAAAAACGGTGCTGCAGGAGCGGGACTTCCTGCAAGACCGCGGCATCGGCATCGGTCAGGTCTCCCGGATCGCCGCGCTTTTGGAAAAGCGGGGCATCCCCTTGGAACAGGGAACAGTCCGCTATGATGACCTTTTGCGGCAATTGACCGCCTACGGAAGGGGGCGTCGAGGATGAATATGCTCCCCACCGGGCTCTACCAGCCGGGGCGATCCTTTCTGCACAGGCTTGCCGCCTGGGTCAAGCTCCTGTGCCTGCTGCTCCTGCTGGCGGCTGTCGTCACCACAAAGACGCTCCCCGGCTATGGGCTCATGGCGGTCTTTACGGCGCTCCTGATCGCTGTGAGCCGCCTGAAGCTCCGGGATGTGTTCTCTGCCGCATGGCGGCTCAGATGGTTCTTTCTCATCATCTTTCTGATGAACCTCTGCTTCTACGCGCCGGAGACACCATGGATCCGGGCGTGGATCTTTGCACCCTCCTACGAGGGACTTTTGCAGGGCGTGCAGGTCGTGGCGCGGGTGCTCCTGCTGCTGCTCATGGGCGGCCTGCTGACCGCCACCACCGCGCCCCTTGCCATGACCGATGCCTTTCATGTGCTGCTGCGTCCTCTTGGGTGGATCGGTCTGCCGGTGGGGCAGATCGCCATGATACTCTCTGTGGCGGTGCAGTTTATCCCCACGCTCTTTGAGGAGGCCGACGCGATCCGTCAGGCGCAGATGGCAAGAGGGGCCAGGTTCGACAGCCGAAAGCTGCGCGAGAAGGCAGCGGCAGTCCTGCCGCTGGCGGTGCCGATCTTTCTGGCGGCCTTCAAGCGGGCGGATGACCTCTCCCTTGCCATGGAGGCCAGAGGCTATGAGAGCGGACGGAGCATAGGAAGGACGCGGCAGAGCTTCACTTGGGCGGATGGAGGGGCATTGCTCATCTGCGCCGCCATCTGCGCGATGTATAGTTTATATTGACGATCGGCGGGCCGACCCATGGGTCCGCCCGTGTGCGAAAAAGGAGACCTTATGGATAAGAACGATATCATCGAATTTTTCGATAAAATGGCATCCGGCTGGGATGCGGACCTTGTCAGGGACGACGCTGTGATCGGGCTGATCCTGGACAATGCCCTTGTGACACAGGGGAAGGAGGTCCTTGATGTGGCCTGCGGTACCGGGGTGCTGTTTCCCGATTATCTGGCAAGAGGTGTCAGGGTCACAGGTGTGGATATCGCACCGGAGATGGTGAAGGCCGCAAAGCGTAAATTCCCGCAGGTGGAGGTCCTATGCGGCGATGCGGAGACGGCTGCGCCGGATCGGATGTTCGACTGCATCATGATCTACAATGCCTTCCCCCATTTTCCCGATCCCGAAGCCGTGATCGCGGCACTTTCCAAGAAGCTGAAAAAGGGTGGTACGCTGACCGTGGCCCACGGCGCGTCCCGGGCGCAGATCGATGCCCACCACAAGGGGAGTGCCTCTGCGGTCTCCCGGGGGCTCATGCATGAGGACGAGCTGGAAGCACTTTTCTCCAAGTACCTGACCGTTACCGTCAAGATCTCCAACGGTCGGATGTATCAGGTCACAGGCCGTTTGTAAACTTTTTGTTTCAAAAGGGCAAAAAAGATAAAATTACAAGAAAAGAACAAAAATAACAAACATACAGGCACTTGACTATGATATCATTATAATTGCAGATATAGCAAACGGGCGAGCGATGTTCGCTCCTACTTTCGATCGTGTTTGTAGGGGCGAGCATTGCTCGCCCGCCTGATTCGAAACTGTCTGCATGCGGGCCGTTGTCATGATCGGTCCGCGATCTTTATATCACAGGAGGTACTTTTATGTTCCAAAGAAAGCAATTCACATTCTACGACAGCTTCTATACGGCACTCAGCAATATCGACGATGAAGCGGAGCGACTCTTGGCCTACGAGACTGTGATCCGCTATGCCCTCTATGCAGAGGCGCCCGACCTTTCGGCACTGACCAAGGATATCGTCATCGCCTATTTGCTCATCAAGCCGAATTTAGACGCGGCCAGACGCAAGGCAGAAGCCGGCAAACGGGGCGGTGAGGCAGGAAGCAAACAGGAAGCAAACGGGAAGCAAACAGAAAGCGATCGGGAAGCAGATGTAAGCAAGGGGGAGATAGAGTAAGAGATAGAGTATGAGTTAGAGTATGAGATAGAGACAGAGTAAGAGATAGAGTAAGAGTGATAGGGGTGGGGAGGAAGGATCCTTCTCCCACACCCCCCCTATATCCCCCGAAGGGGCGTGGGTGTGGGTGTATGCACAGGATTGCATTTCTTACCGATTTGTTTTATAATAAAAAGATAGAATGCGATAAGGGGAGATCTCTTTGAAAAAGATCCTTGCGGTCCTGCTGGGACTGCTGATGCTCACGGGCTGTGCCGCTCCGGCGGCGGAGGACTGCCATGTGGCGGCGACGACTGCGCCTGTTTATTCCTTCACCTGTGCCGTTGCCGAGGGCACCGATGTGAAGGTGGGGCAGGTGATCGGAGAAGCCGTCTCCTGCCTGCATGACTACGCCCTGTCCGTGCGGCAGATGGAGACCATGGCAGACAGCGACCTGATCCTGACCTCCGGCCTTGGTCTGGAGGACTTTATGGAAGATATCCTGCCGGAGAAAACGGTGGCGCTTAGTGCGGGCGTGGAGACGCTGGGGGAGGATCCCCACTATTGGCTGAGCCCCGACTGCGCCGCAGTCATGGCGGAGAATATCTGCGCGGTCCTTTCGGAGCAGTATCCCGAACATCGTGAGACCTTCCGGCGCAATGCCGACACCCTTTTGGAAAAGCTCGGAGAGCTGCAGGCATGGGGCGAAAAGGAGCTCTCCGCAGTCTCCTGCCGGGAGCTGGTCACCTTCCACGATGGCTTCTCCTATCTGGCCTCTGCCTTCGACCTTCAGATCCTGGCGGCTGTGGAGGAGGAATCCGGCTCTGAGGCATCTGCTGCCGATATCACGCAGATCTGCGGTCTGGTGGAGTCTCACGGGCTGCCCTGCGTGTTCACGGAGAAAAACGGCTCGGACAATGCCGCCTCTGTGATCGCGGCAGAGACAGGCTGTAAGGTCTACGCCCTCGATATGGCCATGGGCGGCGACTGGTTCGAAGCTATGACCCACAATATCAACACGCTGAAAGAGGCGCTCTCATGAAACATACCCACTGTAACTGCGGCGGCTGTCACGATAGCTGCTGTCTGAAGATCGAGAACTTATCCGTCCGCTTCGGTGAGGAAACGGTGCTGGAGGATGTGGATCTGCATATGCACTGCGGTCAGATCGTGGCCCTGATCGGTCCCAACGGTGCAGGCAAGTCCACCCTGATCCGTGCGATCCTGGGGCAGCGTGCCTATGAGGGGCGCATCAGCTTTACTCCGGCCGGCGGTACGCCCGGTGCGTTCCGCATCGGCTATGTGCCGCAGAGCCCCAGCTTTGAGCATGGGGATCCTGTGAGCGTGCAGGACCTCTTTGCCTGCTGTCTGAAGCGGCGGCCTGCCTTTCTGCCCATGGGCAAGGCTTTCCGCCGGAGCGTGCTGGAGAGCCTCAGCCGTGTCCATGGGGAGGCTCTGATCGACAAGCGCATGGGTGACCTTTCCGGCGGCGAGCTGCAAAGGGTGCTGCTGGCGCTGGCGCTGGAACCCATGCCCCAGCTGCTCATTCTGGATGAGCCTCTGTCCGGTGTGGATGTGGAGGGCATGGAGCTTTTGATGCAGCAGCTCCACGAGATCCGCAGGACCTGCGACCTCTCCATCCTGATGACCACCCACGACTTCTCCATGCTGGAGCGGTACTGCGACCGTGTGGTGCTGCTCAGCCATAAGATCTTGAAAAAGGGAACACCTCTGGATGTGCTGAACTCGGAGGAGTTTCTGGATGCCTTTCATTTGGGAGGTGGCGCATGATGCGTATTTGGTACGGTCTTTGCGAGCTGCTTCAGATGCCGTGGCTGGAGATGGACTTTATGAAGCATGCCCTTCTGGCGGTGCTGCTCATGGGGCCTCTGTTCGGCATCCTCTCCACCATGGTGGTCACAGGGAAGATGAGCTTCTTCTCCGATGCGCTGGGGCATTCCGGCTTCACCGGCATCGCTGTAGGTGTGCTTTGCGGCTCTGTGTTCCCTGTCCGCTGGGCGGTGGGCTTCGCCGTGTTCTTCGCGGTGCTGTTCTCCTTCGTCAAGCGGCGCTCCGGTCACGCCACGGAGACGGTGATCGGCGTCTTTTCTTCCACGGCGGTGGCCCTTGGCATCTTTATCGCCACCATGAACGGCAGCAGCTTTACGAAATTCAACCGCTATCTGATCGGCGATATCCTGTCCGTCACGCCCGGTGAGCTTGGTCTGCTGGCACTCGTGCTGGCGGTGGTGGCGGTGCTTTGGTGCTTCCTCTCCAACCGCCTCGTGCTGACGGCGATCCATCCCCAACTGGCATCCTCCCGGGGCATCCCGGTGGGGACCTATGAGCTGATCTTCACGGTGCTGATCGCCGTGGTGGTGACGCTCTCCATGAGCTGGGTCGGTCTGATGGTGATCAACTCTCTGCTGGTCCTGCCTGCGGCAGCCGCCAGAAATATCGCCAAAGATCTGCGGCAGTACCATCTGGTGTCTGTTCTCGGTGCTCTGGGAGCCGGGATCCTTGGTCTTGTGACCAGCTACTATCTGGGCTCCTCTACCGGTGCGGTGATCAGCCTGTATCTGGCGCTGTGGTTCGCTGTCACCCTGTGTCTGCGAAAGCGGGGATGATATGAGCATCTACGAGAATCACTCCCTGACCCGGACGGTCTCCATCCGTGAGATCGTGACGGCGGATCATTTCACAGGGCCGTTCCCGCCGGACTACAGCCATTCCCACCCCGATGCATGGGAGATCTGCTGCTGTCTGCAGGGCGATCTGGGCATATTGAAGAACGGCCGGGAGGTCTCTCTCAGCCCCGGACAGCTGGCTCTGATCCAGCCGGGGACGGAGCATGATATCCATGTCAGGGGAAAAAAGTCGGTGAACTTCGTGATCGCCTTCACCTGCTCCGGCGAGCATCTTCGCTCGATCCAGGACAGCGTGATCGACTTTTCCGAAGATCAGCTGGTGCTGATCCACAAGATCGTGGAGGAGCTCAAGAGCAGCTTCCGGCAGGATGATGTCCAGCTGCATCTGATGTCCTTCCGCCTTTCGCCGGACAGCCCCTTCGGTGCGGAGCATATGATCTGCAACTATCTGGAACAGATCATCATCACCATGCTGCGGAATGTCACCATGAAGGACGACGGCACGATCGTCCGCTCCCGCCATTTCCACGATGCCATGCGGAGTTATCTGGTGGCGCAGGTGGAGCGATACATCCGGGAGAACCTCCATGAGAAGCTGACGGTGGAGGGCATCGCCGCCCATTTCCATTACAGCCGCGCACGGCTGTCTGCGATCTTCAAGGAGGCGACCGGCATGGGCGTCAATGAGATGGTGACACGGGAACGGATGCGGAAGGCCAGACAGCTTCTGGCGGAGGGCGAGATGACCGTCACCCAGATCGCGGAGGCGCTTGGCTATGGCTCCGGTCAGTATTTTTCCACCAAGTTCACCAAAGAAGTGGGCTGCCCGCCCTCCCGATACGCCGAAGAGATGAAAAAGTGAGAGAAAAGCTGCTTGCCCATCGTAGGGCGGGCAGACCCCTGCCCGCCGTATGGGATGCATGGATAAGAAAAACATCAAGTCATCGAGACTTGGTGTTTTTTTGTATAAGAAAACCACGCGTTAGACGCGTGGTTCGGTAAGAATTACATAGTTGATCAGACAAAGGGATATGGTTTGCTAAGG
>JAFSHB010000016.1 GCA_017440525.1 Oscillospiraceae bacterium | reverse complement strand
TCCAAAGGCTCCCCTTGAGGGGAGCTGGCATGGCGAAGCCATGACTGAGAGGTGACTTTCTCAGCCTTTCAGGATTCGCTCCAGTACCACGCCGACTGCATCAGCCTGCAGCCGGAAGCCGAGGTCGTTGGCGTGGCAGCCCTCTACGGTGGCATCCTCCCAGCCTTCATAGATCTTGGCACCGTCGATAAAATAGACATTTTTATCGCCTGCCGCAAGGGCATTTTCATAAGTCGCACGGATAACATCCCTGCGGCATTCCAGCTCCTTATCGCGGAAGAATCTCGCCTGATTGGTCGCCGTCATAAAAATGACGGGCAGGTCTGGGTGTTTCTCCCGAATGATCTTAAAGAAGGGCTCATGAGTCGCCTGCAGCTGTTCCCGATCCCGGGCGTTGCCGTCATAGTCCATCACGAAGGCCTGCATGGGCAGCTGTGCGATATACTGCGCCAGCTGCGGTTCACCCTTGGCAGAGCCGGAGAAGCCCAGATTGACATGGTCCACATCCAGCTTTCTGGACAGCATATTGGGATAACTGTTGCCGGGTCTTGATGCACAGGCACCCTGCGTGATGGAGTTGCCATAGACGACCACAGGCTTTTCATAGGCATAGGGCGCATGGGGAAGCACTTTGGCAGTCTCCTGCAGCCCCACCTTCAAAACTTTCACATCGGTATACAGCGGCATATGGATGGTGATCTGACGCAGTTTCCCATCGGGGAACTCCAAAATATTCTCAAAGCCGTCTTCCAGATCTGCAGGCGGCACGAAGGTACCGAAATAACGATCGTCCGCATACATATCCAGCCCATTCATACCGGTCATGGAAAAATGGGGCATCCGATCGATATTTCCCATCTCCACATGGATCGCCACATAAGGGCTGTCTGTCACAAAGCGCACTCTGCCGCCTGTGGTGTTGGCATGCAGATAGTGGACGTTCGCACTGGTCGCCAATGCCACAGCTTCCGGCAGACGGCGGAAGCGATCTCCCTCGTAAAACACACCGTAGACCCGGAACGGATCTTCTCTTACATCATAAAAGCGCAGATTTTCCCGCACCTGAAAGCCGGGGATCCGCAGATAAGTATCAACATCAGCCAAAGTCTTCATACAGTGTTCCTCACAGCAGTTTCTTCAGAACGTTCTCAACGGCACTTGCCTGCAGCCAGAAACCAAGATCGTTGGCATGGCAGCCCTCCACGGTGGCGGCATCGCAGCCGTCGTAGATCTTAGAGCCGTCGATAAACCACACATTCCGGTCGCCTGCCGCAAGGGCGTTCTCATAGGTCTTTCGGATGACCACTTTCCTGCCCTCCCGATCGTCGAAGAACCGCGCCTGTGCCGTGGCAGTCATAAAGATCACCGGCAGCTCCGGCTGTGCCTGCCGCACAGTACGGAAGAACGGCTCATGGGTCTTTTGCAGATGCTCCACATTGGGTGCATTGTGGTCATAGTCCATCACGAGCGCCGCCATGGAAAGACCTGCGATATGCTCCGCCAGAGCCTGCTCACCCTTGCAGTTGCCGGAAAAGCCAAGGTTGATCTGGTCCATATCCAGTCTGCGGCTGAGGATATTGGGATAGCTGTTGCCGGGTCTGGAGGCACAGCCGCCCTGGGTGATGGAATGACCGTAATAGACCACAGGCTTTAAGGAGCGGTAAGGCGCAGCCGGCAGGATCTGCGCTGTCTCGGACAGGCCCACCAGCAGCTCCTTCACATTGCAGTACAAAGGCATATGGATCAAGATCTCACGGAGCTTGCGGTCTTGGAACTCCAGGATATGATCGTAGCCGTCCGTCATGTCCACAGGTGGCACGAACGCGCCGTAGTATGCCCCATCCGCATACAGATCCAGTCCGCAGCTGCCGGACAAACTCACATGGGGCATGGCGTTGATGCCGTCCATCACCGCATGGATCGCCACATAGGGACTGTCCGTCACGAAGCGGATGCGTCCGCCGGACATGTTGGTGTGCAGATATACCACACCGTCGCTGACAGCCTTGGCCACGGTCTCCGGGATGCGGCGGAAGTATCCATCTTCGTAAAAGACACCATAGACCGCAAAGGGTGCTGTTTTCACATCGTAATAGCAAAGATCCGTTTTTTCCACATACGCCGGGATCTCAAAATTTTGGTCGACTTGAGAGAGCTTGTTCATGTCCTTCACCTCATGCATATTTTATCATATGTCGCAAGGACTGAAAAGGAGAAATGTTTCTAAGACTATAAAAAAACACGCCCATCGGGCGTGTTTTTTTATAGTTTGCAAATCAGCCGATGACCAGAGCCTCGAAAGCAGCCGCAGCTTCTTCGCCGGTAGCGTAGTTACCTGCGTACAGGCCGACGATGACATCGTTGACGGAAGTCTTGATGTCAGCATTGGCGTGCAGACCTGCGGAGTAGTCCATGACTTCGGTGGTGTTCTCCAGCATGACCTTAGCTTCGGTGAAGGTAGGAGCGGGCTCCATGGTGCGGTCATTGACCAGATAGCCCTCAGCATCGGTGATAGCCTTGTCGACTTCGCCGGTGCACATATAGTACAGGTACTCCCAAGCCAGATCGGGGTTCTCGCAATTGACGTTGATGCAGTTGCAAGTGCAGGAGCAAGTGGTGGAGTAGGTGCCCAGGCCGGTGGGCTCATAGGGGAACTTGAAGCAGCCCCATTCCAGATCGGCGCCGGTCATCTTCTCGATCTCGCCGGGCAGCCAGGCGCCGGTGAAGACCATGACGTTCTCCTGAGTCAGGCCGATCTTGTTCTGGGAAGCGGGCCACTCGGAGGGGGAGTTTGCATCGTAGTAGCCGGCAGCCTTCCAGTCGATGATCTTCTGGCAAGCCTTGACGAAGCCTTCGTTCTCAGCGAAGCCGCCTTCGTACATCATAGCCTGAACGGCTTCCTGACCGCAGTAACGCTCCAGCAGGGGAGCAAAGGTGGAAACAGCATAAGCGGCGTCCAGAGCCATGGGAGCGTAGCCGGCAGCGACCAGAGCGTCGCAGACAGCTTCGAACTCTTCGATGGTCTCGGGGGTCTCAGTGATACCGGCAGCCTCGAAAGCAGCCTTGTTGTACCAGAAGGAGTTGAAGGAGGAGACGGTGGGGATGGCGTGATAACGGCCCTCATTGCCGCCGTATTCCATGATCGTCTTCATGTGGATGGGATATGCGCGGTCCAGCATATCGCTGCCGGTGATGTAGTCGGTGATGTCCATGGTGTACTCCACATTGGCAGCCAGCTGCTGCTGGGAGCCCAGGGGGAACACATCAACACGCTCGCCGGCTTCCAGAGCGGTGCCCAGGATGGTAGCCAGATCGCGGCCGTAGTGGACGACTTCCAGATTGACACCGCGCTCTTCTTCGAACTTGGCGATCATCTCGTTGACGACATCGTAGGTGGGGGTGCCTTCTTCGTAACCGGTCCAGACGACCAGATCGACAGCCTCTTCTTCCTTCTTGCCGCAGCCGACAAAGCAGGAAACGACCATCAGAAGGCACAGGGTCAGTGCGATAAACTTCTTCATGTTGTTTCTTTCCTTCCTGAAAATTGAATATTTGCCAACAGGCTAGTTTATTATAACATGATCGTTTCAGGATCTCCATACATTTTTTATTTTTATGGAAATTTTATCACGATCGTCAAAGACTTCGCAACATACGGACAATTGCATAAAAATTCCCGTGCCGAAGCACGGGAATTTTTTGTTGATCTATGATCCTTTTCCGGGTCTGCTCCGGCTTAGAACAGGCCGGAGACCTTGCCGGTCTCGACATCGACATCGACACGGCGGTATGCGGGATCGGCAGCAGTACCGGGCATCATGGAGATGGTGCCGGCCATGGGGCACAGGAACTTTGCGCCGCCATATTCCAGGATGTCGCGGATCGCCAGTCTCCAACCGGTGGGAACGCCCTTCTTGGTGGGGTCGTCGGACAGGGACAGGTGGGTCTTGACCATCATGGTGCAGTAGTCAGCGTACTTGGGATCGGACTCGAAGCGCTCAGCCTTCTGAACAGCCAGAGGAGCCCAGTCAACGCCGTCGGCGCCGTAGACTTCC
>JAFSHB010000129.1 GCA_017440525.1 Oscillospiraceae bacterium | reverse complement strand
GCGCCCTCTGCCTTCAGAGCTTCGATCTTGGACATGTAGGTGGGCAGGTTTTCCTTGGTTGCGAAGTTTCTCTGATCCTCGGGAACGGTCAGCTCACCGAGAGGGCCATAGAAGGCTTCGGTCATGGCGTTCTGGAAAGCGGCAGGATCGGAAGCGGGCAGGGTATTGCCTTCGGCATCGGCCCACTCGTCCATGTTGAAGCCATAGACATGCTTGCAGTCCACATTCCACTGCTTCAGGAAGTAGACGGCCCACTTGTACATACCCATGGGACCCACGGGCAGGATCATGATGAGCTTGCGGCCCTCTTCCTTGGTCTGCTTGATCTGCATGGCGATCTCATGGCCCATGTAAGCGCCGAACTCTTCGAGGTTGGTGCACTTGACAGGCTCAAAGCCTTCGTTCCAGAAGCTCTGGCGGTCAAAGACCGTCTCGGGTGCGTTGGAGACGCACTGGTTGATCTTCTCGATGTCCCAGCCCTTGGGGACGATCTCGGAGAAATAGGAACCCTTCAGGGTGTCGAGCATATTCATATGTAGTTTCCTCCCATATATTTTTTCAGATACTATCACAATACCACACGAACACAGAAAAGTCAAAGACAATTCTATTTTCGTGATAACGCACAAGTTCCGGCGGCAGAATTTGGTATGCAGAAGAGCCTCCTCTGCCGCAGCAGAGGAGGCTTCGTTCACGAAAGCAAAAGCTTATCGTCCGCTTCGTCACTGCCGCTGACCTTGCTGAACAGCTCCAGAAGCTGGGGCACGGTGAGATTCTTCTTTTCCTCGCCGGAGACATCGATCACGATCTTTCCCTCATACATCATCACGAGGCGGTTTCCGTAGGTGATGGCGTCTTTCATATTGTGGGTGATCATGAGGGTGGTCAGGTTATCCCGCTCCACGATCTTCTGGGTGGCTTCCAGCACCTTTGCTGCCGTCTTGGGATCCAGCGCTGCCGTATGCTCATCCAGAAGCAGGAGCTTGGGCTTGACGAGGCTGGCCATCAGAAGCGTCAGCGCCTGACGCTGACCGCCGGAGAGCAGGCCCACCTTGGCAGTCAGCCGGTCCTCCAGACCAAGATCCAGGATCTTCAGCAGCTCCTTATATTCCTCCCGCTCAGCCTTGCTGATGCCGACCCGCAGGGTCCGGGGCTTGCCGCGGCGCTTCGCCAGCGCAAGGTTCTCCTCGATCTGCATGGTGGCGGCAGTGCCCATCATGGGATCCTGGAACACACGGCCGATGTACTTTGCTCTTTTATGCTCGGGCAGATGGGTCACATCCACATCACCGATGATGATGCTGCCCGCATCGACGCCGTAGGTGCCGGCCACGGCATTCATCAGGGTCGATTTGCCTGCGCCGTTGCCGCCGATCACGGTAACGAATTCACCGTCGGCGATGGAGAGGCTGACGCCCTTGAGCGCCTGCTTCTCATTGACGGTGCCTGCATTGAATGTCTTAAAGATGTTTCTGATCTCAAGCATGCTTCGCGCCCTCCTTTTTGACCTTCACATGGGAGTATCTCCCTTTCCAGTAGGGCACGGCAAGGAAGATCGCCACCACCACGGCGGAGATCAGCTTCAGATAGTTGGAGTTGATGCTGGTGAAGCTGAGGACGGCCTGGATGACCACATAGTAGATGATCGCACCGATCGACACGGAAAGGAGCTTCAGTGCGAAGTTGCGGAAGATCTTGCTGAAGACCACTTCGCCGATGATCACGGCGGCAAGACCGATCACGATCGCGCCGCGGCCCATGTTGATATCGGCGTAGCTCTGGTACTGGGCGAGCAGTGCGCCGGACAGGGCGACCAATGCATTGGACAGCATCAGACCGATGACCTTGTTCACATCGGTGTTGATGCCCTGCGCTCTTGCCATATTGGGATTGGCGCCGGTGGCACGGAGCCCGCAGCCCACCTCACGGCCGAAGAACCAGTAGAGGATGGCGATCAGCACGATGGTGAACATACCCACCACAAAGATGGGGTGCTGCCAGAAGGGGCGGTCGCCCTTGGACACATCCTGCACGAAGCGCAGGGAGACCAGCAGCTTATCCAGAGTCGCCTTATCGATCACATTGATCGACACATTGGCCTTCATGCTCATGATGGCAAGGTTCACGGACCACAGACCCAGCTGTGTCAGGATGCCTGCCAAGATCGCAGGGATGCCGCAGGCCGTATGTAAGAGACCTGTGACGAGACCTGTGGCTGCACCGGCCAGCATGGCGATCAGAAGTGCCAGCCAGATATCCATGCCGCCGGAGAACAGGACCACGAAGGTCACGCCGCCGGTGCAGATGGAGCCGTCCACCGTCAGGTCGGAAAGATCGAGGATGCGGTAGGTGATGTACACACCGATCGCCATGATGCCCCAGATCAGGCCCTGTGATACGGCACCGGGCAGCGCATTCATAAAGTTCGAAAACATAACATTTCCCCTTTTTTCGAAAATACCCGTATATTATAGCGAACAAGCCGGGAAAAGGGAAGCCCTTTTCCCGGCTCTAAGAAACTGCGTCAGCCGAGCTCGATGGCAGTATAGCCTTCGGGGGCGGTCAGGCCCAGCTCTTCACAGATGACGGGGTTGTACTTGGGTGTGACAGCACCTGCGTAGCCGATGGGCATCTCTTCGATCGCGGCTTCGCCGGTCAGGATCTTGGCAGCCATCTCGCCGGTGGCAACGCCCAGATCGTAGTAGCTGATGGACAGGGTCGCAACGCCGCAGCCGGAGCAGATGCCTTCTTCACCGGCGATGACGGGCACACCTGCGGGACGGCAGATGTTATCGATGATACCGGTGTTGGAGGCGACGGTGTTGTCGGTGGGGACATAGATCACATCGCAGTTGTCCGCAGCAGTCTGGGTGATGGCAGCCATATCGTTGGAGTCCGCGAAGGGATACTGGACGCAGGTCAGGCCGGCATCTTCCAGATACTTCTGGACCATATCCACCTGATACTGGGAATTGGCTTCGGCGGAGCAGTACAGCAGGCCAACGGTCTCAGCTTCGGGGAACCACTCGATCAGCATGGCAGCCTGCTCATCCAGAGGTGCCAGATCGGAGGTGCCGGAGATGTTGGAGCCCACCAGACCATCAAAGTTTTCGATACTCAGCGCCACGCCGTACTCGGTGACGGAGGTGCCCAGGATCGGGATATCGGCAGTGGCGGCAGCCGCAGACTGCAGGGCGGGCGTGGCGTTTGCCATGATGAGGTCAACATCGGCGGCCACAAAGTCGGTCACGATAGGGGTGCAGGTGGCGGAGTCGCCTGCTGCAACGCCCTCGGAGAAGGTCACCTGACCGGGCAGGGCAGCTTCCAGCGCATCCTTGAAGCCCTGGGTAGCGGCATCCAGCGCCACATGGGGGACCAGCTGGCAGATACCGACGGTATAAGTCTCGGCAGTTTCTTCCGTTGCTTCCACGACTTCTTCCACGACCTCTTCGGTCTCGGGAACGACTTTTTCCTGTGCGCCGCAGGCCACAAGGCCCATGACCATCAGGACAGCCAGCATCAGAGCGATCAGTTTCTTCATGTTTCATTTCTTCTTTCTTTTTTTGATTTTGCGGCGATACTTTTGCACTTTATACTTTAACAGTTTTTGGTTGTATCGCTTTGCGCTTCTACAGTATATAGCTTTATAGCGCTAAAGTCAATAGGGAAAATAAAAAAATTTTCAGCCTGCAAAAAAGCAGGCTGATATGCATATATCACCGCCGAACAGATCGGGAATACTCCGTCGGCGTCTTGCCGGTCTGTTTTTTGAACATGGCAGAGAAATAGTAGATATTGTCGTAACCCACGGCTTCGGCGATCTGGGTGAAGTTCAGTTCTCCCTCTTTGATGAGCCGCTTGGCGGCACGGATACGCAGGTCGATGAGATAGGCGATGACGGATTTTCCCGTCTGATCTTTAAAGCTGCGCTTAAGCTGGGAGACGGAAATATTGTGCGCCTCGGAGATCTGCTCCAAGGTCAGCTTTTCCGCCAGATGCTCTTGCATATAGGCTTTGACCTGCTCGGCCAGCGGGCCTGTGTGTCCCAGAGAGCCTGTCAGCATACGGGTGTCCATGCCGATGTTGTCACCGCGGCGGCAGATGTAGATAAACAGCTGCTCCAAGGCATTTTTGATGATCTGCTCTGAGCCAAAGGGCGAATCAGAGGACTTTTCCATATTGACAAAGGGCGGGATATTGTCAAAGTGGGTATAGGTCTGCTCTGCCTCCTGCACGATGGTGGAAAGGCACCGTTTTTCCTCCGCACCCAAAAACAGGATCTTCTCCTGAAACGCATCCATGCCCGGGCTGTCACAGATGAAGGTCACCACGATGATGGACGCCGGCTTGTTTTCCACCAGATGGATGGAGTGGAATTCCCCGGGCGTATAAAAGACCAGTTCACCCTGCTTGAGCAGATATTTTTCGCCCTTGACGGAAATGGCGATCTGCCCGCGGTCCACATAGGTCAGCTCCCAGCTGTCGTGGCTCTCGCCCTCGAAAACAAAGTCCCTGGGAAGATCATAATGGGATACATTTGCGAGCTCTTTAACAAAAAACACCGGTTCTAATTTGTGCATTTGGTACAATTCCATTTTTGCCACCTCCGAATATGCGCTTATATTATAAAAGAAAAGACGCAATTTATAAAGGCTTTTTTCAAAAATATATTAAAATAGAGTCAGAAACCATAAATGAATGAAAGGATGATCTTCCATGAAAAAATCCATCAACATCTGGTCCTTCGTGGGCAAGACCAACCGTGAAGCCATGAAGATCGCCAAGGACGCCGGTTACGAGGGCATCGAGCTGGCTCTGGGCGCCGAGGGCGAGATCACCATGACCTCCACCGATGAAGAACTGCTGTCCATCAAGGCCTATGCCGAAGAGCTGGGTCTGGCACTGCCCAGCCTATCCTGCGGTCTTTGCTGGGACAACTCCCTCAGCTCCGACGATCCCGAGGTCCGTCAGAAGGCCTTCGATGTCATCGTCCGTCAGATCTACTGCGCCAAGGTCCTGGGCTGTGAGACGATCCTCATCATCCCCGGCACCGTGTATGTCCCCTTCGCTGAGCATCTGGGCGTGGTGGACTACGATGTGGCTTATGACCGCGCGCTGGAAGCTGTGAAGAAGCTGGCTCCCATCGCCGAAGAAGCAGGCATCCAGATCGGTCTGGAGAATGTTTGGAACAGCTTCCTGCTGTCTCCTCTGGAGTTCCGTGATTTCATCGACAAGGTCGGTTCCCCCAATGTGGGCATCTACCTCGACACCGGCAATATGCGCGTCAATGGCTATCCCGAGCAGTGGATCAAGATCATGGGCAAGCGCATCTTCAAGGTCCATTTCAAGGATTTCCGCGTCTCCTGCGGCGACATGGTCGACCTGCTGGCCGGCGATGTCAACTGGCCCAAGGTCATGGATGCCTTCAAGGCTGTGGGCTATGAAGGCTGGGCTTCCGCGGAGATGATCCCCCAGTACACCCATGCATCTACTCAGATCGTTTACAACACTTCCGCTTCTATGGACCGTATTATGAAAGGAGACTTTTAACATGATCAAAGTTGGTCTTATCGGCTGTGGCTTTATGGGCGGCATGCACGCTGCCTGCTACAAGGTATTGGAAAATGAAGGCGTCAAGGTGACTGCTGTTGCCGATGTGCGCCCCGAATTCGCAAAGAAGCTGGCAGATATGTCCGGCGCCGACATCTATGCCACCGGCATGGAGCTGATCGAGAAGGCTGATGTGGATGTCATCGATGTGTGCCTCCCCACCCATCTGCACGCTGCCCACGGCATCGCTGCCATGAAGGCCGGCAAGGATCTGTTCCTGGAAAAGCCCGTCTGCCTCGACGAAGCTGAGATGGAAGAGCTGCTGAAGGTCGAGAAGGAGACCGGTGTCAAGGTCCAGATCGGTCAGGTCATCCGTCAGAGCGCTGCCTACATCTGGCTCAAGGGCGTTGTGGACTCCAAGGAGTTCGGCGCTGTCCGTTCCGGTCAGTTCCGCCGTCTGAGCGGCTATCCCGACTGGGCTTGGGAAAACTGGCTGCACACCCCCGAGCAGTCCGGCACCGTCACCGTGGATATGCATGTCCATGATGCCGACTTCATCCGCTACATCCTCGGCGAGCCCAAGGCCATCCAGTCCATGGCCAACCGTGACGAAGCAGGTGTCATCCAGCAGATCTTCACCCAGTATGATTACGGCAATGGCGTTGCCGTCACCGCCGAAGCTTGCTGGGACTATCCCGTGGAGTTCCCCTTCTGCGCCGACTGGGTCGTGAAGTTCGAAAAGGCCACCGCTCAGCTGAAGGATGGCGTAGTCACCGTCTATCCCAAGGCCGGCGGCTCCTACGCAGCAGAACTGCCTGCTGAGTACGAAGGCGAAAACGACATCGGCGGCAATGTGTCCGATCTGGGCGGCTACTACACCGAGCTGAAGTACTTCATCGAAGGTCTGCAGGGCAAGAACGACCTTTCCATCGCCACTCTGGAAGAGGCCATCAAGTCTGTCAAGCTGGTCAAGGCTGAAGTCGCAGCTGCCGGCGGCGCAGTGAAGAAGTAAGAGGTAGATACCAATGAGAGTTTTAGCGATCGGCTGCCATCCCGACGATCTGGAGATCGCCTGCGGCGGCACCCTCAGAAAATATGCAGATCAGGGCGCTGAGGTCTACATGGGCCACATCGCCAACGGTTGCCAGGGTCATGTGGTCATCGAGCCCGGTCCTCTGGCTGCCATGCGCACCTTGGAAGCAGAGCGCTCCGGCGCGATTCTGGGCGCAAAGGAAGTGCACAACTTCGATGTGCCGGATCTGGAAGTCAACTCCCACGACTTCGCCATCATGGACGCTGTGGCAGACTATGTCCGCTATGTGCGCCCCGATGTGATCATCACCCACAACGATGACGACTATATGCTCGATCACACCGAGACCAGCCGCATCGTCACCAACGGCTCCTTCTGCTCCGGTATCTCCCACCGCGAAAGAAACTATGAGCCCTTCTCCAGCTTCATCCCCGTGTTCTTCATGGACACTCTGGCAGGCGTCAACTTCCAGCCCACCCACTATGTGGATGTGACGGCTCAGATCGACCGTAAGATGGAAGCCCTCAACTGCCATGAGAGCCAGCTGAAGTGGATGCTGGACCATGACGGCATCGATTTTGCTGATATGGTCAAGACCTGCTCCAAGTATCGCGGCTACCAGTGCGGCGCAGCCTTCGCAGAAGGCTTCAAGCCCTACAATGTGTATCCCAGATACTCCACCAAAAATCTACTGCCCGACTAAACACAAAAAGGCTCCTCTCACACGGGGAGCCTTTTTCAAAGGAGAAACACTATGAGAGTTCTTTTTATGGGCTGCCATCCCGATGATGTGGAATGCTACGCCGGCGGCACAGTCAGAAAATATGTGGAGCAGGGCGCTGAGGTCTACACCGGTCATGTGGCCAACGGCTGTCAGGGCCATGTGGTCATCGAGCCCAAGCCCTTGGCCGAGATTCGTGCCAAAGAAGCAGAAGCCGCCGGCAAGCTGCTGGGCGCCAAAGAAGTGTTCAATCTGGACATTGACGATATGACTGTGGCAAGCCACGATCCTGCCGTTATGGATGCCATGGCGGATATCGTCCGCTATGTCCGTCCCGATGTGATCTTCACCCACAATCCGCAGGACTATATGCTCGACCATCAGGAAGCCAGCATCATCGTCACCAACGGTTCTTTTGTCTCCGGTATCAGCCATCGCCCCCGGAAATATGAGCCCTTCAACAGCTTCGTGCCGGTGTTCTTCATGGATACCGACGGCGGCGTAGGCTTCCAGCCCACCCATTATGTGGACATCACCGCGCAGGAACAGGTGAAGCTCGATGCTGTAGCCTGCCACGAGAGCCAGGTCAAGTGGCTCTTCGACCACGACGGCATCGACTTCCTGGAGACGACCAGGCTCTGGGACAAGTACCGTGGCTACCAGTGCGGCGTCAAGGCCGCCGAAGGCTTCAGGCCCTACAATGTCTACCCCAGATACTCCACCAAGAACCTGCTGCCCGACTGAATATGATCTTATAACAAACAAAGGAGATGATAGTTTTGTTTGAAAACTACCATCTCCTTTTGTCTTTTTGAAAGGATGATTCTTTATGGTAAAATTCGGCGTGTTTGCCGATCTGCATGTGGACATCATGCATGACACCCAGGAGCGTCTGGAAAAGTTCCTCGATCACTGCCGCAAAGAGGATGTGGACTTCATCATCCATCTGGGCGACTTCTGCTACCCCGATGACAACCGCAAGGTCAACTGCACCCCGGAGCATCAGCCGGTCAACATCGCCAATGCCCTGAAGGTCAAGACCTATGCCGACAAGCCTGCCATTTTGAGAATGTTCAATGACTTTGAGAAGCCCTCCTACCATGTCCTCGGCAACCACGAGTGCGATATGTGCTCCAAGCAGGAACTGCTGGATTTCATCGAAGCCAAAAACGGTTCCTACTACTCCTATGACTGCGGCGGCTACCACTTCATCGTGCTGGACTGCAGCTTCTTCAAGGATGCCGAGGGGCAGCTCCATGCCTTTGAGAACGGCAACTATTTTGAGGTCGGCTATCATGATGATATGAGCCTGCCGTGGCTGCCCGAGGAACAGGTGCAGTGGCTGAAGGAGGACCTTGCCAAGGCAGAGGCCCCCGCCGTCATCTTCTCCCACCAGACCTTGTCCACCCTGCCCGAGTGCTGGGCGATCCAGAACTGGAAGGAAGTCCGTGAGATCCTGAAGGCCGCGCCCAAGGGCGTCGCCGCCTGCTTCAACGGTCACCACCACATGGATCTCTGCACCAGAGAAGATGACATCTGGTTCGTCCAGATCAACTCCATGGACTGCATCTGGCTGGATGTAGATTTCATCGTAGAAGGCCGCTACGGCAAGGAGATCGACGAGAAGTATCCCAACATCAAGTATGTCGTGCCCTACAAAGATCCCGTCTATGCCATCGTCACCATGGACGAGAACGGCATCGACATCAAGGGCACCCAGTCAGAGTTCGTGGGCATCGCCCCTGAGGAGATGGGCCTGTATTCCAAGCCCAACAGCTGGTGGAAGGAAGTTTACGAGCCCAACGTTAAGGCGACTCCCTCTCAGGAAGACCGCTATCTGCCTTTTGAATAAAGGAAAGAACAGATCGCCACGGTCGCTTCACTCCCTCGCGATGACAGCAGTATCGAACTTCTCTGTCATCGCGAGGCTTGCGGAGCAAGCCGTGGCGATCTACTCTTTATCGCGATCTTCTCAATATTTCTTGTCTGCTCTTCTCCAGTATGTCTTCATCGACCTCTACATAAATGCACATCTGACAACATCCAAGCTCATCGAGTTCGATCTCATCAAGCGTACATTCATATTCTTTCCAGTAGATGCAAAATTTGTTTTCACATCGCAAAACTATGGCACCATCTTTCGTTTTTTCTTCAGAATAGGTCAAAATAACCCTATTGCCAATAGGTCATTCTGCCATAATAAGCATGGTGATAGAATGAACAGATTAAAAGAGCTTCGCAAAGAAAAGCGGCTGACACAAGTACAGATGCAAATGCTGACCGGAGTCGACCAAAGCGATTATTCCAAAATTGAAAACGGCAAAAGATATTACACATTTGAGCAATGCAAGCGCATCGCAATGGCTTTGGGAACAAGTATGGATTATTTAGCCGGGCTGACCGACGAAAAGAAGCCTTATCCAAGAAACAAATAGATCGCACCGTTAGTCGGTGCGATCTATTTGTTTTATCCGTATCTGCAAGGATACAGATCGTCACGGCTTGCTGTGCGAACCTCGCAGACCCCACCTAAAGATGTGGGGCCCGCGAGGGAGCGGAGCGACCGTGGCGATCCCTCCGTCACAGCTTCGCTGTGCCACCTCCCTTTACGCAAGGGAGGCTTTTATTATTTTCTCTTCTCGCGCATATTTTTCTGATACAGCGCTTCTGTGGCGAAGGCCAGCTTGGTGACTACATTTTGCTTTGTGGGATAGCAGTAGAAGCTGTCGTCCTCGGTGGAGATATCCACACAGTCCTCCGGGCGGAGGTAGCAGTAGTCATACTCGATATGCAGGCTGTTGGTCTGAAGCGCAGTCCTTTGGATCTCATAGTCCTGACCGCGGTAGTGGCCGGTCAGGGCAAAGCCGCTCTTATCGTGGCGGAGCCTGCCCTTGCCCAGCTTTTCAAATCTCCAGCACCGCGGCATGGAGAACACTTCCACTTCATCCTCAAAAGAGTATGTACCGTTTTCCACCTGCTGTACCACCTGCTGCCGCTCCCATTCGAACCAGTCGGGCACATGGGAGAACTCCGTCTCGCCCTCTAAGGAGGTCAGCGTGCCGTCCTCCTTGAGCGCCCACCGCTTGCCGCAGTGTTCACAGAAAATTTCCGTACCCTTGGATGCCATCCGGCTCTCGGTCAGGCAGTTGGGGCACTGATACAGCACCTTGTGCAGGCCCTCGGCGCGATAGGGCTCGGTGATGCGGATGCCGTTCTCCTTCTGATAGCGGTAGTCATCATAGTCCATGGCCTTCTTGACCGCCTCGTTGATCTGATCCACAGACATCTCCCTGACCTGCTCGGCAGTGAGGATCTGGGTCATGGTGGTATGCAGCGGCACCTTCCGCTTTTTCCGGAAGTTCCAGAAGGGAGAATGGAGATGGTTGCCGTGATGGACCACGACCACCACCGGCACCTTGTTCATCTTGATCAGCTTGCCCAAGGACTCCGGCAGATAGCTCAGTGTGCCGCAGGGGGAATAGCGGGCCTCCGGGTACATGGAGAGGATATCGCCCCGGCGCAGGACCTTGTTGATCGACTTGACCAGATGCAGATCCATGGTGAACTTTCTGGTGCAGATCGCGCCGATCAGCTCCATGAGCCACGGACGGCGGTAGTAGCCATCGATGGAGACCACATTGTTGACCCTGTGAGGGAGCGTCCCCATGGCGCACAGCTCAAAATCGATGAAATACATATGGTTGCTCAAAAGCAGATAGGGCGGTCTGAGTTCCTCCATACCGATCTTCTCCACCTTATATTCCTTGCCCATGAGCGCGAATCTACTGAGGATCCAGATCAGCCACACGATGATCTTTGGCTGGCGGATCGGATATTTTGCAGTCTTATAGCGTTTTTTATTTTTGTAGTTGACTTCCATTGGGTCACTCCTTTTCTTTTTTGCCATCATACACAGATCTCCTTTTGATTGCAAGAGAAAGTTCAAAATGCTATAATACCCCTGAGGTGATACGATGTTTATTTGGATCCTAGCCGCTTTGGCTTTGTTATATTTGCTGACCACCTATCTTTGCTTCCGTCTGGCATTTTATGTGACGAAAAAGCAGAAAACGCCCAAGGAAGAATTCGAGATCCCGCCCGGGAAGATCTATGAGCCCCACCGCGACCGGATGGTGGCATGGATGAAAGAAGTGCGGGCGCTGCCCTGTCAGGAGTTCTCCATCGTCTCCCACGACGGCCTGCGGCTCTATGGGAAATACTATGAATATGCCCCCGGTGCTCCCATGGAGCTCATGTTCCACGGCTACCGCGGCAATGCCGAGCGCGATCTGTGCGGCGGCGTGCAGCGCTGCTTCGCTTTAGGCCGAAGCGCCTTTATCGTCGATCAGCGCACCAGCGGAAAAAGTGAAGGAACGGTGATCTCCTTCGGCATCAATGAGCATCAGGACTGCCTTCGGTGGATGGACTTTCTGATCTCCCACTTTGGTGAGGATGTGCAGATCTATCTCACCGGCATCTCCATGGGAGCTTCTACTGTGCTCATGGCGGCAGGAAAGCCTCTACCGCCGCAGGTCATCGGTGTGGTGGCAGACTGCGGCTTCACCTCCGCAAAGGCCATCATCCAAAAGGTCATCCGCCAGCTCCATCTTCCGGCAAAGCTCTTATACCCCTTTGTCAAATGGGGCGCCAAGCTCTGGGGCGGCTTCGAGCTTGAGAGCCGATCCCCCATCGAATCGGTAAAAAACATCCAAATACCTGTGATCTTCGCCCACGGACTCACCGATGACTTCGTACCGTGGGAGATGAGCAAGGAGAATTTCGACGCCTGCGGCTCGGAGAACAAGCACCTTTGCACCATTCCCGACTGCGGTCACGGCCTTGCCTTCGTGATCGACCCGGAGGGCTACAAGAAAGCCCTGCGGACATTTGAATAAAAAATTCGGACATCCCTTCCGGGGCGTCCGAATTTTTATCACATACAACATACCACTGCCGCGATGCGCTTGGCAGAGTCGCAGAGGGATGTCATTACTGCGTATTCATCTCTGGAATGGATCTTACCGCCGACCACGCCGAGGGAATCCACGCAGGGGATCCCGGCGGCTGTCACCTCTGCGGAGTCCGCGCCGCCGTTGACCTTTCTGGGCGCAAGGCGGGACATCCCGTTTGTCTCATAAATATCATTCATGGTGTCGAGGAGCGCGTAATTGCGTGCCGTCTCTTCCATGGCGATGCGGTGGCCCGTCTGCTCCACGGTGCAGGTGCAGCCGGGGACATGGACCGTCTCCGCCACACGGCGGACCAGTTCTTGGATCTGGGCTTCCTGCGCTTTATCCGAAAAGCGGAAGTTGACACCGAAGGTACAGCTCGCCGCCACGGCATTGACCACGGTGCCGCCGGAGATCACGCCGCAGTTGCAGGTGATGCCGTCGGCATCCTTGTATGTCTCCAGCTCCAGGATCTTATGGGCGGCTTCACAGATGGCGGATGCGCCCTCGGTGGCGCATCTGGAGGAGTGGGCAGCCTGTCCTGTGACGGTGAAGCGGAAGTCCACGAGCCCCTTTCTGGCTACGGTGGCCTTGCCCTCGGAGCCTTCCAAAATAGGCTCCAGATTGAGGAACGCCGCAGAGCCTTTTGCCTTTTCACAGATCCAGTCGATGGTGGCCTTCCCACTGGTGGAGGAGCCGTTCTCTTCATCGCTCTGCAAGAGCATCCGCACAGGGCGGGTGGTGAAACCGGCCTTTTCCAGCGCGTCCATGGCAAGGAAGCCTGCCACGATGCCGCCCTTGCAGTCGGCAACACCGGGGCCGTAGAGATGCGTCTCATCCTTCGTCACCGCAGGAGCGCCGAAAAGCCCCACAGGATGTACCGTGTCCATATGGCCGGACAGGCTCACAGGCGCGCCTGCGGCATCTGCGTTCATGGTGATGCAGATGGCATCGCCGCTGACAGACTGGGGAAGTGTCTCCACCGTCCAGCCGTGATGCGCCGCAAGCCTGATAAAGTAACTGCCGACGGCATCCACGCCCGCCTTGCAGGCCGTGGGGCTTTCGATATTGCAGACATCCTCCCACACAGAGAGATACTTGCCATTCAGGTCATCGATATGTTGAAAAAGCTCCTTGCATCTCACGGCGATCGCCTCCTTTTCTTTTCCTGTATAAATATAGTGCAAAGGACACAAAATGTCGATAGGCTATCGAAAAAATATCCTGCTGTTTTTAAGAATTTTTTTCTTGACAAATGCGCTTTTCGCGCTATAATAATATCTGCGCTTTCGGGTGCGCGGCAAATAGGGGATTTGTGTAACGGTAGCACACCGGACTCTGACTCCGTTTGCGGGGGTTCGAATCCCTCATCCCCTGCCAGAAAAAGGTCGTCATTCTATCAGAATGACGACCTTTTTCAACGAAATACGCCTGCGGCGTGTGAAATATTGCTGCGCAATGTGAAATAGCTTCGCTGTGAAATATTTGCTTTGCAAATGTTGGCGTATTTCATTTCACTTGATGTGAAACATCAAATTTCACAAAGACGAAGTCCTTATTTCACATTTTGCAGAGAAAAATATTTCACTTCACACATTGCTTGTATCGATGTATGATCACTTTAAGGGGTGGTGGGATCATGGCAGATTCGAAACTTCGGGAATTGTCAACGGACTTTGTTGTGAAACTGCAGATCGCGTTAAAAGAATGTTACGAGACGGAATACTGGTTAGAACTGTTTGTAAGATCTGAGATCTTGAGCAGAGATGTTGTGGCGGAGCTGTATACTCAATGCGGAACGATTCGCAGAATTTTAATTGCTTCCATCAAAACCGCAAAGGAAAATATGAGGTAATAAAGATTCTCCCGTTATGTGAACTGCCCCGGTTTGTACTGTTCGTACAAACCGGGGCAGTTCAATGTGGGGAATCTTTATTTTGGCAATGGGTATTTGATGAGGGATACGAAGCCTGTGCTGTCGAGCGTCACCCTGTCAGGCCGTCCAGCCATTGGGCGTTGGCTTCGAGGTAGGGGATGACGGCATCGCGGAAGAGGGAGACAGCGGTGGGGTCTGTCCAACTGCGGGTCTTGCTGCTGAGCATATAGCAGGTGCGCTCCGGGATGGGACAGGTCAGCTTCGCCGTACGAAGGTCGGGGCTCCCCTGCAAAAAGGCACGGGCAGCAGAACAGGGGCAGATGGCCCAACTGCCGGGATGATCCAGATACAGTGGGATCATGGAGGCAAGGTCTGTGTGCAGCAGGGGCTGGGCCTTGGGATCCCACCAGTCGCTGTGCCAGAGGATGAAGGTCTGGCTCCATGGGATGTAGATCTCAAGGGCGGGATCGAGGTCCTGCGGGGAAACGGATCTGCCTGCCAGCGGATGATCCTTATGGGTCAAAAGTGCCATGCCCTCGGAGAACAGGGGCTCACAGACCACATTGCTGTGGCGGGAGAGGATGTAGGAAAAGCCCAAGTCCACCTCATGATTCTCCACCAGAGAATAGATCTCATGAGACTGATGGGTGCGGATATTCAGGCGAAGCTGGGGCGTGCTTTTTGTCAGTTCCCGAAAAAACGGTGCCAGCACATAGAGATTGATGCTGTCAAGGCAGGCCACGGAAAGGGGCAGATGCACCTGCTGGGCCTTGAACTGGCTCGTCTCCAACTCCAGAGCCACCCACCGCTCCGCAAGGGGCACAAAAGCACGGCCCTGCGGCGTCAGCTCGATGGCGCGGACGCCCTTTCCGCGGCGCAGGAGCACGGTATCCAGTTCGGTCTCCAGCTGCTGGAGCCTTGCCGTCACCGTGGGCTGGGAGACATAGAGCTCATTGGCGGCCTGGGTCAGGCTGTTGCAGTAGACCACACGGAGAAAGGTCTGTACATTGGTCAGATTCACACGGATCACCTCCTTGTTATCATAGCATAAAATATTGACAGGCACAACGAAAAAAAGCGTTATTATCAAACTTGCCGATATTAAATGTAGAAAACTTCATTTTTACTTTTGTGCTTTGGCACGCTATACTCGTGCCATGAAACGGTTTTTGATCACATTTTGTCCATACCGCCCCGAGGATACCGGGGCCATGCTCCGCACGGCTTCCAAGATCGTGGAGGATCTGCAGGCTTCCGGGATGCCGTGCCGTCTGGTGCCGCCGCCCGAACCGTGGCAGATCGCAGTAGAAGGCGAGGGAGAGCCGGAATACATCCGGCGGCAGATCCTGGATATCTGCCACAGGGGCGTAGGCACCGCGGTCATCAGGGTGCTGTGAGTGCGATTTTTTTGAAAAAAGCAAATACTGTAGAAACAATAAGACAAAAACGAACATGAAACGAGCGAAATTTGTACGCGCCAAGGCATAGAACATGATATGATAGGATCAAGCAATAATTTAGAAAGGAAGTCATACTATGTCTGCTTACAAAGAATTCAAGTTCAAGCCCGCTCCCTGGCTGCCCCTGAACGATCTGCCGCTGGAAGAGCTGGACCGTATCCGCGATATCAAGCGCGAGGATATGGAGTACACCAATGAGAACGGCTACTCCGTCAAGGTCGTCATGCACCCCACCTTCCATATGGTGCAGGATATGTTCTACCGTATCCTGATGTCCGATCTGAACGACACCCCCTTCGCCATGATCTGCCCCAACCAGTGGCCTGAGGCTTATTCCTCTGTTGCCAACATGATCAACAAGTACAATGTCAACTGCCGCAATGTCCACGCTTTCGCCATGGACGAGTGGGCTGACGAGGACGGCAATGTGGCGCCTCTGACCTATGGTGCAGGTCTGGGATACTCCTTCATGTATCACTTCTACTATCGCATCCGCGAAGATCTCCGTCCCCCCGTTGAGAACTGGCATGTCCATACCAACGAGAACAAGGGCACCGGTGTCTACTCCGGCATCATCGCCGATGTGACCGAAGGCAAGGGCGTCGATGTGGTCTACACCGCCACCGGTTGGCCCGGCCACACCGCTTTCATCGATCCCAGAACGGAAGAGTTCGCTGCCGATACGCTGGAAGAGTTCTGCGAGCTGACCTCCCGTATCGTCACCACCACGCCTCTGACCGTGTGCGAGAACTCTCTGTTTGGCCCTATGGGCGCCTCCGGCGATGTCTGGGCTGTTCCTTACAAGGCTGCTACCATCGGCCCCAAGGATATCGTCACCGCTCGTGACCGTTTCGAGCTGCACAACATCCTCAACTCTGAGACCGGCGCTACCTGGCAGCGGATGGTCTCCCGTCTGGAGCTGTACGGCCCCATCACCAAGGACTTCCCCGCCACCATCCTGCGCCTTGGCAAGGGCACCTGCTATGTGTCCGAAGCCATCGCAAAGCCCTTCGACTGCTGGACCTTCGGCCAGCCCGACGGCGAACTGTAAGCTATCAAAAAGGACCTCTTCGGAGGTCCTTTTTCTTTGCATAATGGCATTTGGGTGCTATAATGGGTCGAAAGAGAGGTGATATCATGATCGGTCGGGCCATATTGGAAAAGCTCACGCCCATCACAGCGGAGGAGCAGAGGATCCTGCAGGGAGAGAGCTTCATTGACAGGAGCTTGTATATGAATGGGGATCGGGATATCATCGAGGGAAAGAAACTGCTGGGGCCCGGTCAGCCGATCGCGGTGCGGCCTCATACACGGTTCATCGACTTTCCGATGCACACCCACGACTATGTGGAGATGGTCTATATGTGCTGCGGCACGACCACGCATATGCTGGGCGACAGGGAAGTGCAGCTGCGGGAGGGCGAGCTCCTGCTTCTGGGGCAGAACACGCATCAGAAGATCTTGAAGGCAGGAAAGGATGATATCGCGGTAAACTTTATCATAAGACCTGAGTTTTTTGAGCAGACCCTGCCCTATCTCGGCACGGAGCAGACACCTCTTCGCCGCTTTTTGATCGACAGCCTCTGCGGCGGCCTTGGCAGATACCTCTATTTTCAGGTGGCAGATGTCCTGCCGGTGCAGAATCTGATGGAAAACCTCCTTTATCATCTGCTCTGTGAGGCGCCATGCAGGCAGGGGATCGACAGCATGACCATGGGACTTTTGTTCTTGCAGCTGAGCGACCGCTCCGACCGTCTGCAGACAGCGACACAGGAGGAGACTGCTGTGGTGCGGCTGCTTCGCTATGTGGAGGAGAACTATCGCGCAGGTTCCTTGTCGGAGGCGGCGATGCTGATGCACTACGATCTTTCGTGGCTGTCGCGCCAGATCAAGCGAAGCACAGGCAAGACCTATACGGAGCTGGTGCAGGAGAAGCGGCTGACCCGTGCGGCATGGATGCTGGAGAACACACGCAGTCGTGTGGATCAGATCGCCGAGGCTGTGGGCTATGAGAATATCAGCTATTTCCACCGCGTGTTCTACGCCCGCTTCGGCATGACACCGAAGCAATACCGCAGCTGCAAATAAGGACACTTTTTCCGCCATCTGCGGACATTCCGAACACCCCTGTTTTCTGGCATCATATGCTTAGGAAATGGGGGTGTTTTGGGATGTATCATCTTGCTGTGGATATCGGCGCCTCCTCCGGGCGGCACATGGTATGGGACGGAGAGAGACTGACAGAAGTCTACCGCTTCCCGAACGGCACAAAAATGGAAAATGGGCATCTTATCTGGGATACACAGGACCTTTTATCACAGGTGACGATCGGCATCGAGAAAGCTCTGGCGCAGTTTCCGATCAAAAGCTTTGCCATCGATACATGGGGCGTGGACTATGTTTTGCTGCAGGGAGAAAAAGAGCTCGCTCCCTGTTATGCCTACCGTGACAGCCGCACGGAGCCCATCATCGATGCGGTGCATGAGAAGATCCCCTTTGCGGAGCTCTATCGCCGCACAGGCTGTCAATTCCAGCCCTTTAATACGGTCTATCAGCTCTGCGACGATCTGCACTGCGGCAGACTGACAGGTGTGACAGATCTTCTGATGCTGCCGGAGTATCTGCTGTACCGGCTCACAGGTGTGAAGGTCAGGGAGTTCACCAATGCCACCACCACAGGACTGGTCAATGTGAAAACGAAGGAGTTTGACCGTGAGATCATCGAAGCTCTGGGGCTTCCCGGGCATCTGTTCCCGGCTTTGACACAGCCGGGTGCCGTGATCGGGCAGTATCGCGGGATCGATGCGGTCCTGTGTGCGACCCATGATACGGCTTCTGCTGTGGAGGGCATCGAGATGGAAGAGGATGGCCTCTATCTCTCCTCCGGCACATGGTCGCTCCTAGGCGTAAAGCTGGATGCGGCATTGACGGATGAGAGCAGTATGCAGGATAATTTCTCCAATGAGGGCGGTGTGGGCTACTGCCGCTATCAGAAAAATATCATGGGCCTTTGGATCGTGCAGCAGCTGCAGAAGGAGCTGTGTCCCAACAAGGACTTTCCGACCATCGTCCGGGAGGCACGGGAGAGCCGCTTCGAGGTAACGGTGGATGCAGACGATCCGAAATTTCTGGCTCCCAAGAGCATGGCGACGCTGTTTGCCGAAGTGGGGGCGAAGGAGGAGCGGGACTGCTTCCGCTGTGCCTTCCGCTCTCTGGCGAGGAGCTATGCCAAGGCTGTGGAACAGATCGAGCGAAATACGAAAAAGACCTACAGATCTCTGACGATCACAGGGGGCGGCGCGAAAAACGACTTTTTGAATGAACTGACAGCCGAAGCCACGGGCAAGACCGTGGTGGCGATGCCCATAGAGGCCACGGCCATGGGAAATATCAAGGTGCAAAGGAGCGTGTATCATGACAAGGTTTGAGAGCGCGAAGCAGATCTATCAAAGCTTCGGCATCGATGTGGACAAGGCCATGGCGGCGGCATCCGCCATGCCGATCTCGATCCATTGCTGGCAGGGCGATGATGTGGTGGGCTTCGATAACCCGCAGGGCGGTGCCGGCAACGGCATCCAGACCACAGGCAGCTACCCCGGTCGGGCAAGGGATTTTGAAGAATTGAAGCAGGACTTCCTCAAGGCATGCTCCTGCATCCCGGGCAGGAAGCGAATCAATATCCATGCCTGCTACGCGGTGTTCACCGATGGCTGGGCAGACCGTGATAAACTGGAGTATCGGCACTTTGCCCCTTGGGTGGACTTTGCGAAGGCGCATGGCTTCGGCATCGACTTCAACCCCACAGTCTTTTCCCATCCCATGATCAAAGACGGCTTGAGCCTGTCGTCTCCCCATGAAAATGTCCGCAGCTTCTGGGTGGAGCATTGCATCCGATGCCGTGAGATCGCCCAGAAGATCGGCGAGGCATTGGACGATACGGCCCTTTGCAATATCTGGATCCCCGACGGCTATAAGGATATCCCCTCCGACCGTCTGACGCCCCGTCTGCGGCTGAAGGAGAGCTTGGATCGGATCTTGGAAAAGCCCTTGCCCAATGTGATCGATTCTGTGGAGAGCAAGGTCTTTGCCGTGGGCGTGGAGAGCTATACCGTGGGCAGCAGCGAGTTCTATCTGAACTATGCCGCCTCTCGCAAGGGCGTGTACCCCCTGCTGGACAACGGCCATTACCATCCCACTGAGGTGGTCAGCGACAAGATCGCCGCCATGCTGCCGTTTTTTGACAAAGTCCCCCTCCATGTGACGCGGGGCGTCCGCTGGGATTCCGACCATGTGGTGATCTTCGAAGATGAGCTTCGTGAGATCATGAAGGAGGTCGTGCGGAACGATGCCATGGAGAAAGTCCTGATCGGACTGGATTTCTTCGACGCATCCATCGACCGTGTGGCGGCCTGGGTCATCGGTGCGAGAAATGCACGGAAGGCTCTTTTGTGGGCCCTGCTGCAGCCGGACCTGAAAAAAGAGCAGGACGAGGGCGACTTCACCCGCCGACTTGCCATGATGGAGGATGCCAAGACTTTGCCCTTTGGAGACATCTGGGCTGAGTTCTGCAAATGCCATGCTGTGCCGGAGGACGGAGCATGGTATGACGAGATCTTGGAATATGAAAAGACCGTGTTGGAGGCGAGAATATGAAGGATATCTTTTCCGCGCCGTTTTTGCAGGAAGTGGCGCAGACCGCATCGAATATGTACCGCCTTGGCTGGGATGAGCGAAACGGCGGCAATATCAGCTATCTGCTGACGGAGGACGAGGTGGCGGAGTTCCTGGATATCAACAAGGTCATCCGCACGATCGATATGGGCTTTACGGCCAAAGCGCTGGCCGGGAGATACTTTATCGTCACAGGCTCCGGCAAGTATTTTAAGAATGTGGAAAAAGACCCGGAGCGCAATTTGGGCATTTTCCGTGTCTCTGAAGACGGCACACAGGCCGAGCTCCTGTGGGGCTACTGCGACGGTGGCAGGCCTACCTCCGAGCTCCCGGCTCATCTGATGAGCCATATGGCAAGGCTGGCGGTAGACCCCGAAAACCGTGTGGTCATGCACACCCATCCCACCCATACCCTAGCCATGAACTTCGTCCATGAGCTGGACGACAGGACCTTCACCCACAGCCTCTGGCAGATGTGCACCGAGTGCATCGCCGTGTTCCCGGAGGGCGTGGGGGTCCTGCCCTGGATGCTCTGCGGCACCAATTCTATCGGTGTCGCCACGGCGGAGAAGATCAAAGAGTTCCGCGTGGTCATCTGGGGCATGCACGGTGTCTACGGTGCAGGCAAGACCCTCGATGAGACCTTCGGTCTGATCGAGACGGTAGAAAAGGCTGCCCAGATCTATATGCTCACGGCCCATCTGCCCAGAGTGAATACCATCACAGATGCACAGATGCAAGAGCTGGCAGAGTTCTTTAAGGTCGACTACAGAAAGGATTTTTTGTATGAGCTTTGAGAAGTTGTTTCGAGATCCGCCGGCACAGTTCCGCGGTGCACCTTTCTGGTCGTGGAATGGGAAGCTGGAGAAAGAAGTTTTGAAAGAGCAGATCGATGTGTTCCATAAGATGGGCTTTGGCGGCTTCCATATCCATTCGAGGATCGGTCTTGCCACGCCCTACCTTGGCGAGGAGTTCATGGACTGCGTCAAGTTTTGCAACGAATACGGCAAGAGCCTTGGCATGACCACATGGCTCTATGACGAGGATAAGTGGCCCTCCGGCTTTGGCGGCGGCTTCGTGACGAAAAATGAGGACTTCCGTGCAAGATACCTCCTGCTCTCGCCCAAGGTCTATGCGGAGGCCTATACCGAGCGCACCACCCCCACCAAGGGCAGGCTCACAGCCAACGGCGTGCCCCATCTGCTGGCGCGGTACGATATCACCCTGCAGGAGGGGAAGCTGGAGCAGTATCGGCGGCTGTCCGAGGGTGAGACTGGCGAAAACATCTGGTACGCCTACGAGGTCATCGGGGCGGAGCTTCCGTGGTTCAACAACGGCGCCTATGTGGATGTCCTTCATAAGGATGCCACGAAAAAGTTCCTTTCGGAGGTCCACGAGCGCTACAAGAAGGTACTGGGGGAGGAGTTCGGCAAGTCTGTGCCGGCCATCTTCACCGATGAGCCTCAGTTCACAAGGCTCCAGCCCATGGCGGATGCTGTGATCCCCTCCGAGGGCAGTATCCCCTACAGCAAGGATATGGATGCCGACTTCAAGTGTACCTATGGGTATTCCCTGATAGAAAAACTCCCGGAGGTCTTCTGGGAGAAGGCTGACGGAATCCTTTCTCAGGTCAAGTACCAGTGTCATGACTATCTGGCCTCCCGCTATGCGGAGAACTACTGTGCTGTGATCGGCAAGTGGTGTGAGGAGCACGGCATCCTGTTCTCCGGGCATCTGATGAACGAGCATCTCATGGAAGAGCAGAGCATGTTCATCGGTGAGGCCATGCGGAGCTATCCCTATTTCCATCTGCCCGGTATCGATATGCTGGCAGGCTTTTTGGAATATGATACCGCCAAGCAGGCCCAGAGCGTGGCACGGCAGGAGGGCAAGTGTGGCGTCATCAGTGAGCTCTACGGTGTGACCAACTGGGACTACGATTTCGCCGGGCACAAGGTGCAGGGCGATTGGCAGGCGGCCTTGGGCGTCACCGTCCGTGTGCCCCATCTTTCCTGGATGAGCATGGGCGGCGAGAGCAAGCGGGATTATCCCGCGCCCATCGACAGCCACAGCCCATGGTATGAAAAATACAAGATCATCGAAGATCACTTCGCCCGCTTGAACACGGTCCTGCGCCGCGGCAGGCCCATCGTCAATGTGGCGGTCCTCCATCCCATCGAGAGCCATTGGATGCTGATGGGCCCGGATCGGCAGTGCATGGAGCAGCGTCTGGCCTCCGATGAACGGCTGACAGACCTGATCGACTGGCTGCTGTTTGGCCTGCATGACTTCGATCTGCTGTCTGAGGCACTCTTGCCCAAGCAGAAGACGAAGGCGGAGAACGGATGCCTGCAGGTCGGGGAGATGACCTATCAGGTCGTGGTCGTACCGCAGCTGGTCACGATCCGTGAGACCACCGTGAAGCTCTTGGAAGCCTTCGAGGCCTGTGGCGGCACGGTGATCTATCTGGGAGAACTGCCCACTTACTGTGACGGCCTCCCGGCAGTATTCCCCGAGCCGAAGCACCGCATCGGCTTTACCAAGCAGGAAGTGCTGAAGGCTTTGGAGCCTTGGCGTGAGGTGGATCTGTGCGACAGCGACGATGTGCGTCCCGGCTTCTATCTCCATCAGCTGCGGCAGGAGGGAGATACACGGTATCTCTTCGTTTGCCACGGCAAGCCGGAGAACTATTTTGAAGCCAGCTCCTTTCTTGTAGACAGCCAGTATATGGTGGAGTTTTCGGTGAAGGGCGAATACGGTGTGGAGCTGATGGATACCTTTACCGGGGATATCACGCCCATCTCCTCGGCGGTCAAGGACGGCAAGACCTATTTCTCTCTGCCGTCTCATGAGCATGACAGCTTCCTGTTCCGCCTGTCTCCTGCACGGTTCGATGTGCCGCAGGAAGAGGAGAAGCGGGAGATCGCATGGGGATATCTGCCCTCCGTCAACAAATACCGCTTGGAAGAGCCCAATGTCCTTTTGCTCGATCGGGCAAAGTGGCAGCTGGACGGCGGCCTGTGGCATGAGGAAGAAGAGATCTTGAAGATCGATGACGAAGTCCGCCGGATCCTCGGCATGCGCCTTCGCACCGACAGCGCGCCCCAGCCGTGGGTCACAGGCCCCACAGAGCCGGAGCATTGGGTGGCTCTGCGCTTCAACATCCGCGCCCATGGACTGAAGGCTGTGGATCTGGCCTTCGAGGGCGATCCGATCATCCGCTTCAACAGTATGCAGATCCCATGGGAGAAGGGCGGATATTTTGTCGACCGTGCGATTCACCGCATCCGGCTCGGCACGGTGGGCTTCGGCGATAACGAGCTGATCTTGTACTATCCGTTTGGTGAGAGCACCAGCTTGGAATGGTGCTACCTGCTGGGCGACTTTGGTGTCTCGGTCATGGGTCGTGAGGCGAGGCTCACGCCAAGACCGAAACGGTTGGGCTTCGGCTCTTATCACACCCAGGGCTTCCCATTCTATGGCGGCAATATGATCTATGAGACCGAGACCGAGCTGCCGGCCGGCGAGGTCTGGCTGGAAGCACCCATGTACAATGCCCCCGTTCTGGGCGTCCGTCTTGACGGCGGCGAGGAGCGATACATCTTCAAAGCACCGCACCGTGTGTGCCTTGGCAGGGTCGAGAAGGGCGATCATCAGATCACCCTGATCGCCTACGGCAGCCGCATCAACCAGTTCGGACAAGTGCACAACTGCAACCCGGCCGAGCGGTATTTCGGCCCGAAAACATGGCGCACCACAGGCAGAAAGTGGTGCTATGAGTACAGGCTCAAGGATGTGGGCATCCTGACCGCGCCCATCATCAGGGTCTATGGATAGCAAAAAGGCCGCGACCCTCTGCATGACTTCATAAAACAGTCGATCCTCCCTATGAGAACGCTCACAGGGAGGGCCCAAGGCTTCCCTTACGCAGGGGAGCCTTTGGTGCACTGCAAAAACGCATATAACGCACGATATAGCACATAGTTAGAATAAAAACGATCGCACTCCCGGCATGGTGTGTTGCCGGGAGTGTGATCGTTTTTCATTGGGTACGGTATCATTCGAGGAAGATCCGGAAGGCGGTGGGGAGGGCGTAGTCCGAGGGGTCGCCCCAGGTGTAGTCGCCGCCTTGGCGGCAGGTGAGGAAGATCCCTGTCATATGCCACTCGATGTGGGTAAAGATGTGGGTCTTTTCCACAGTCTTTTCGACCTCAAGGACGGGGAGGCCCTGCGCTTCCAACTGCTCCAGCACCTCTTCCACCGTGCGCCTGCCGTCCAAGTGGGGGAATTCCCAAAGTCCTGCCAGCAGACCTGTTTTGGGCCTTTTTCGCAGGGCAAAGCGTTCACCGTCGTGGAGCAGGAGCACCGTCATCTCCCTGATCTTGCGCGGTTTTTTTTTCGACTTCACGGGAAAGTCCGTTTCATCCCCCTGCTTGTGCGCCAGACAGATCTCACGAAGGGGACAGCGTTCACACTTCGGCGTGCCGTTTGGCACGCAGACTGTGGCGCCCAGCTCCATCAGGGCTTGGGTGAAGGTGCCGCTCTTCGTGGGATAGACGGCGGCAAGGGCTTCGGTCAATGCCTTTTTGACCACAGGCTTGTCGATGGGGGAGGGGTCTGCCGTCAGTCTCGTGCAGACGCGCAGCACATTGCCGTCCACAGCCGGAGTGGGCAGATCGAAGCAGATCGAGCAGACCGCCCCGGCCGTATAATCGCCGATCCCTGCCAAAGCGCGAATCTCGTTGTAGCTGGTAGGGAAGCGGCCGCCGTGGATCTCCATGATCTGCTTCGCGGCTTTTTGCAGGTTGCGGACTCTGGTGTAGTAGCCGAGGCCCTCCCATAATTTATTCAGTGTCTCTTCCGAGGCATTTGCCAGATCCGCGACTGTGGGCAGAGCCTCTAAAAATTTTGTATAGTAGCCCTTGACGGCTTCCACCCTCGTCTGCTGGAGCATGATCTCCGAGAGCCACACATGATAGGGCTCACGGTCCTGCCGCCATGGAAGCTCCCGGCGGTTTTCATCATACCACGGCAAAAGCAGTTCAGGCAGTCGGGAAAAAATATCGTTCATAAGCGTTCCTCTTTTTGATGGTGGCTCTATTATAAAATGTTTCTGCACTTGTGTCAAAGGGGCGCGCGTGCTATAATGACGAAAAAAACAAGGAGAAACGAAATGGGCAACTTAAAAGAGAAAAAACTCTTCCTGCTGGATATGGACGGCACGATCTATCTGGATGAAGAGCTGTTCGACGGCACGCTCGATTTTCTGAACTATGTGAAACAGATCGGCGGCCGGTATCTGTTTTTGACCAACAATTCCTCCCGTGGTGTGGATGCCTATGTGCAGAAGATGGCGCGCCTTGGCATCGAAGCCACCAAGGAGGACTTCCTTACTTCCACCGATGCCACGATCTTGTACTTAAAGGCCAATCATCCGGATGCTTTTTGCTATGCGTTCGGCACAAAGACCTTCAAGGATCAGCTCAGAGATGAAGGGATCCATATCACAGATAAGCTGGAAGACGGCATCGATCTGCTCCTGTGCGGCTTCGATACAGAGCTGACCTTCCAGAAGCTGGAGGATGCCTGCATCCTTTTGAACCGCGGCGTGGAGTTTATCGCCACCAATCCCGACTGGGTCTGTCCCACTTGGTACGGCTCTGTGCCGGACTGTGGCTCTGTGTGCCAGATGCTGACCACCGCCACAGGCAGAAAGCCCACCGTCATCGGCAAGCCCCAGCCCCAGATGGCCTTGCTTGCCATGGAGCGCTTCGGCTATGAGAAGCATGAGACCATGATGATCGGTGACCGCCTCTATACCGATATCGCCTCCGGCATCAACGCCGGGATCGATGCCTGCTTCGTCCTCTCCGGCGAAGGCACCATGGAGGATGTAGCCACCAGCGATGTCAAGCCCACCATGATCTATGACGATATCCGCGCGATCTATAACGACCTGAAAGCATAAAAACAAAAGGCTCCCTCTGATGAGGGAGCTGTCACGGCGTGAGCCGTGACTGAGGGAGAGAACGACTACCCCTCAGTCTCGCTGATGCTCGACAGCTCCCCTGACAAGGGGAGCCTTTAAAATCTTCGTGTTTAAAATATCGCGGTCACGCCGTAGGTCACACAGGTGACGATGATGCCGGCGATCAACACGCCGACAGCGATGGCGGGCATGGCTTTCTTTAGCCGCATGCCGAGGACGGCGGCGACCAGTGCGCCTGTCCATGCACCGGTGCCGGGCAGGGGGATGGCCACCAGGATGCAGAGCCCCCACCATTCGTATTTATGGACGAGCTCGCTTTTTGCATGGGCTTTGGCTTCCAGCTTTTCCACAAAGGTCTTGATCCTGCCCTTGGTCTTGAGCCAGTCAAAGACCTTTCTGGTGAATACGATCAAAATGGGGATCGGCACCAGATTGCCGATCATGGCGATGACCATGGCGGCCAATACGGGCAGTCCGCCTGCCACGCCCATGGGGATCGCGACGCGAAGCTCCAAAACAGGCACCATGGAGGTGAAAAATGTCAGCAGGGCTGCATGAAAAAGAGTCAAAGTGACAACTCCTCTCAAAATACTCCTACCATTGTATCTGAAACCGGGCAGAAAGGCAAGCAGGAAAAAATGTTTTGCTAAACCTTAGATCGGAAAAGGTTTTGTGAATATCCTACAAAATACTTTTGTATGGATAATACTTTTTGATATACATGATAATTGACTTTTTGGGGCAAAAAAGGTAAACTAAGCACATATCTTTAGCGGAATAAATAGCTAAGGAAAAGGTGCTCCTGCACCGATCCCGATCGTCCTGTCAGATCGGGCAAGACCGTAACTTGTTCTCTCTGCGATAGTGGAGGGATGAAGTGAGCGGCTTTGCTGATCGGCAAAGCCGTTTTTTTGTATTTATTGCCCAAGGGCTTTAAATAAAAATTCAAAAAAGAAGGTAAGAAACAATGAAGAAAATGATCGCTCTGCTGTTGGCTCTGGTCATGGTCTTTGCTCTGGTCGCCTGCGGCGCTCAGACTGAGACTACCGAGACCACTGAGACCACCGAGACCACCGAGACTTCCGCTCCCGCTTTCAAGCTGGGCGGCGTCGGCCCCCTGACCGGCGGTGCCGCTATCTACGGCAACGCTGCTGCCAACGGTGCCAAGATCGCTGTTGACGAGATCAACTCCATGGCCGGTGCCATCCAGTTCGAACTGAACTATCAGGATGACGCGCACGATGCTGAGAAGTCCGTCAATGCTTACAACACCCTGAAGGACTGGGGCATGCAGCTGTTCCTGGGCTCCGTCACCTCCGCTCCCGGTGTTGCCACCTCCGTCGAGGCTCAGGCTGACAATATGTTCTACCTGACTCCCTCCGCTTCCTCCACCGATGTTCTGGGCGGCGTTGCCAACCCTCTGACCGGCACTGTGGATATCGAGCGTAAGGCCAATGTCTTCCAGCTGTGCTTCATGGATCCCAACCAGGGCTCCGCTTCCGCACAGTACATCGCCGACAAGGCTCTGGGCGAGAACATCGCTGTCATCTACAAGAACGACGATGTTTACTCCACCGGCATCTACAACTCCTTCGTTGCCAAGGCTGATGAGCTGGGTCTGAACATCGTCTCCACCACCACCTTCACCACCGACAGCCAGACCGACTTCTCCGTGCAGATCGC
>JAFSHB010000128.1 GCA_017440525.1 Oscillospiraceae bacterium | reverse complement strand
GGCATGGATCTTTTGTCCTCCACACCGCGGCAGATCTATCTGTATGAGCTTCTGGGCAAAACGCCTCCGAGCTTTTGCCATGTGCCGCTTCTGGTGGCCCCCGATGGGCGCAGGCTCAGCAAGCGGGAGAAGGACTTGGATCTTGGCGCGCTGCGAAAAAGCATGACGGCTGAAGCGCTGCTGGGCTATCTTGCCTATCTTGCGGGCATCCTCGAGCAAGAAGCGCCCATCTCCGCGGCGGAGCTGGTGGCGGTGTTCGATTGGAAAAATGTAAAAAAAGATCCCATTGTTATAAAATAAAATGCAAAATGATAAATGATAAATGAAAAATAAATGTATTGCCTGCGGCAATGATTTTGATCTGTCCGACAAAGTCGGACACCACAATTGTTCATTTTTCACTTTTCATTCTTCATTCTCATAAAACCGGAGGTCCTATGATCTATCTTGATAATTCCGCCACCACGAAGCCCTCCGAGGCGGCTGTGGCGGCCATGAACGAAATGCTCACAGAGAATTGGGGCAACCCCTCCGCCGTCCACAGCCTTGGGGCCAATGCCTTCCGCAGGCTGAAGGAGGCGCGGGAGTCTGTCGCCAAGGCCATGGGCGCGGAGCCGGACAGAGTGTTCTTCACCTCCGGCGGCACCGAGGCCGACAACTGGGCGATCTTCTCCGCCGCCGAGCGGCTGGGAAAGAGAGGCAGGCATATCGTCACCACCATGGTGGAGCATCATGCGGTGCTCAATCCCATGGAGAAGCTGGAGGCCAGGGGCTTCGAGGTGACCTATCTGCGCCCCGATAAGGATGGCTTCGTCAGCGTGGAGGCGCTGGAGGCCGCCCTTCGCAAGGATACGATCTTAGTATCCGTCATGATGGTCAACAATGAGACCGGCGCGGTCATGCCCATCGAAAAGATGATCCGTGCCACGCGCCGCCTGAGCCCCATCGCCCTGTTCCATACCGATGCGGTGCAGGGCTTCGGCAAGGTGCCCTTCAAGGCCAAGACCCTGGGCGCGGATCTGATCTCCGTGTCGTCTCACAAGATCCATGGGCCTAAGGGCGCAGGCGCTCTGTATATCAGGAAGGGACTGCCCCTGCCTGCATTCCTGGTCGGCGGCGGTCAGGAGCAGGGCTACCGCTCCGGCACGGAAGCCACGCCAAACCTTGTGGGCTTCGGCGCGGCCTGTGCCGAGCTGGATGTGAAGGGTGAGAGCGAGCATCTGTCCCGGCTCCGCGACCTGTGCCGGGAGGCCCTTTCCGATGTGCCGGGGCTCGTGTTCATGGGCAAGGGTGATGCGCCCCATGTGGTCAGCATCTCCATCCCCGGACTTCGCAGTCAGGGGCTCATCAACTGCCTGCAGGATGCAGGGATCTATGTCTCTGCCGGCTCTGCCTGCGCCAAGGGCCACCGCTCTCATGTGCTGTCGGCCATGGATCTTCCCCCCGAGGTCATCGACGGTGCGATCCGGATCTCCTTCGGACGGGAGAACACACAGGATGATATCCCCAAATTGAAGGGCGCACTTCTGGATGCTTTGCACAGACTTTGACCATTTACAAAAACTTTACTGATTTTACCTGCTATCCATGATACAATGACCTTAGAAAGGATGTGTGTCATGAATATCTTGTTTATGCTCACCCCAAAGGCCATCTGCGCCCATGTGCGGGCGGAGGATACGGTCCGGCAGGCGTTGGAGCGGATGGAAGTGACAGGCTATGCGGCCCTGCCGATCCTGGCGAAGGACGGCTCCTACTGCGGCACGCTGACAGAGGGCGACCTGCTGTGGGCCATCAAGAACTTATGCCGCATGGATCCCAAGAAGATGGAGGATCATTCGATCATGGAGATCTCCCACCGGCGGGACAATACCCCTGTCCGTGTGGATACCAGAGTGTAGGATATCCTCTCCATGGCACTGGAGCAGAACTTCGTGCCGGTGGTGGATGACCGCAACAGCTTTATTGGGATCATCACCAGAAAAGCCATCATGAAATACTGTTTGGATAAGATGGCGGAGAAAACTTGAATACGATCGTAGGGCGGGCAGACCCCTGCCCGCCGAGTTGTTGAGCGTATCGATGAGCGGCGGCCGAGGGTCCGGCCGCCCTACGAATCTTACAGGAGGGAATTTATGGTACGACAGGAAGCCACCGAACAATATCAGAAAGCCTTAAAGCTGGGCCAGAAGCGCCATCGCAGCGATGTGGTCCATGGAAGATACCCCTATCCGCAGGTGCTGGATGAATTTTTCGATGAGTCCATGTCTGCGGGGCGTGTGGAGCTGGGGCGTGTGGAGATCCCCATGGATCAGATCGTGGGCACAGTGACCAGCGGCAGAAAGTCCACCTTCTCCTCCGATTTTATGCCGCTGCTGCCGCTGGAATCGGAATTTGCCATGAAGTGGATCAGCCTGTGCATGGCGCACTTGGGCGATGAGGGCATCCGGGAGCCGATCCAATGTGTGGAATATATGGGCCGCTTCTATGTGCAGGAGGGCAACAAGCGGGTCAGCGTGCTGAAGAGCTATGAGGCAGGTACGATCCCCGGCTCCGTGACGCGGATCGTGCCTGTCTGGTCTGACGATCCCAAGGTGCAGGCCTACTATGAGTTCATGGAGTTCTATGCCCATGCGGGGCTGTATCAGGTCCGCTTTACCCGCCCCGGCGACTATGCCAAGCTGCAGGCGGCGCTGGGCTTTGATTCGGAGCATATCTGGACCGACGAGGAGCGAAAGATGTTCCTCTCCCGGTTCTCCCGCTTCCGTGATTTCTTCCAGCGCTACGGCGGCGAGAAAACAGGTGTCACCGAGTCCGACGCGCTGCTGGTGTGGCTGAGGGTCTACACCATGCGGGAGCTGTGGGAGATGACCGCCTCCGAGCTGACTGCCAGCCTCAAGACCGTCTGGCCCGATGTGGAGCTGCTGGAGGAGGACGAGCCCATCGATATCCAGACTGCTCCGCAGGAGGAGACGGAGAAGGGTATCTTCACCTACCTTTTCTCCAATAAGATCAGCCACCTTCAAGTGGCCTTCTTCTTCCATGCATCCCCCAGCGTCAGCGCGTTCACCAGGAGCCATGAGCTGGGCGCGGCGTATGTGAAGGAAAAGATGAAGGATACCATCACGGTCAGGAGCTACTATGATGTCAAGGCCGATGAGAGCGGTGAATGGATCATGGAAAAGGCTGTGGCTGAGGGCGCGGATGTGCTGATCGCCACGGCACCGCCTTTGATCGGTGCCTGCCGGAAGATCGCGGCAAGACATCCGGGGCTGAAGGTCCTCAACTGCGCCCTGTCCATGCCCTACACAGGTGTGCGCACCTACTACAGCCGTGTGTATGAGGGGAAATTCATCACCGGTGCTGTGGCGGCGGCCATGACCAAGGATGACACCTTGGGCTATATCGCCAACTACCCGATCTACGGCGTGCCTGCAGGCATCAATGCCTTTGCCCTTGGCGCGCGGATGGTCAACCCCAACGCCAAGGTGCAGGTAGAGTGGTCCTGCAAGGAGGGCGATCCCTACAGGGCCTTTGAGGAGCGCGGCGTCAAGATCATCACCAATCAGGAGATCCCCTCGCCGGGCAGCACCCAGTGGAACTGGGACTGGGGCACCTATCTGCGGGAGGATGGCAAGTCCACCCCCATCGCCTCGCCCTGCTGGAACTGGGGCATCTTCTATGAAAGGATGCTCCGCAGCATCCTTTCCGGCGCGTGGGATGCGCTGGTGTCCAGAGATGAGAAGAAGGCCGTCGGCTACTGGTGGGGACTTGACTCCGGTGTGATCGATGTCCAGTTCGATGAGGCACTGCCCGATGGTGTCCGCCGTCTGGGCAAGCTCCTGCGGCGGAGCATCATCAATGGATCTCTGGATCCCTTCCGCTTTGAGATCCGCGATCAGGAGGGCCTGCTCCGGACGGACGGCGAGCGCTGGCTCAGCCCGGAGGAGATCATGAAGATGGACTGGCTGTGCGACAATGTGATCGGCACGATCCCCGCCTTCGAGGAGCTGCGGCCCATCTCCCGTAGACTGGTCCGTGTCCTCGGTGTCTACCGCGACGAGATCCCGCCGGAAAAGGAGGGCGTCCTGCTTTGAAGATCCTGATACTGGCAGATACAGAGTGCCGGTATTTCTGGGATCATTACAAACCGGGATATCTGAAGGACTACGATCTCATTGTGTCCTGCGGCGATCTGAAGCCGGAGTATCTGTCCTTTCTTGTGACCATGGGGAGAGCCCCTGTCGTGTATGTCCACGGCAACCATGACGGCTACTATGCCCAGCGCCCGCCTGAGGGCTGCCTGTGCATCGAAGATACGGTGTTCCGTTATGGAGACCTGCGCCTTCTGGGCCTTGGCGGCAGCTACCGCTATTCCAGAGGCGCACACCAGTACACCGAAAAGCAGATGCGGGCCCGCATCCGCAAGCTCAGGTTCAGGCTGTGGCTCCACAAGGGCGTGGATATCATCGTCACCCACGCGCCGGTGCGCGACTACGGTGACGATCAGGATCTGCCCCACCGTGGATTTGAAGCATTTTGGAAATTGTTGGAAAAATATGAGCCCAAGTATCTGTTCCACGGTCATGTGCATATGAACTACGGCCATGACCGGGTGCGGATCCACCGCTACGGCGAGACGGAGCTGATCAACGGCTACGAGCGCTATGTGGTGGACCTGCCGGGATATGACAGATACGGCAAAAAAACAGATGGTCTTTGACCATCTGTTTTTTATTGTATACGAAAACCGTGCGGCGATCCGCTTGTTCCTTGGGATCTGCGCCGCAGATCTCGGGCGGATATGGGCTTCCGCCCCTGCGAACACGAATCTACTGCATTGTTAATTTTTAACAAAGATCATATCATACTAGAGATAAGTCACATTTTGCCATGGACGCGCAGACGGTTTTTGTGTACAATGGTAAGCGAAGATGGCGTGGTATCTCTGTTATTGGTGAATATCCACAAAAAACTATATTGAAATTTGGCAGGAAATACCTGCTGAATAATATTTTAGGAGGAAGAAGACCATGAAAAAACGCATCATCAGTCTGCTTCTTGCTGTCATCATGATCCTGGGTATGATCCCCATGACCGTTATGGCAGACGAAGCGGTGGTGGCCGAAGATTGTGCCCATGCGAGCACGACCGAGACCATCACTCCCAACAATGACGGCACTCACACCGTCACGGATGTCTGCGACGAATGCGGCGAAGCCGTGCTCGTTCTGGACGAGCCTACCAAGATCGACATCGATCTGGAAGGCGTTGTTGCAGCAGCTGCTGCAGCAGGTGTGTTCGAAGGCTGGACCACGACCGACAACGGTCTGGCAGTCGATGTCTACACCAACAAAGCAAATATGCCTACATTTACCGACTGGACGCAGGAGAACTATGGCTGGCAGATCGCTTCCACCTCTTCTGCCTACACCTACAATGCCACCTATGTCAAGACCTTCCTGAGCTGGTCCGACCAGCTGGGCTGGGCTATGGCACACGCACATCCTTATCGGAATGACAACCGTAACTGGGTGGACATCAGCTTTGATGTTGCCGAGACCGGCTGGTACAAGTTCGATGCCGATGTTTACGGCCAGAGCGCAGGTACCACCAAGGATGAGACCACCGGCTGTAACTACGGCGGCTCCGGCTCGGCCTATGGCTTCAAGGTCAACGGCGAGCTGGTGAGAGACTCCTATGACTTCACCAAGGGCCCCAAGATCTATGACAGGACCATCGGTCTGGTCTATCTGACCGAGGGCACCAACACCGTTACCGTCTGCGCTCCCACTGCATCTGAGAACCGCTGCGCATTCCTCAACGGTTTCTCCTTCACCAAGGCTGAGGTCGAGATCGAAGCCGGCACCTCTGCCGATATCGATCTGGCTGCCTACAATGCTTATGACGATGAGACCGCTTACACCTACGAAGCCGACGGTGCTTCCGTCGATGGCAGCGTTCTGACGGTCTCCGAAGAGGGCACCGTTTCCGTCACCGCTACTGCAGGCGAAACTGTCAAGGCCTACACCGTCGATGTCTTTGAAAAGACTGTCGAGATGGTCTACGACTGCGAGCCCGGCGATGACGCTATCTGCGACATCTGCGGCTACGACACCACCTGCTATCATGAAGGCGTGACCGTCAGCTCCATCGATATGAAGGCTATGGTCAAGGAAGCTGCCAAGCAGGATTTCTGGGATGATCTGCCCACCTTCACTACCAATGCAGGTGTGGAAGTCAAGTCCCTCGGTCTGGCTTACGGCACCGCCATGGACGATACCCAGAAGGCTGCTACTCTGGCCTTCCTGGCATGGGTCGAGGGGAACTACGACTGGTCCTTCAACAATGACAAGAGCCTGTTCACCTCCACCGTGGCAAACCGTCTGTTCCTGTGCGCCGATGACTCCATCGCATGGGGCGTCGATCACTGGTGCTACTATGTCAACCACCAGACTCAGCAGTACCGCGACTCCATGTACATCGACTTCGATGCACCTGTCGCCGGTTACTACAAGCTGGACATGACTGCGTTCCTGACCAACACCTCTGCTGACTATGTTACCGGCACTGCCGCAGGCGGCGCTCAGGTCGATATCTATGTCAACGATGTGCTGGCGATCGACAACTTCGAGTTCAAGGGCGCCAATGTCGAGCAGGAAGTCACCATCGCGACTGTCCTGCTGAAGGAAGGCAAGAACACCCTCCAGTTCAAGACCGTTGACGATATCAATGGCGCTGCTGCAGGCACCACCACTTACCTGACTCGTACCAACGCTATCATCAACGACCTCTCCGCCACTCTGGCTGAGGCTGTTTACAATGGCGACGGCACCCATACTGTTGGCGCTACCTGCGCTGATTGTGACGAAGTCTTTGTGGAGAGCTTCGAGGAGACCTGCACGGATGCCAACGACGACAATATCTGTGATGTCTGCGGCAATGATGCTACCTGCTACCACACCGCTCTGGATCTGAGCGTTGACTTCAAGGAAGCCATCACCGCTTTTGCTGAGGCTTATCCCGAGCACTGGGCGGCTATCCCCAACGCTGTGGAAGGTGTTGATACCACCAAGATCTTCGGCAACACCGACACCGCCAACATCACCGATGCCGAGAAGGCTGCGTTCGCCGCGTTCAACACCTTCATGGCTGAGGAGTACGGCGTTTCTGTGGCTACCGACATCAATGCGGTCGCTTACAGAAGACTGTACCTGACCACCGCCGAAAAGGCACAGTGGGGCATGGCTTACTATCCTGCCTCGCTGGCATGGTCCTCCGGCGCAGAAGCCGACAACAGGCTGGATCTGACTGTCTCCGTCGCTGCTGACGGCTACTACAAGCTGGATCTGGGCGTTGTCCAGCACACCGCCGGCAATGCTTCCGTTTCCGGCATCCAGACCTACACCGGCGCATATCCCGGCTGCGGCACCATCGATGTGTATGTTGACAATGTCCTGACCATCGATGACTATGTGGTCAATGCCGCTGACTTCGTTCTGGATTCCCTGGATCTGGGCGCTGTCTATCTGACTGAGGGCGACCACTCCGTCCGTATCCATGTTATCACCGATAACAACGATCTGGCTTACGGCGCCGGCGGCAGAAGAACTGTGGTCCTGACCGGCCTCGACATCATCGCGTTCGAGACCGCTTCCAATGAGAACGGTACCCACACCGTCTCCGCGACCTGCTCCTGCGGCGAAGTTCTGGTCGAGACCTTCACCGAGACCTGCACCGATGCTGACGGCGACAATGTCTGCGACATTTGCGGTTATGATGCTACCTGCTATCATGCCGAGCTGGTCAACGATGTTGACTTCCAGACTGCGATCCAGGCTTTCGCAGCACAGGAGCCCGCACATTGGGCGGCTATCCCCAACGCTGTGGAAGGTGTTGACACCACCAAGGTGTTCGATGCCGTCAACGCTCCCTCCGAAGCTGTTCTGGCTGCTTATGCCGCATTCCAGACCTTCATGGCTGAGAACTACGGCGTTTCCGTCGTCAGCAATGTCTATGACGACGACAATGCAAGACTGTACCTGAACATCAATGAGACCGCCCAGTGGGGCCTGGCCTACTATCCCGATACGCTGGCATGGTCCACCGGTGCTGAGGCCAGCAACAAGCTGTACATGTCCGTCAATGTTGATGCCGACGGCTACTACAAGCTGGATCTGAGCCTGATGCAGCACACTGCTGGCAACGGCTCCGCCGGTAAGATCGGTACGCTGACCGGTACATACTCCGGCTGCGGCACCATCGATATCTATGTCGATGGCAAGCTGGTCGTCGATGACTATCTGGTCAAGGCTGCCGACTATGTGGAAGATACCCTGGATCTTGGTACTGTGTACCTGACCGAGGGCGATCATGAGGTCCGCGTCCATGTCATCACTGACCTGAACGGCACTGCCTACAATGCAGGCGGCCGCCGCATGGCTGTCCTGAACGGTCTGTCTGTGACCGCTCTGAAGGCTGAAGCCAATGAAGACAGGACCCACACCGTCTCCGGCATCTGCTCCTGCGGCGAGGTGTTCGTCGAGGCTTACACCGAAGACTGCACCGATGCTGACGGCGACAAGATCTGCGATGTCTGCGGCTTCGATCTGACCTGCGCCCACGCAGACAACACCGTTATCTCCATCGACTTCAAGGCTCTGGCCAAGGCCATGGCTGCCGAAGACTTCTGGGCCACTTTGATGAATGTGGATGATGATACCAAGTATGTTGGTGTCACCAACTACGCGGTCGCACTGACCGATGCGGAGAAGGCTGCCTACCAGGCTGTCTGCGACTACCTGGCTGCAAACACCGACTTCGCGATCAACTCCGCATCCTCCCTGCAGAATATGTGGGCCGATGCCAAGCTGTATCTCGATGCTTCCGATGACGCTCAGTGGGGCATCGCATGGTATCCCGGCGGCTTCGATAATCCTGCCAAGGATACGCTGGCATTTGATGTCACCGTTGCTGAGGCCGGCTGGTATGAGCTGGACTTCGACGCCATCAAGACCGGCGCCTTTGCGGATACTGTCCTGAACAAGGCCATGGGCGGCGCCTATGTCGATATCTATGTCAACGGTGCCCTGTCCGTGGAAGACTATTCCTTCGCACACAGCGTTGCAACTTCCCTGCGTGTGGATGAAAAGGTCGCCGTCGTCTATCTGACCGAAGGCACCAACACCATCTCCATGCGCGCTTCCCAGTCCTTCTCCAAGGAGCAGAGCTCCGGCCGCCGCTGGGTCATGCTGGCCGGCATGGAGCTGGTCAAGCTGGATATCGTGGACAACAACGATGGCACGCATACCATCACTGCTGTCTGCCCCGTCTGCGACGAGGATCTGGCTGTTCCCACCACTGAAGTCCATTTCGACTACAACTATGACGCAGCCTGCGATGTCTGCGGCGCCGAAGTGGAACTGACCACCTTCGAGATCGCCGACGAGGACGACCTGATCGCCTTCGCCAGCTATGTCAACGCAGGTGCTGCCACCATGCCCGCAGTCCTGACTGCTGACATCGAGCTGACCGGCAAGTGGATCTCCGGCTCCCTGCAGCAGATGAACAACGGTACCATGACGGCCAACAATGCCATCGGTACTGCTGCCGTACCTTATGCCGGTACCTTCGACGGTGCAGGCTACACCATCTCCGGTCTGGCTGTCGATTATAACAACCACTCCGGTCTGGCTTCCGGCGGCAACGAGCTGACCAATGAGATGAACCTGGGTCTGTTCGGTGTCATCGACGGCGCGACCATCAAGGATCTGACCGTGGAAGGCAAGATCGCCCTCTCCGGCAGACAGGGCAGCGCTCTGGCCATCGGCGGCGTGGTCGCCAAGGCTTATGATGCTACCATCGAAGATGTCATCAGCCGCGTCTCCATGACCGGCAACGGCAACTATCAGTGGGGCGGCTTCTCCAATGTCGGCGGTGTCGTCGGCTACGCTGACGGTCTGACCATGACCCGCTGCGCCAACGAAGGCGATCAGCACATCATGGGTATTGGTCAGGGCGGTCTGGTCGGTACTATCGCGATCAGCGATGCACGGACTGTGATCGACCAGTCCTACAACACCGGTAAGATCGAAGGCAACCAGAGAGTTGGCGGTCTGGTCGGTATCCTGGGCGGCTGCACCAACGAGGCAACTCCCAACTCCATCACCAACTGCTACTCCGTCGCCGAAGTCAATGCTTACCGTGTTGACAACAACGACATCTCCGTTGAGCTTTACAACTACACCTACCACGGTGGTATGATCGGCTATGCCGATGGTCTGGAAGATACCGACACTTACCTGCATCTGGGTAACTGCTATGTGGTCTACACCACCATCAGCCCCACCACTGACAGCACCGATCAGTACACTGCCATCGTGGGCGGCGCTGCTGCTTCCGACGGCCTGATCCCCGATCCCTATGCCACCGGCACCTACGAAAACATCTACTATGCCTGCGACAACCGCACCTCTCCCAGCGGTTACGGCACCAAGATGACGGTCGCCGAAATGAAGGACGCTTCCTTCGCAGCCACCATGGGCTCCGCCTTCAAGGCTGCTGCTGATGATCGTACCGCCATCCTGGTATGGCAGGACGATACCTGCGCCCATGACTACACCGCAACTGAGATCACCTGCAACAACGACGGTACCCATACCATCGCTGTGGTCTGCCAGTCCTGCGGCACCGCTGTCTCCTCTGAGCAGGCCGACTGCGACGATGCAAATGAAGACGATGTCTGCGATGTCTGCGGCGGCGTCATGGCTTGCGAGCATCCCGGCACCTCTGTCTCCTACGAGGACAATGGCGACGGCACGCATACGAAGTCTACCATCTGCACCACTTGTGACGCCGTGATCGGCGACCCGATCGTGGAAGATTGCTTCGACGACGGCGACGGCTACTGCGCTTGCGGCGCTGAAGTCGAGACCGCCTGCGACCATGCCAACACCACCACCGAGACTGTCTCCAACGGCGACAAGACCCACACCACCACCGTCACCTGCGAGTGCGGCGAAGTGATCTCCACCGAGACCGTTGACTGCGTCGATGAGGACAAGGACACCTACTGTGATGTCTGCAACGCTCAGATCAAGACCATCACGAAGGCTGCCTTCGCCGGCTCCAACATGACCCTGGGCAACGAGCTGGAAGTGAACTTCCTGATGGTCAAGAAGAACCTGCCCACCGGCGATTACACCGCTGTCATCACCCAGAAGATGGCCGACGGCACCGAGCGTGTCACCGAGCTGGCTATGGCCGACTGGGGCACCATGGGCTCCTACCACAAGATCTCCGCCCGTATCGCTGCCAGAGAGATGGCTGACGATCTGTACATCGAGATCAAGGACGCGGAAGGCTATGTCTACAACGAAGAGTACTTCACCTCCGTCCGTGGCTACGCCAGC
>JAFSHB010000127.1 GCA_017440525.1 Oscillospiraceae bacterium | reverse complement strand
GGTGTGCTCAAAGCTCAGGTCTGCAACTGCTTCAAACTTCTCCACAGTCTCAGGCTCGGTGACGGTCACAGTCGCGGTGGTGGGGATGCAGAAATCGTTATCAGTGATGGTGAAGGTGGCAGTACCAACACCGGAGAAGGTCAGGGCGCTCTGCGTCCAGTCTTCGGCATTCTCGGTGAGTTCCACGGTCACGCCGTCGGCTTCATAGGTGACGGTCACATTCTCAGCATCGATCTCGATGCCTTCGATCGCGGTGAACAGATCGCCCACAGTCTTTTCGATCGTGCCATTCGGTACGGTATGCACAAGATCCAGATCGTCACTTGCGACGAACTTCACTTCTGATTCTTCGCCCAGCAGATAGCTGTAGGCAGCATCAGCAAACTTCATGACCGCCTCACTGAGAGCATAGACATTGCTGCCGTAGGTACGGGCTGCATAGTTCTCCACAGAATCCACGCACTCACCGAGAATATTGCCCTCGGCGTCATAAAGGGTCACGGTGACATCGCAGCGGGAGTCTGCCAGCACGATCTGATCCACGACCACCTTGCAGGCAGTGGCGGAATAGCGCTCGATCCTGCCCTGAGCGGAGACGGCTTCGCCACGGTAATCCTCATAGCTCACATCGGCAGACATGGTATCCAGCGCATCCATATCCACATCGGTGAAGATGATGTTCAGAAGGATCCGCTCTTCCAGAGAAAGGTTACTGCCCAAAACATTCTCACTGCCTGTACGGTCATTCTCGCAACTCACGGAAGTGCTTGTCAGAGCTTTCTGCTCTTCGGTCAGATCGGCATTGGCATAGTTCTCTTCGTTATACTTGAAATGTTTCTGCGCCTCTGTGCCGTAGTTGAGCATCTCTACCATCAGGCGCTGCAGGCTCACATTATCAGTGTTCTCGATCGCAGTCTTGGCATAGTCCTTGATTCTTCTGCTGAAGGTATCTGAAGCGACATTGCCCTCTGCGTCAACAAGATAGACCGAGACTTCATCCGCCATCTCCTTAGCGGCTGTGCCGTAGGAGATGCAGTAGTACTTCGGGTTATACTTGGTGAGAGGCACTTCGGTCATCTGACCGGCATGGGTCACGATGCCGGTGTAAGCATCGGGATCGTCAATGCTGGAGACCTCGATCATAAAGTTCTGAATGAGTTCGTTGCCCAGCGTCATGTTGGAGCCAACGATGGCGATCAGGCTGTCGGTCTCCGAAGCTGTGGCCACAGGGACAAAGCTAAGGAGCATCGCAACAACGAGCAAGCAGGATAGTACCTTACGCATAGTATATCTTCCCTTTCTTTTACTTGGCAGAACGCAGGCTCTGCCCAATTTTTCTGACCGATAAACACAAGAGGTCCCTTATGCGTATCGGTCAAAAAAATCTACATGCCGCTGCACCCCCGAAGGGGCGCAGACGGCAGTGGCGCAAAAGTTAGAAGGTGTAGTTGTAGTAAGCGACGGTGATCTCATCCAGAACAGTTGCATGGTTGACATCATCTTCGGCATACTTATACAGCTTCAGAGCAACGGTCATGGTAGTACCGGCAGGAACATTGATGTTCTCAACACCGCAGTTGAACTCGCCGACATAATCACGAACATCCGCATAAGTCATGTAGAAGTTCTGAGAGCCCAGCAGACGCACAGGCTGGTTGGCGGAAACAGCGGGGGTGTAGAATGCCTGCCAATCGGTGTCGATGAAGTCATACTGACCGGCCAGGACGGCATCGCCATCATTCAGGTCGGCATCCACAGAGACTTCATAGTCAGCGATCCACTCGTCATAAGCGGTCACGCCTGCGGGAGAGATGAAGGTAAAGGTGGCGTCCATATCGCGCAGGGACTCTTCATTCTCGAACAGACCGCCGCCGAACAGGGACTCGACATACAGATCTTCCACGGGACCATTGTCACGGACGATGGCGATGGGAACTTCGATCTGCTCGGTCTTTGCATCTTCATCATAGTCGTCGCCGAAGCTGTCTTCCTCATGCATCTGCTGAGTAGCATACAGGTTGATGCCAAACTTGATGTAGGGAGCCTCGGTGCCGGTGAGGTAGTTGGCCTCATTGCCGACAGTGGTGGGCATGGTGATGATCAGAGCGGTAACATTGTCTTCAGCAGGCAGCAGAGCTCTCTCAGTGCTGACGGAACCGATCAGCTGGCCCCAGCCGTTGCCCAGGCCAAGATCTTCCAGAGCGCCGGAGACGTCCATGGAGGAGGTCAGTTCGGTAACAGTAGCAGCCACAGCGGTCTCACGATCGGTGGTAGCAGCATCAACATCAGCCTCAGTGACGATACCGTACTTCAGGTAGTCGGACAGCAGGAACTGCTGGTTGTAGACATTGGTACCTTCCTTTTCGGAGTAGACTTCAGCCTTCAGCGCATACTTCAGAGCCAGAGTACCGGCGTTGCTGACACGGAGCATAACGTACTCGGTGTGGCCGGGCTCCCACAGGGAGTCTTCGCTGAACAGAGCGGTGTCATCTTCAACAACAGCCCAGTCAGTCATATCGGCGGTCTTGTACTCCAGAACAACGTCCAGATTGCCGGACTTGATGATGTTGTTCTTGCTGGTCACGCTGTCAGAGAACCACGCGAAGGTGGAACCGACCAGCATGGAGACGCACAGCAGCAAAACGAGGCCGCTGACCAGCAGTGCGCGCTTGGTAGATTTGATTTTCATAAAATCCTCCTAAAACTGACATGTTGTTGACTTGGGCACATGGCCATGTCTTTTCCATATGCTTGCTGTTACTACTTACGCGTCGTATGCCTCGCCGGCATCCCAGCCCACGGTTGCAAATGCAGCCTGAGCAGTATCACCGGTGTTATCGGCCTGAACGGCATCAGCCTTCACGGTGACAGAGAAGTCGCCGCTGACATATGCCATATCTTCCTGCTCAAACTCACTGGGAATGGAGATCTCAGTAAACAGAGCAGCAGTTGCGCCTTCGACAAGCTTGGCGTTGTAGTAGAACACATAGGTAACGGTGTCGTTTTCCACGATCGTTGCGGCATCATCGGCAGTCCAGTTGGCAGTGTCGATATCCAGCCATTCTCTCAGGTCGGTGGAAATGCCGACACGGTTGCAGGCGGCCTCAATTTTGGAGTACTCATCAAAAGTAACGAGTACACGGACCCACTGGTCATAGTGACCGGTATTTTCCACGGTGGGATCCTTTGCCAAAACATCGCCGGGCAGGATATCCTCGTATGTATTGCCTTCCTGGGTCTTGATGGGGTCGCCATCGCCGTCTTCGTCGGCGGTGTCATCCTCATCGTTCTCGGTCTCCCAAATATCCAGGCTGAAATCGGGGGTGCCATCCGTATCGGTGGCCACCATGAACTTGTTGGTGATGTCATCGGTGTAATTGAACCATGCCAGCGTGCCCATGGACAAGATCGCGATCAAGCAAACGACCAGCGCAATGACCAGCACCTTCTTCTTAGACAGTTTCATGCAATTTTCCTCCTTTCTTTCAAACTATATTTCAAATCCCAGCCAAAAGAACTTGTAAAAGGCTCGAATCTAAAATCTAAATACGTATCAGTCCTGTTTTTCTTCTGTGTCCTGCCGATCCTCTTTTTTCCAGATCATATCGGGCAGGAACACCAAAACGATCAGCACCGCGCAGGCAGCGATGGTAATGTACATACCGGGCGGGTTCTGGATAAAATCAGAGACATAGCCCAGCTTGGGGATGCGGAACTTGGGCACGCCGATCACATTGTTGAAATGCACAGGGGACTGATCGGCGATCTCATTGGCATCGCCCTTGGTATGGAAATGCTGCTCGGCCGCATCGACCTCCACCACGCGGTGGGTCGCGACCACCAGCGACTCATTGAGCACGAAGGTGATGGGATCGCCGACCTTGATCTGGGCAGAATCCGTAGGCTTCACATAGATCAGATCGCCCACACGGTAGGTCGGCTCCATGGAGCCGGAGATGACCGTGAACACACGGTAGCCCAGCAATCTTGAGCCCATGAGCGCCACAGCGCATAGAACGATCGCGACCACCAGAACTGTGGAGATCACGCTCCAGATCTTTTTCAGTGCATCCATCCTGTCATGCTCCTCTCCCGTCAGTCTCGTCAGTCGATCTGAGCCGGCTGCTTCGGCTCCTCCGCCGGTGCGCCCTGCTGCTGTTGCTGCAGCTGCGCCTTCAGCTCCAGGAGCTCCGCCATCATCTTATTGGCCTCTTCACGCTCAGCCTCGATCTTGGCCTTCTCCGCCCGGATCTCCTCGTTCTGCTCTTTCTTGTAGCGGCGGAACAGGCGGATGCAGTTGATGCCCTGATACAGGATCAGCAGCATGAAGGGAACGAAGATGCAGACGATGTAGCCCTGCGGTGTTTTCAGGAAATTGAAGAAGGAGCCCACACCGTCCAGATGGAACTCGTACCTGCCGAGCACATAGGGGAAGGTGACGATCACAGCATCATCTGCACCCGTGGTCGTACCGTATGTCACGAATCCGGGGTTCCCCTGCGCGTCCACAGCCTTGCTGCGGATCTTATGGGTCACGACCTCGCCGTAGCTCTCAGCATCCTGAGAGATGAACGTGATGATATCGCCCTCGACCAGATCGCCGACATAGACCTCTTTGACAAAGATCAGATCGCCTGCGGCAAAGTCGGTGGCAGCCATAGAATCGGAGTTTACGATATAAGCCTTGTAGCCAAACAGATCTCGGTCATTGCGGTTGAAGGTCGTCACGGAAACGATCGTAAAGATCATCATAAACACCGCCAGCGCAACGATCAGGCAGATCATCGTCGTCTTGATCACATTCAATGCTTTTTTCAATGTCGTTCCTCCACTTCTTTTCTTGCTTTTGAACTTTTTATCTTCAAAAAAGCGGCGAAAACTGGAAATTTTTGGATATGTACACACATATATACATATATCGTAACATATCACAGTCTGATATAAAACGCAAGTGTCTTCTTATGATCCGGTCCTGTCCTTTGCTTTTGCATGACACAGAGATCTATTCTCCGCTATCCATGACCCGGTAGGGCAAGGCCGGAGCCTTGTCCTACCGGATCTGCAGTATTGAGCAGAAAAATGTTTCGTAAGACGATCGCTCAGGAGGCAGGCTCGGGGATGGGATCGCCGGCCTCGCCGCCGTCGTTGGGCTTGGTTGCGCAGGTCACGCAGTCCTCGCCCTCACCCTGGCAGACAGGGCATTCGTCGCCCTCGACCAGCACCAGCGTCATGGACTGCAGGCTGATCGTACGGGCCATGTTCTCAGTCTCGCCGTAGGTGTCCTTGGTGGTGTTGATGGTGATGATGTTCTTGCCTGCGTTGAACCACGCGTAGCCCACATCCACATTCGCGGTCTGGTTGGCCAGAGCCGCCTCGTTTGCAAGGCCGCTGAAGGCGTATTCATCCATCACGGCATTGCCGTTGACCAGAATCTCGGCATAGCCGGAGCCGGAATACAGGATGCCGGTGTAGGGGCCGACCGTGATGTTGCCATAATTCGCCTCATGGAAGGCGGTCAGATCGATGGCATACCAGCCTGCCTCCACCACGGTGACAGCCAGATCCATTTTGGATGTGCTGTCCTCGGTGTCGAAGCCGCCGGAGAGGTAGGACAGGCCCCATTTGACGGCATCGTCCGTATTGAACACCACAGCCTTGTTTGCCATCTCGTTCGTCGCCCAGATGAACGGTGTGGTCTCTTCGTTGATCGTCCAGCCGAAGGTCCGGTCCATATAGTCCAGCAGCTCGTGGTAGGCGTTGGTCTCGACCTCAGTCATCTGGGTGCCGTCCTCATCTCTGCCCCAGCCGCGGATGCCCACGAACTTGGAGCTGCCCAGCGAACCGGTCACGGTATGCAGGTCCTGCCAGAAGTCCTGCTCGGAGGCCTTCTTCATGGACTTCTTGAAATCGAGGACATAGGTGCCCTCAGGGAGGATACGCACGCCGCAGATGTCGCAGATCTTATCCAGATCCTCGTCGGTGCATTCCGCATCATCCTCCGAAACACGCTCGATCATCGTACAGTTCGTGCAGCCAACGACCACATCATGGGTGCCGTTGCCATTGGAGATGATGCGCTCTTCTGTCTCATGGCTGCACTGCCATGCCAAAACAGGCAGAGCCTCACCGTTCCTCAGGACAAAGGCTTCGCTCAGACCTTCGACGAAGGCTGCGGTCGCCAGAGTCTCGGGAGAGACGCCCTCGCCCCAGTAGTTGCTGCCGGTCGTATTGGCCTCGACGCCCTTGCTGTTGTCATAATAGAGGTTAGACTTGGTGGGGGTAGCGATGCTGGGCCAGGATCTGCAGATCGCGTTCTTGATAGGCTCGTCGTTGCTCAGCAGAGTGGTCTTGGTGCCACCGCTGAGCAGCAGGTCACCGATCTCGGTGTACAGTTTCGTGGTGTTATCCAGCGTATCGGCGCCGCCAAACAGGCCACCGCTGTAGTTGGAAGTGTACTTGGCGGTAGAGTCGTCACCATAGAAATGGTTATCAAAGTTGCCATAGGAATAGCAGTTGGTGATCTTGGTGGGCGTTTCCGCATTGGTGCAGCCGCCGACCTGGCCGACCAGACCGCCGACCTCGCGGCAGCCGTCGATATCACCGACATTGTAGCACCGATCGATCACAGTAGGCACATCGGAAACGGCGATATGACCGACCAAACCGCCCATGTAGCGGCCGGAGAGCATCAAATCTGCCTCGTTGCCGCAGCGGGTGACGGTACAGCCGTCAGCCAGACCGACGATACCGCCCACATTGGTCTGGTAAGCCCAGGTGCCGGAGGAGCGGCCTGCCATCTTGACTCGGTTGAAGCAGTCGGTGATGACAGTATCGGTGGCGCAGGCTACGATGCCCGCGATCTTGGAATAGTCGCTCAGTCTGCCATGGAGGTACAGACCGCCTTCCACAGTCAGATCCTTGATGGTCGCGCCGTCGGTGGTGCCGAACAGGCCCAGGCGGAAGTCACGGAGATTATCGTTCTTGCCGTCGCCCAGAGCTGCTCTGACGTTGGAGTAGTAGATATTCAGGCCGGAGATCGTATGACCGTTGCCGTTGAATGTACCGGAATAGGGCTGCTCGGCCGTGCCGATGGCATGATCGGTGGTCAGCAGATAGATCCAGCAGTCCGTCTGCGCCGTGGCGGAAGGTGTCTCCGCTTCGGCAATGTTCACATCGGACAGCACGATATCGGCTGTCAGTTCGGCATCCAGCTCTGTCGCGCCCAGCTTGACCAGCTTGGAGAAGGTGATGAGATCATCCTTCGCAGCGATCTGGAAGACCACGCTCTCGTCGATCACAGCGCCGCCGCAGAGGTCGCAGAAATAGTCGCCGTTATCATCGGTGCAGGTCTTCACCGCCTCAGAGAAGAACTTACCGCAGTTGTCGCAAGAGGTAGTCTCGGTATGGGTCAGATCGTAGTTGGTCGCATAGGTGAAAGCGTTGGAGCTATGGTCGCACTCCACAGGAGTCAGAGCAAAGTGCTTCAGGCAGATGAAGCGGCGGGAGGTCGAGCCCAGATTGCCTGCGTGATCCTTTGCCTGCACCACAGTGATGGTGTTCTCGCCGGCTTCCAGCCAGACATTGGCCAGCGTAGTCTTCTGGGTGAGAGACTGCTGGTTGTCGGGATAGAATCTGTGGTCATCCGCGATCAGTCTGCCGTTGACGAAGATATCGGCATAGCCGCCGCCCACACCGGGCTGACCGTCGCCGCCGCCGGTGACCTGATCGGTGTTGAAGTTGGAGGTAGTGCCCTCATAGAAGGCAGTCATATCCAGCTGATAGGCACCGGCCTTCTCCACATTCACGGTGATGCCCAGCTTGGCGGCGTCACAGTTGAAGTAGGTGGAGAAGTAGGCAAGGCCCCAGGTCATAGCATCGGATGCATTGAGGTAGACATGCTTGCGGTCCAGCGTGGTGGTGAAGCCGGTGACTTCCTCATCGAAGTTCCAGCAGGCATTCTCGCTGAGCCACTGCTGCATGGCCGTGTAAGCGGCCTTGTTGGTAGCGTCCATAGCCTTGAGCTCATAGCCCAGATATCTCGCATCCTCATGGGCCGTTGCGCCCAGATCGTTCCACCAAGCCTGCACGGAGGCCTGCTTGGCGAAGTCCTTGAAGTCGATCAGGTAGGTGTCCTCGGGAACGAAGCGCTGACCGCAGGTCTCGCAGTAGTAGTCGGTGATGGTCTCGTGGGCACAGTTGGCCTCGGTGAAGGTCACAGACACCAAGTTGAGCTGACGGCGATGGTGGGATTCCGTGCCGTGCATATCCTTGGCAGGTCTGAGGGAGATGATGTTCTCGCCTTCTCTGAGATAGACCGTTGCCATGTAGTTGGGCATAGTGGCATTGATCCTGCCGTTTTCGTAGGTGCCGAGGAGGCAGTAGTCGTTCACAGCATGCTTGCCGTTGACAAGGATATCGATGTAGCCGGAGCCGGAACCGCCGCCGGTGGTGGCAACGATATTGGCAGCACCGGTCAGGCCTTCATAGTAGGCCGTCAGATCCAGATCGTAAGCGCCGGCCTCCTCCACATTGATGGCGAAGTTGAAGTTGCTGCCAGTGCTGTTCAGAGGACCGGAGTACAGGGAGATGCCCCAGGTGACATTGTCGGCGCAGTTGACGAACATGCCCTTGGCATACTCCACAGTCTTGAGCCTGGTGGTGGGCTCATACCAGTACCAGTTGTAATTGGCCTTCTGGTATTCGATGATGCTGTCGTAAGCAGCTTTTTCCGTGTCGCCCCAGAGGTACTTATCCAGCTCGATCTTGGGCTCATAGAAGCGGCCGATAAAGCGGGTCTCGGCAGACATGGGATTCGTGGTGTACTTCTGATCCTCAGAAGTATGGGAATCCAGCCACTCCTGCGTGATCGCATGAGGCAGATCGTTCCACAGCTCCTGCGCGGCGATGTCTCTTGCGAACTGCTTGAAGTCCACGGTGTAGGACTTGGCATCCGCAGGACGGTCATCCTCCGTGATCTCGATCTCGATCACAGTGGGCGTGCAGAAGTAGTAGTCGGTGATGGTGACGACCGCGCGGCCCAGACCGGAGAAGGTCAGCGTGCCCATGCCCCAGACAGCCTTGTTCTGGGCATAGACGGCGCTCACGGTGCTGGTCTCATCGGCAGGAGACACGAAGACCTGCACGTTGTCGTAGTCCACAGCCACCTGGCAGTCATCGACTCTCGCGAAGAGGTTGCCGACATAGAGCTGTTCGCCGGTGATGTAGCTGTCCTGACCGACGTATTCGAACTTCGTCACGGACTCCTCTTCTTCGGTGTGCTTGATATCCAGATTGGTGATGCCCTCAAAGTCCGTCAGGCCCTTGCTGGTGACGCCCCAGCCATAGCCGGTGAAGAGCTGATCGAACTCGCGGTAGATCAGCTGCTTGTCTTCCTTCAGGACCACTGCGCCGTCAACGGTCTCTTCGCCTGCATCGGCGTGATCCCAGACATTGCCGTCCACGAAGTGGTAGCAGGTGGCATAGTCCTTGCCATCACCATGGATCCACATGCCGTCATCATTCTTGTTCGTGACCACGACATAGTTGACGCGGCCGGCAGGGATGGCTGCCGTCGTGCCGTTCAGATAAGTGACGGTCTTGTTTTCCACATCCACATCAGCCACCTGTTCCAGACGGCTCATCTGATGGTCGTGGGTATAGGAGGCCAGAGTGTTGGCCACCAGTTCGCAATAGTAATAGTCGTTCCAGTCACCGAAGTGGACGGTACAGCCCTTGGCGGTGATGCCGTCCATCTTGGGGTAGACATGACCGTCCTCGCCGGTGATGTTCTCGCGGATGGAGCCGATCATCATGCCGGAGTAGCGGTATGCATAATACTGATAGTTGGCGCAGACGTCATTGTAGACATCGATCTGAGCCGCCACATGGCAGTTGTCAAAGGAGATGCCGCCATTTGTGGGATAGCCCGCGCTGCTCTGGCCGCTGGTAGGATAGTACTGACCGACCAGACCGCCGCAGGCCACGTCCCAAGAGCCCCACAGAGCGGTGATCTTGTTGGAGTTGTCTACGGTGATATTCTTAAAGGTAACAGGCTTGCTGGTCGCTTCCATAGCATACCAGCCGACACAGCCGACGATACCGCCGTTGCCGATATTGTACACACGGGGGTTGCAATCCACGATCGCGATGTTCTCAAAGGCCGCTTCGCAGTCGGCATAAGCAGCGATCACGCCGGTGGTGGCAAACTCGCCGTCGGAGGTGAAGTTCTTGACGGTCAGGTTCTTGACGGTGCCGCCGTAGATCCTACCGAACAGGCCCATGCCGTCACGGTTGTGGTTGGGGGTACCGGAATAACCGTCGTTGTAATCACCGAACATCTCCCAAGTGTTGTGATACCAATCAGAGATGGTGTGGCCGTTGCCATCGAAGATACCTTCAAAGTTCTTGAAGCCGGAGGAGACAGCGACCTGCTGTCCGTCCACGGTGACCTTGCCGGACACCTTCTCATAAAGGCCGGTGTTGTTGTAATAGCCGATCGGGTAGAACACGAGCATATTATCGCCATCGGTCTCACCGATCACGATATCATTGACCAGCTTGATGGTCTTGCCTGCGAAGCTGTCGCGGGTCTGACCGTTCATGCCGCCGACGATGGCGCCGAAAGCCGCCAGCTGGTCGGCATTGGCGATCTTCAGTTCGGTAGCATCCGCATCATACCAGGAGTCGTCGAAGTCGCCTTCCCACTTGGCTTCCTCGTTGACCAGCATGATCTCGGAGAAGGAGGCCAGGGCAACGGTGACGATGCCGGTGGCAGGATCGTAGTAGTATTCATTGTGGGCATCCAGTTCTTCCATGGAAAGAACACGGGTCATCTCCACAGTCTCGCCGTCTTCCACATGGTACAGCGCGATGTTGCTCTTGTTGAGGCCAACAGGCAGGATCTCGCCCAAGGTCACGAGGATGGCGGTGGTGTTCTCTTCCGCAACGCCGTCCACATGGACGTTCAGGGACAGAGAGGTCTCATTTTCGCCCAGCTCCACATCAGCGCCGGATTCTTCCATATCGCGGACGGACAGGACCAGAGAGGTGGTGCCGTCCTTCACGGTGACGCCTGCGGGGACAGTAGCCTGTGCATTGCCGCCGGAGATGGAGACGGTATCCTTCACGGTGCCGTCCTCACCGACGACCACATCGGCAGAGCCCTCGCCGCCTTCTTCCTCAGCGTCGCGGCCCAGCAGATAGACACGGGCAGCATCGGAGAACTTCATGACTGCAGCAGACAGCGCATCCATATCGGTGCCGACCGTTCTTGCCACATAGCTCTCCACAGAATCGACCGTTTCGCCGTAGAGGCTGCCATCGGCGGCATAGACCTTCACGGAGACATCCTGACGGGCATCTGCCAGCACGACCTGGTCCACAGTCACGCGGCACAGGGCTGCGCTGTGAGCCGTCACAGCCACTTCGGCAGTCTGCTCATTGCCGCGATAGTCCTCAAAGGATACCACAGCGGACATATCTTCCACGGCATCGGTGCCGCGTTCAAAGTACATATTCAGAAGGATGCGTTCTTCCAGAGACAGGTTCGCACCGGCAGCCTTCTCCCCTGCGATCTGACCGTTCTCACAGGCAGCGGCCTCACCGCTGAGCGCCTGCTGTTCCTCAGTCAGATCCGCATTGGCCGGCTGCGCTTCGTTGTAGCCGAAGAACGCCTGCGCCTCAGCGCCGTAGTTCAGCATCTCGACCATCAGAGTCGCCACAGCAGTATCGCTGTCGATGGTGGAAGCGATAGCAGTCTCAGCATAGTCCTTGATGCTTCTGGTGTAGGTCTCGGAGACGATGCTGCCGTCGGCATCGACGACATAGACCGAGACCTCATCTGCCATCTCCTTGGCGGCTACGCCGTAGGAGACGCTGTAGTACTTGGGGCTGTACTGCTCCAGAGAGCATTCAGCCGTCTGCCCCGCATGGGTCACGATCGCCGTATAGGCATCGGGATCACCGATCTCGGAGGCATCGATCATAAAGTTCAGGACAAGCTCGTTGCCCAGGGTCATGTTCGCACCGGCAAACTCAAACTGCTCCGCAGTCTCAGCCGCTGCAGCCACAGAAACGGCGCTGAAAAGCACCAAAACTGCCAGCATACAAGCCAGTGCTTTGCGTACGATGGTCTTCATAACAACTTCCCTTTCTGCTTTTTTGATACAGAACGGGCCGCAGCCGCAGCCGCAAACACCCATTCATTATGATATACCATTGTAATTATACATCCAAGATTTGGATAAAGTCAATCATTTCATTCCATCGTGCAACTTTTTACCATAGTTTTTTGTACATTTATCCATTCTTTTTTGCCCGCAAGGGCCGTCCTCGTGCAAAATGATGACACACCGCGCCGCAGACCGGCGCGGTGTGTCATCGTTTCTTACTTACTTCTGCAGAGGTCTGCCTTCCTTGTCGGTGAACTTGCCGACCAGGATCTTGATGAAGTCGATGAGCCAGCCGATGCCGAACACACCGCCGGTGATGAGCCACAGGATGCCGGTGCCGACCTTGCCCACATAGAAGCGGTGTGCGCCGATGCCGCCGAGGAACAGGCACAGGAACAAAGTCACGATCCAGCTTCTGGGCGGATTGACCGCAGCTTCCACTTCCTCCTCCGTGGGATGGACGAAGTCCTCCACAGCTTCGCCTGCCAGGATCTTCTTTGCAGTCTCCGTCACCTGATCGATGTAGGCGCCGCGCTGCATGGGCAGATCCAGCATGCCCTTGACGCCCTTGCGGCCAAGGCTGTTCTTATCGGTGCGCATGGAGAATCCGCCCATGCTGACATTGGAGGTGTTCTCCTGCACCAGAGGATTGACCTTCACCACATTGTCTTTGACAGAGATATGGATGATCACATCGGTGACCTTCTCCTTCTTGAAGGCGATGTGCAGGCCCGTGATGCCCTTTTTCAGCTCGAAGGGCATCTGGAAGGCTGCGGCTCTTGCCTGCAGCTTCTCGTTGATCTCCTCGATGGTCAGCGGTGCATGGATCTCAAAGGTCCGTGCGGATACTGCCTTGCCCATTTCTGTGATACTTGCCATAGTTTTTTCCTCCTTTTCATATCATCCAACGGCTCCATCGAAGGGATAGAGCACCGTTCGGAATTCACTTGCACCGGCCATGGAGCCGATCCTGGCATAGACTGCGATGCTGCCCCACCTGTTCACGAAGATCGGCAGGTCAAAGTTCACCGCCTCGTCGGAAACGGTCCATTCCAGCAGCTCATAGTAGCCGTATTCTACACGGTCGTTGATCGGGATGTCGGAGAAATACGACTCGAAGGTCTCTTCCGCGCCCTGCCGCACGGCTTCCAGGAAGTAGGAAGGCTCGATCAGCAGCCGATCCAGGACCTCCTCGGTGGTGAGGAACGCGCCCTGCTCCAGATCGTAGTAATAGGCGCTGTGCTCCTGCCAGTTGAAGCTCTCGGCATAGATATGCAGGTACAGCACGCCCTCGAACACATCGCTCTCCCAGTTCACATCCGTATAGGACAGGAACTCCTCCTGTTCCATCGCTTCCAGCTCCATCTCGATCAGGGGGGCGAACTTCTCTGTGATGCTGTCATTGACCGCCATGACAGCCGCATCGTCGCCGTAGAACTGCGGCAGACGGTAGGTATAGGTATATCCCGTATCATATTGATCCTCATACTCGCCTGTCATATCATAGACACTGCCCACATAGGACAGGGCGTTTTGACGCTCCACGGTATCTGTGATGCTGCCGTCGGTGGACATGAGGACCATCTCCCGCCCGTCCTCGAAGGTCAGCCACAGCATACCGTCGCGGTCGACCTTGTACTGCCACCCCATGGCATAGGGATATTGCCCATCACCGATCTTTTCCGCCAGGAGCTGCACGGTATCCTTTCCATCACAGGCGAATGCACCGTGATAGACCAGAGCCGGCTCGCCTGCTTCTTTCCACAGATAGGACACAGTGCCGTCTTCCTCAAAGCTCACAAAGATGGCCTCCGCCCCATTGCGCCAGCTCCACTTGCCGCAAAGCTCCTTGTCCGCCTTTCCCGCTCCCAGAGCCTGCTTCAGGGTCTCGGGGGCAGAATGGTAGGTGAAGGTATCGTCTTTGATGTAATACTCCGTGTCGGCATCGTCATAGGTCAGGGCGATGCCCTCTTCCGTCAGGGCGATGGAGCGGTTTTGGGGAGGCGTGTCATACCCATCGCCGTCTGTCATCAGAGAGAAGGTCTGGCTCTGACCGTAAACGGATGTCCATTCCCCCTCCCGGAAGCCGTCCTCATAGGGCCAGAACTCCTCCGCCCAGAAGGAATAGACACTGCCGTCCATACACAGGAAATGCTCCAGCATCAGGAAGTCTCTGCAGACTGTGATCTGCACATAGCCCTCCTCGCCCTCCTGCTCCGGCACGAGGTCGCGGTAGATGCCGCTGAATACCCCATAGTCGGGGCCGGACACAGCGCTTTCTTCTTCCGCTTCCACGACCTCCTGCGGCAAGACCGGTTCGTTCTCATGGGAGACCGCAGGCGGCGGATCGTCTGTTTTCCCGCAGGCGGTGAGTAGGAGCAGCAATGCCAGCAGGATGCTCACGATCTGTAGCTTTCGTCTCATGATATCCCTCCTGCTTTTGCCGCGATCAATGGATCACGATGCTCTCCAGCATATCCATCACATCCTCCAGCGGTACGCTGCGGACTTCGATCACGATGGCCTTGCCTGTGGAGGTCTCCGCCACCATATAGGCCTGCGGGCCGTAGGTATCGCTGTAGAGCATCTGATAGGTGTTATCACCGAAGGTGACTTCCTGATATTCGGCGCTGGCCATGGACAGCTGGGTGTACTCCAGTTCCTTTTCAAGAGTCGTCAGCTGAGGATCGCTGATCTTGACCCACTTGGCAGGGCCAAGGTCCTCGTGATACAGGACCAGCGTATAGCCGTGGTCCGTTTCCTCGTCCACATACCATCCCTTCTGCAGGGTGATGGAGACATAGCCCTCCTTGGTGGTCACAGTCTCGCCCACGAAGTCTTCCTCCTCGGGCTCTTCCTCGGGCTCTTCGTAGCGGATGTATTCGTAGTACACATCTTCGCCTTCGATGGTGAAGTATTCTCCATCGTAGGTGTAGTAATAGACATCATCTTCGATATAGAAGTTCTCTGCATCATAGATGATATCGTACTCATAGCCGTTGAAGCAGAAGATACCGGTGCCGTCCTCATAGAGATCCACATAGGTGTTCTCCGCCATGCCGCTCTCTACCAGCTCCTCATAGGAGGCAGTCTTGTCGCCTTCCATCAGATAGGTGGCTTTGAAGAGGCCGCTGATCCCTTCGGGAGCGTCCAGACACTTCTCCACCTCAGCCAGATCGATGACCAGCTCGATGGGCTCCAGTTCTTCCCAGATATCATTGAAGGTGAAGGTGACGGGATCGACCAGATTCTCAAGCTCATAGACATAGCAAACTTCCAGACTGTCACCGGGGAATACCTCTTCATAGAGAGACTCGTCCGGCTCCACACCGTTGTAAGTATAGGAAGTCGTCCAAAGATCTTCCTCGCCCTGCCGGGCATAGACCGTCAGGCAATAGGCCGCGCAGTCTTCATAATCGCCGGTCTTGTAGAAATTGAACCAGCTGGCCAATGTGGGATCGCCGTAGTCATTGGCAACGATCTTACTGCCGATGTACTCCAGCGTTGCTTCCTCGCCGACCTCAATGATCTGTCCGCTGGCAGTCTCACCGCCAATGGGCAGCTCGCCGGGATAAGCGCCCATATCTTCAACAAAGGGGTCGCTGACATCCTCCAGACCGCCGGGGCCATCGATGTCCTCTTCGGTCTCAGTCGCGGGACCGACTTCGGGATCGGGTGCTTTTTTGCCGCAGGCGCAAAGGCTCAGCAGCAGGCACAGGGCCAGCAAAAACGCGAGCAGTTTCTTCATAACAGTTCCCTCCATATCATTTGTTACGATCTTCCGCTGCCTGCTTTGGGTGCAGACGCATTTTCGATCTTTCTTCTTGTGGTAGTCGTGTGCGTATAGCAGTCTTTTCTGTCTGTCAGTATCAGCTCCTGTGATACCAGATCCGTGGCCTCAGCTTTGAGCCGGACATTTTTCATGCCGGCCTTCAGGATGCTCACCACGATCAGCGAGATCACGAAGGAGATGATGATGGGGAGCGCATATCCTCCCTCTGAGAACAGCAGCAAACTGAGGATGGTCAGGATCAGGCCGATGCCGAAGAAGGTCAGCCAAAACTTTTTCTTATCCACCGGCAGGTCGCCTACCAGCTTTCCTGTCTGACCATTCATGGCGAAGAGGAAGTCCTGTCCTCTCCACTTGGTATCCAGCAGCCATACCGGCAGTAGCGCATAATGGGTCTTTCCGCGGCGGACGGTGAAGTCCTTGTCCCGCAGATCCACCGTCTCATAGCCTGTGACCGTGCCGCGGAGACTGTCCTCCAGCGTCCCGCTGCACCGCTCCTCGACGCGGTCCTGACATTCTTCGGCAGTCACATCGTATTTATCTGCCAGAAAACCGGGCAGGTATGCTGTAGAAAAGGGCTGCAGCTCGGAATAGTCGAAGGGCTCGATGGAGTCCATATGTCCATCCGGCATTTTCTTCGATGCATCCACCGGGATCTTTTCAAAGGCCATGCCGCCTCTGCGGCTGACCGCAAAGTGAGAGGTCTCAGTGATCTCATAGTCACCGCGGCGGACAGTCTTGGTCCTGGTGGCATCGTAGGCGGCCTCTCCCTCGGCTTCCGCGTCGAAGAGCCAGAAAGGCACATAGACGCCCTGCACCTTTTCCAGATGATTCTCATCCTTGAAGGTCTTTGGCAGGAAGAAGCGCTTTCCGTAGTGCTTTTTGAGCGCTGCCACAGCATCGTCCTTTTTGAGCTTGAACGGAACGACGAAGTCAGGCTTCAGCGCCCCCGTGAACTGCCCCGGCACTACGGTGGGATTCCCACAGTAAGGGCAGGCCGTGGCGGCTGTGGTCTCATCACAGACCAGCTCCGCCAGACAGGAGGGGCAGGAATAGGTCTTCATCCCTTCGGCATCCGCGCCCCAGCTCCCGCCGGACGGCGCTTCATCCTGCGTAAAGGCCTCGGCTGCCTGATCATCCTTTTGTGCATACAGTGCCTCGATCTCAGCCAGTTCATAGCTCGATCCGCAGAACTCGCAGGCCACCTTCCCCGTTTCCGGAGAGAAGTTCAGAGGCCCTGTACAAGCCGGGCACTGATAATTGGTCACTTGCGACATGCTCTCAGCCTCCTTTTCAGCCGATCGTGAATTCGATGGTCTGTGCTGTGCCGTCGGCATCACGGACCGTGCAAAGATATCTGGTGCAGCTGCACTTGATCGTATTGACCGTGAGCATGGAGCTGGTGGTACCTGTCGCGACGGTGATACCGTTCCACTGCGTCACATATGTGGTGGGTCCGTATTTGCTGTCCCAGCCCTGCCAGGTAAAGGTATAGGGCGCAGTGCCGCCTTCGGCATAGACGACCAGATCCACCAGATCGCCGGAAGCCATCCTGTTGTTCGTCAGGGTCAGCGGTGCTGCTGCCTCGACCGTCACACGGACCGTATCACCGGTGATAGACTCCCCTGCGGCATCGGTGACCACACAGCGGTAGACCTGACTGCCGCCGGGATGGGCGGGCGGGATGCGGACCGTCATCACAGAGGAGCTGATACCGGCATCGACCCAGATCTTGCGGGAGCTGTCAGTCACATACATCTCCCAGCGATACTTGTAAGGTGCAGTGCCGCCGGTCACGGAGATAGACAGCTCTGCCGTCTCTCCGGGCTCCACCGTCACATCGGAGGAGGTCTTGACCTTCAGAGGCTCTGCGGCCTGCTCCATGGTGACGGTCACCTTTTTCGTAGCGACCTCCTGCCCTGCTGCGTCCTCGATCACGCAGTAGATATCGTCGCCCACGATCCCATTGCCGGCAGGCAGGGTGACATGCAGCTTGGAGAAGAAGCTGCCGGATGCGGAGCGACTGCCGCCGCTGATCCAGATCCCGTCCTGTCCGTCGAGGACCGCGGCATTGCTCCCGCTGCCGACGAGCCAGGTGTAGGTGTAGGGCAGCTCGCCGCCTTCGATCCAGGTCTCCAGGATGACCTCCTCACCGCTCTTGCCGGTCACGCTCACAGGCTGCTCCTTGATCTTCAGCGGCAGGACAGTCTCCTCTTCCTGCTCGGGATCCTTCTCGGGCAGTTCCTCTGCCGCGCCCATGGAGAAGCGGATCCGTTCGGCGCTGTCCATCATGCGGGTCAGGATCGCCGCCACCTCGCTGCGCTTGATATTGGAGGAAGGGCTGCAGTTGTGGGCCGCATCATTGCCCTGCAGGATGCCGGCGCGATAGAGCTTATAGATGGCAGCCGCCTGCGGATGGCTCATGGACACATCGGGGATCGAGCCGTCCGCCACTTCGTTGATCCCGGCCAGCGCAGCCTTGGGCAGCGCATTGGAAAAGATCTCCATGTAGCCGGCGCGGGTAGCATTGGTGTTCCAGCTATAGTCCCGGGCGATGATGCCGTTCTCCTTACAGTAGTCCACATAGGACTGATACCAGGGCTCGCCGTTGGTCAAGGTCACAGCGCCTGACTCATATCGCTGGTGCATACAGGCCGCCAGCTTGACGGCTTCGGCATAGGTCAGATAGTCGTTGGGTGCAAAGGTATTGGCGGTCTTACCGTTGATCAGATCCATATCGTAGGCGTTTTTCACATCGTCGAAGTACCACTCATAGGTGGGTACATCCGCAAAGGGGAAGCCTGCCGCCGATACGAAGCTCGTCAAAAGACCAAGGCACAGGACCAGTGCCAAGAGTATCGATCGTGTTTTCTTCATCATACATTCCTCCTGTTTCTCTTTTCATCAAACTGTTTCTCTTGTCATCAAACGATGTCGCCATCATCAAAGGGGTCGCCGCACTCGGGGCAGAACCTGGGCGGCTTCACGCCCTTCTCAGGCTCCCAGCCGCACTTATCGCATTTGTACTGGGGCACACCGGCAGGCTTCTTTGCGCCGCATTCGGCACAGAACTTGCCCTTATTGACCGCACCGCAGGCACAGGTCCAGCCGTCCTCCGGCTTTTTGGCACCGCACTCGGGGCAGAACTTCCCGGTGACGACGGTGCCGCAGACGCACTTCCAGCCTGCCGCAGGCTCCGGCTTCTTTGCGCCGCATTCCGGACAGAACTTGCCGCTGACTACCGCGCCGCAGGCGCACTGCCATCCTGCTGCCGCAGGTGCTGTGGGGGCAGGCTGTGCATACTGCTGTTGCTGTCCCATCTGGAACAGGTTTGCCGCGTTCATACCGCCCATCTGTCCTGCCATGCCCATGCCCATAAAGGCCATGGCGGGTCCGGCAGCTTCGTTGGCCGCAGCAGCCTCCATGGCATTGGCCTGTGCGCCTGCCACCCGCGCACCTGCCAGCAGGGGATCGGAGTAGAACAGGCTCTCCTGCATCTGGCGGATCTTGGCCTCAGATTCCTCGTCGGGCCGAATAGAGGACACACCAAAGGATACGATCTCGATGCCGCGCAGATCTCTCCACTTTCTGGACAGCAGCGCATTGAGGCTGTCCGCCATCTCCATGGTGTGCATGGTCAGGTCGGAATAGACGATGCCCTTCTGGGCGATCTGACCGAACGCAGGAGAGAGCGCTGTCAGCAGCTCCGTCCGCATCTGGCTCTCCAGCTCCTGTCTGGTGTAGTCCTGTTCCACATTGCCGCAGGCGTTCTTATAGAACAGCATGGGATCGCAGATGCGGAAGGAATACTCACCGAAGCAGCGGATGCCGATGGTCAGGGTCCTGCTCACAGCACGGTCGATCAGCGCCGTGATGGAGATGGGCGCAGGCGTACCGTACTTATTGCCCAGGATCTCCTTGGTGTTGAAGAAATAGACTCTCTGATCCTTTGCAGGCTCACCGCCGAAGGTGAAGCGCTTGCCCACGGCAGCAAAGGTCTGACGGATGCTCTCACCGAAGCTGCCGCTGAAAATGGTGGGCTCGGTGGAGGCATCGTATGTATATTCGCCGGGCTCAGCGGCAAATTCCACGACCTGCCCCTGATCGACGATCATCATGCACTGACCTTCCTGTACCACGATGACGGAGCCGGAGGTGATGATGTTGTCCGTTCCCTTCGTATTGGAGGAACGGCCGCCGGCTTTCTTCATGCCCTTTCGCACAAGGACATCGGCAGGCAGTGCGTCTGCCACGAAATACTCTTTCCACTGGTCGGCCAGCACACCGCCGGCAGCACCGAATGCAGCTTTCAAAAGACCCATGATTTTGCTCTCCTTTCCGATCTACGCATATTGCATCACAGGCTCTCCGCGCTCCTGCAGCTTTGTGGAGCAGTCCACGCAAAGATCCAGATCCTCACAGATCATAAAACAGTAATCACACACCGGCCGTTTGCAGACCGGACACAGGTTAAAGGCATTGGATGCCTCTTCCACCGCTCTTTCAAAGGCGGTCTCCTTTTCTCTTTGGTACAATACCTCAAAGATGACTCGTTTCCCCTCTGTTTCCGGCTCGATCCCGGCCTTGGAGAATCCGACAGGCGTGCTGTTCCATTCCTTGCCGCATTCACCGCAGGTCATGGAAAAGCAGAATGAAACAGGTGTTGACCGATCCGTCAACATCTCTTTTGTTATATGACGCATCCTTTCACCACCTTTTCTGAAGCGTCGCTCAGGCCCAGGGATCGGCAGCCGCAGGCGGACGGATATCCGACAGCAGGAACTGCTCCCACAGGAACCACTGACCGGTGGACGGTTTGTGCCGCAGTTTGATCTGCCTAGGCGAGTCCGCACCACCGGAGCGGATGTGCAGGGTCAGATACCCCTCTTCGAAATTGGAGCGGCTGTAGGGGCCTTCAAACACCGTCACGGTATATGGCACCGTTGGTCCATAGCTGTTCTGCGGTGTGGCGCCTGCCAAATAGGATCTTGGCACATAGTCCTTATCCCGGAAGCGGTCTGCCAAAAACTGCTTGTCGTACTCCGACAGACCTCTGGGCCCTTGGAGGTATCCCAGCATCTGCAGGGCAGTCTCCCTGTCCGTGGGGTACAGACAAAGTGCCGCCACGGTCAGCGCCGCCGTATGCGCAGGCTCCAGCAGTCTCCCTTCCGGCATCTGCTGCATCTGCGCCAGGCTCGTGGGCAGCCGATCCATGATCACTGTGTAGACTTCGGAACACATCTTTTCCGTCTCCTCCTTTCCTTTATTCAAGGTGTCTTGCGCTCATGCCTCTATTTTACTGCGTGCGCAGGAGGGTCTCCATTACCCGTCCGGACACTTTTGCGGGTAATACCGGGGTGATATCCCATATTACCCCCATGGGTAATATGCAGGGTGTACAACTTCCCCCGGAGGACATTTGTACACCCTGCATATAGAAAAGAGCCCGGACCCTTACAGTCCGGGCTCTTGGCCGTTTATAGTTTTGCACCGCCCAGCCGCAAAAGAAGCTCGCTGCGGTCGGAGATCTCCAGTTTTTCATAGATATGCGCCGTATGTTTCTTGACGGTATTCTCTGTCACGAACAGTTCCTCGGCGATCTCTTTGCGTTTTTTGTTTTCCAGGATCAGCTTCAGAACATCCATCTCCCGCTGGGTCAGCTCCGCCAGCTGCGGACACAGCGCATAGGGATCGGCACCGGGCTGCCGTACAGCCTCCTGCTCCGGGATCACATCGTGCAGCAAAAGCAGCAGCAGGACCGACACGATATAGGAGACAGACAGGAACTCAAAATCCCAGCTGATCTGCTGCTCCACGAACCAGATGGCCATGTTGAGCAGGACCACGGTACACATGATGGGAGCGAAGCGCCGCAGCCTTCCCTGTTTTTTCACGGCCGCATAGGCGATCACAGCGATCATAGCCGCAAGGTAGGCAAACAGGTAGATGAAATACACACTGTGCAAAGGTCCATAGACCTTATGCAGCTTCGCCGCACCATTTATGACCTCCATAGAGACCTCTTTGTAATACAGCTGCAGATATCCGCCGCTGGCTGCCAGCAAAAAGACCAGCACACTGATGCCGATGAGCACGCTCGTAACGATCCTGCGGGGCTGCATCTCACAAAGCTGCAGAATGATCATCAGCATACAAAGAGGCAGACACACAGAGCCCAGGTAGGCGATGCGGTTGGCCAGCATGGCCTCGCCCAGATTCCTTGAGACCGCCAGAACGAAATAGCCAAGGTTCGTCACAGCCACCGAGGTGAACAAGATCAGGAACCACTTCTCCTTGCGGGGATGGAGCAGCCCGTAGCCCAGCAGCAGGAGCAGAGATAAACAGGCGATGACGCCATAGATGATCGGCAGCGAAATGCTACTGGTGGACGCCGTTCCGGTGCTGTGTGCAAGGACTGCTGTGGTCATCGCAAAGCACGCCGCCGCGACCAGCATGAGCCGGCACACCGCGCGGAACAGACCTGTTTTCTGTCTCATCTCCCCGCCTCCTTTTTTCGATATGGCATCATTGTATCACATTTTTGCGAAATATGAAAGAACAAAAAACCAGCCAAACGAACTGCCCCATGTGTCAGACCGCATGATCACGATCTAACGCATGGGGACCAGCTTGCAAAACAGAAGATACCGCGCATCGTCATAGTCGTAGGAGCAGGTGGAGAGGGTCACGATCTTGTCCTGCGCACAGATCTGTACATCGGAAGAAAAGTCCGACAAGAGCCGCACCTTTTCGATATAGGCGGTAAACCCCGCATCGTCACGGTAAGACAGCTGATACAGATCGGAATCGCCCGGCGCCACACAGCCCGCAAAGACCTGCAGACTGAAGCTGCCCTCAGGCACGATCAGCAGCAGCTCCGGATGTGCTTCCCGATAGCCCGGCGTGGAATACAGGCTCAGAGAGGCGAACATGGCGCCGTTTCGCATATTGTGTCCGTAGATCAGGGTATTTCGGTCCGAAAGATCTGCCGCATTGCGAAAGTCCATAAAAATAGAACCGTTGCGGTTGACCGTACCATCGGCAAGATGATCCAGATAATAGTCATTGTCCGTGCCCTGCATCACAGGATAGTTGATGGTCCTATCGTCGGACATGATCCAACCGACCCCCTGCGGGGATATCGCCTGCAGCCCATCAAGATCCACGATCACAGAAGGCGCTTCCGCTCCCACCGCATCTTCCTCCCGCTCCACGACTGTAACGGGAACTTCCGTAGTCTGCGGCAGCTCTACGGTCACAAGGCTCTCCGCAAGACCGGCATAAGCTGCATCACCGGCCGCCCGCTCCTGCCGCACCTGCCGGAGCTTCACCGCCGCTACCGCAAAGATCATGGCAAATACCACCAGCAGCACAGACAGTAAGACCGTTGATCCCCTGCGTTCTTTCAGACCGGCTTCTCCCTTTTCCCGGTACAGCCGCACCCATCTGCGGATCTCATTGACCGGATACCCGGTCTGCCTTGCAAGGGCGTAGACCGTTTCACCATCCTGCTGCCGCAAAACAATATCCAGTTTATCCTTTTGCGCAGCGAGCTTCCTTCGCGACATCCGGTCACCTCCCTCATTTGTGACAACATTATAGCACAGATCCCGCAGGCTGTGAAACATTTTTGGAGCGCAGACTGCGCCATTTGACCAATGCAGCGCTATCGGGCGCTGCATCCGACAGGACCAAGATCCCCCCGATCTAAAATATGAGCTGTCCGTATATCCGTCATTCGGCACAGAAGCATCTCGTTTTTATTTCATCAAATATATGCAACAGCATCACCGTTTTGATCATAGATACAGCCGGTCAGATGGTATCCATCCTCGTGTTGTAAAAAACCAAATCGGTATTGCTGCATATGGCTTTTATCAAAGGGTTTGATGATCTTCGGCTCACATCGGTCGCACTTCCCGCCATAGGCGACCAGAAGGATAAAGAAACGAGCACGGTATTCCCAGATCTCATCATAGCTGTCATTGAATACGGCATACAGAACATATGAAAACAGATCTTCACCGTCTGAGACGATACAGGGATCCGCACCATGCTCCAACAGCATCTGTGCGATCTTCAACCGACACTCCCGATCTTCTTCCTCAAAGTATTGAAGATCCCACAGGACGATATCCTTTTCTTCGTTTGTGAAATTAGGATCCGCACCGCATTCCAACAGCAGCTCCACCATGTCTATGTTGCAAAGATCCACCGCGCGCCCTAAGAAAGTATGCTGATCGGGCATATCGCCGTCAGAATCGTCGGAAACAGCATAGGGCTCATTCAAGTCGAGCTGTTTCGCGATCGCCGCCGCATGAGCAAGATCGACTGTCCCTCCTGTACAGTGGTCATCCAGTTTGAGAATAAGATCCATCGGGTCAGACATGTCACCTTCATTCCATCGCTTCACAAAGGCTTTGACCGCGGCTTTGTCTTCGTTTGTATCATGCCACCAGCAAGTATGATGCTCCCAGTGATCCATCATTTTTAGCGCAGACGGTTTGAATGTTCTTTGCCACCTGACATGCTCGATCAGGCATGTCTTTACGGTCTCCACATACCACCGTTTTGCACGACTCAGCCCCAAGACCTCGATCGTATCGCTTGTCTCATTCCAGAGTTTGCCGCAGAGATATACCTTCGTGCCGCCGGTAAAAGCAGGCGTCCCATATCTGCACACACCATCTTCATCAATATGCGTTTTAACGATATTGCCCACAACACAGTATTTCCAAGCATTCAAACTGTCCACCTCCCGCATTCTCTGATCATATCATACACGATGTCCAACGGACTTTGCAAGAGCGATCTGCACCTCTTGCTTGGCTGCCAGCAGCCGCAGGTGTTCCGGCTCTGACAGAGACTTGCTGTGATGAAGTGCTGCATAAGGATCGCCCTTACGAAATGCCAGTAGATCCTCTCCATCCTGTAAGTACCGCCTGCACCAACTGAACACCGGTGTGCGGCCGATGCAATACTCTTGCTCGATCTCTCTGGCTGAGATATGATCTTCTAAATGTGTACGAACTTATCTCAGGCTCTCTTCTTTTCTATGTGGCGGTCTTTTCATATTTTTCATCGCTCATTTCACAGCACAGTCCTGATGGATCAAACGAGCGGCAAGATCATCCCATGATAATAGGCAGACCTGCCATAGGAAACATCCTATGACAGGTCCACAGCTCATCTTCAGAGAGCGTTTCAGCCTAATGATAATGATCTGCCTTAATGGTGCCACTGTAGCATAAATTTTTCAAATTGCGCTTTGGATCTCTTGGCATCATCTGATCTTTCAAACAATCCATATCTGCCGTGCAGCTGTCTGTCAATGATCATCTCATCCACAATGATACACTGTTGATATGCAGAAACTACCGCGCAGAAGCTGTCCATCGCCCTTTTTTGTGCATCAGCCGATCGACTGTCAAAATTATCCTCTATAAATTTCATCAGATCGTATGACTTTGATCTGAATCGCCGGAGTTGTTCTTCCTCTGTTTTTCCCATCATCTGCAGTTTCTTCCTTGTTAGGATACTTTCATGCAAAGCACAGAATCGGTGCATATCCAATTCCACAGCAGCTTTCAAAGCCACATATTTTTCAAGGTTCTGCGGCGAGTTGATGTCTTGCAGTCGAGCGATCTCATCGATCACATCTTGGCCGTGACCGAACTTGCGCGGATCAGCTAAAAACGCATCCTTTGTGCTGTGATAAATATGCCCAATGGAGGGCCGTCTTTGCCCTTTGTATTCCGCAAGGTAATCATGCCTCAGGAGCTCCCGGAACTTTTCTCGATTCGTGAGGAAAATATAGATCAAATGCATGATGAGCGCCGCTTCATCGTATGCCACTTCATACTTGCTTGCAAGCTCCACCTTTTCAAAAATATTTTTTAGCACAATAAGTATCTCATGCTGCGGAATCGGAGCACTGTCTGACAGAAACATTCCTGTTGCAAGATCGACCGCATTGCACACATAGTTCAACATATCGTCAGGGCCGATCTTGTTATGTGCCGTACTTGCTGCATAGCATATCAATTGGCTCATTTCGTCAGCACGATCTGCACAGATGTAAGAAGCCTTGCACATCTGTGCCACTTTTTCCAGAACTCGTTCATCATCCCAGAACGCAGTGATGGTGCGCATCTTTGCATAGTCCTTCTGCGGTGCAGGCCTTTGGATCCGCATAGAACACAACGCATCTCCACTGACCGTTTTGGGCGGTTCTGTATACTCAAATCCCGCGATCTTCTTCCACGATTCATCTTTTGGTGCTGGGGACAAACAATATCTTATGCCCGATGCAGCATGCCTATCAGAGGCTTGCGGATCGTATTTTACAAATCGAAGCTGCTGATAATTGAAATAATAGCCGTCATTTTTCAAGAAAATGCGTCTGGCAAAACGAACTTGATCGTTTGCACCAATACCGATTTTGGCAACAGCGCACTCATATCCATGTTCATACATGGCTTTTGCAAGCACTTGTTCACTAACATCATCATCGAACAAGCTGCCAACATCGTATATGTCAGGATAGGCATCAATCACAACTTTGATGCCAATGATCCGCTGACCGCAAATGATGTAATAATGTGCATCACCCTTTTTTCCATTCCCACGCTTTACATCTGTTATTGCGCCAGACAGTTCCTTGTTTATATATGGGAGCACGGATGAAAACACAAGATCTCGCATCTCAGCATATGACAGCAGATCCTCTTTGGCATAGGGAGCCACTTGGTGTACTGTATTTTCTGCAGTATCGTCCGTTTGTTCTGAGGCACTTCGCTCCTCTTCGCAAACAGTTTTATCTTCTAGAATGCTCTCTTCCCCTCGCGTCCCTAAACTATATCCAACCGGGCAGCCACAATTGGGGCACGCTCCCGCTCTGTCGCTAAATCCCTTGCCGCATTCAACGCATAGAATAAGTGCCATGTCGATACGCTCCTTAGATTTGAATTTTTGCAAAGATTTTGAAATGATCCTAATTTCTTCACAGCTCCGACTGATCTGTCTTTGTTTTGATCATAGCATATTTCAACTCTGAAAAACAAGAAGATCTTTTCGTTTTTTCATGATGTTTTCATCGCCCATATCGCAATGCCATTTTGAGCGATGAAATAAGGGATGAGATCGTCTCGTATAACAAGAAAAGGTAGGCACATGCTCATTTCATGTGTCTACCTTTATCTTAATTATCTTAATTTTTTGACTTTAACCGCCGAGGTAGGCTTTCTTGATGGCGTCGGAGGCGGCCAGCTCCTCGCCAGTGCCGGAGACGGACACAGAGCCTGTCTCGAGGACATAGGCGCGGTCAGCGACCTTCAGGGCCATCTCCGCGTTCTGCTCGACCAGCAGGATGGTCGTACCGGCCTTATGCAGTTCCTTGATGATATCGAAGATCTGCTCGACCAGGATGGGGGCAAGACCCATAGAGGGCTCGTCCAGCATCAGCAGCTTGGGGTGAGAGATCAGGGCTCTGCCCATAGCCAGCATCTGCTGTTCACCGCCGGACAGGGTGCCTGCCACCTGACTTCTGCGCTCCTTCAGACGGGGGAAGCGCTCAAAGATATCGTCCAGCTCGGCCTTGGTGGGGTTCTTATGGATGAACGCGCCCATCTCCAGATTTTCCAAAACGGTCATCTGCTGGAAGATGCGGCGGCCTTCGGGAACATGGGCCAGGCCCTTATAGACCAGCTTGTGCGCCTCGGTGTGGGAGATGTTCTCACCCATGAACTCGATGGAGCCGGTCTTGGTGCGGAGCATACCGGAGACAGTCTTCAGCGTAGTGGACTTGCCGGCACCGTTGGCACCGATCAAGGTCACGACTTCGCCCTCCTCCACATGGAAGGAGACATTTTTGACAGCGTGGATCGCGCCGTAGTACACATTGATGTTATCGACTTTCAGCATGGTGGACATGGCGCTCACTCCTTTCTGCCGCCGAGGTATGCCTTGATGACCTCGGGATCGTTCTGGATCTCTTCGGGCGTGCCCTTGGCGATGGTCTGACCGAAGTCCAGCACGCAGATGCCTTCGCAGATGCCCATGACGAGGCTCATATCATGCTCGATCAGGAGCACAGCGATGTTGAAGGTATCACGGATCTTGACGATGTTCTCCATGAGCTCGGCAGTCTCGGAGGGGTTCATACCGGCGGCAGGCTCGTCCAGCAGGAGGAGCTTGGGTTCGGTGGCCAGCGCACGGACGATCTCCAGTCTTCTCTGGGCGCCGTAGGGCAGGCTGCCGGCCTTGGCATCAGCCAAGTCCTGCATATCGAAGATGGACAGCAGCTCCAGCGCACGCTCATGGGCGCGCTTCTCTTCCTTCCAGTAGGAGGGCAGACGGAAGATGCCGTCCCACATACCATACTTGATATGGTTGTGCAGGCCCAGCTTCACATTGTCCTCCACAGACAGGTTGGAGAACAGACGGATGTTCTGGAAAGTACGGGCGATGCCCGCCATATTGACCTGCGTGGTGTTCATATTGTGGGTATCCACGCCGTCGAGCAGGATGGTGCCGCGGGTGGGCTGATACACCTTTGTCAGCAGATTGAACACGGTGGTCTTGCCTGCGCCGTTGGGGCCGATCAGACCTGCGATCTCAGAGCGGCCGATGGCCAGATCCAGATCGTTGACAGCGGTCAGACCGCCGAAGTCGATGCCCAGATGGCGGCATTCCAGAATAGGATGCTTGTCGGCATCACGCTCAGGGATCTTGTTTCTGCTGGGAACAGGGACCAGCTTTGTGGGTTCACGCTTGATCGTGTTGCTCATCTGGCTCAGGCTCCTTTCTCAGACTTTCTGAACTTTGCGGTGATGGTGCCAAAGAAGTTCTTAAGCGTGGGATTGTTGGTCAGCAGCATGACCAGGATCAGCACGATGGCATAGACCAGCATGCGGTAGTCGGCAAACTCACGCAGGAGCTCGGGCAGCACCGTCAGCGCGGCGGCGGCGATGATGGAGCCCCACATACGGCCCTGACCGCCCAGCACCACAAAGACCAGGATCAAAATGGACTGGTTGAAGTCGAACTTGGAGGCCACGATGGTATTCTGTCCAAGGGCGAACAATGCACCTGCGGCACCTGCCAGCGCAGCAGAGGTGACGAAGGCCATCATCTTATACTTGGTCACATGGATACCAACGCTCTCGGCGGCGATACGGTTGTCGCGCAGTGCCATGATGGCGCGGCCGGAACGGCTGTTGACCAGATCGAAGATGATCACCAGCGTGATCATGATCAGGATGAAGCCTGCCACGAAGGTGGAGATCTTCTTGATGCCGGGGATGCCCATGGGACCGGACAGGATCATGCGTCCGCCTTCGCCCAGGGCGATCGTGTTCTGCACGAAGCTGCTGTGGAGGCCCTTGGCATCCACACCGATGTAGAGATTGTTGATCAGAGACTTGATGATCTCACCGAAGGCAAGGGTGACGATGGCAAGATAGTCGCCGTTGAGGCGCAGGACAGGGATGCCGACCAGCACACCGGCGATCGCGGCGAAGGCTGCGCCCACCAGCAGAGAGATGGCAAGGAGCAGGCCGGGCGCGGGGATGGCATCACGCAGAGCGGAAGCCACGACAGCACCGGCAAAGGCGCCCACGGACATAAAGCCCGCATGGCCCAGAGACAGCTCACCCAGAACACCGACTGTCAGGTTCAGCGCAAGTGCCATGGTCACATAGGCACAGATGGGGACCAACTGGCCCTGCAGGGCGGACTTCAGCATCCCTGCATTGGACATGGACTGCAGCACGACAAATGCCACGATGACCATGAGATAGGTGGCGAAATTGACCTTGGTGGTCTTGGTGATTCGAAGTGTGTTCTTTTTCATCTTTATCACCTTACACTTTCTCACGGATCTGCTTGCCAAGTAAGCCCGTGGGCTTGACCAGCAGCACGACGATCAGAACAGCGAACACGATCGCATCGGACAGCTGGGTGGAGATATACGCCTTGGCGAAGATCTCGATCACGCCCAGCAGCACACCGCCAAGGAGCGCACCGGGGATGGAGCCGATACCGCCAAAGACTGCGGCGGTGAAGGCCTTGATACCGGGCATGGAGCCGGTGGTAGGCACCAGGATGGGATAGGCGGAGCACAGCAGGACACCGGCGATGGCCGCCAGCGCAGAGCCGATCGCGAAGGTGATGGAGATCGTAGTATTGACATTGATGCCCATGAGTTCGGCAGCACCCTTGTCCTCAGAGCAGGCGCGCATAGCCTTGCCGATACGGGTCTTGCCGGTGAACAGGGTCAGGGCGATCATGATGACCACGCAGGCCACCACCGTGACGATAGCAGTCCAGGAGATCACCAGCTGGCCCTCAAACAGGCTCAGGCCGGTCTTGCCGCCGAAGTTCAGGAAGTTGGGGAACATCTTGTTGTTGGCAGTCCACAGGAGCTGGGCGCCGTTTTGCAGGAAGTAGCTCACACCGATGGCGGTGATCAGGACCGCCAGAGAGGGCGCCTGACGCAGAGGCTTATAGGCCAGTTTCTCAATGATCATGCCCAAGCAGGTACACACCGCCATAGCCAGCAAAATGCCGAGGATGGGATGCAAACCGTAATTGGCAACTGCAAAGAAGCAGATATACGCGCCCACCATAATGACATCACCATGGGCAAAATTCAGCATCTTGGCGATGCCGTAGACCATGGTGTAGCCAAGGGCGATGATGGCATATATGCTGCCGAGACTGATACCGTTGATCAGATGGCTCAAAAAAGTCATATCATCTCACCTTTTCTTATTATTCAAATGGATCAAGGATCGGCGATAACCCATCCCGACCCGGTCGTTTATCGACCATCCTCGACCCATTTATAAACTGGAATAACGGGAGGGCTGCGTCCAGCTTTGCAGCCCTCCCGCTGTTATACGAGTTTTCGCGGAGAGGAATTTTAATTAGTCGAGGCCGACATAAACGCCGTTCTCGATGACCACGCCCTTGGGAGCCTTGGTGACAGCACCGGTCTCATCCCAGGTCATGCCTGCGCCGGTCAGACCGTCGTAGGAGAACTCACCGCCGGTGAAGGTGGCGACCAGCAGATCGCACAGCTCGGAAGCGGTCATGTCGACAGTTGCGCCGGAAGCTTCCAGAGCAGCAGCGATGGCGTAGACACAGTCATAAGCATCGGCAGCGAACTGGTTGGGGATCTCGCCGTAAGCTTCCTGATACTTGGTGACGAAGTTCACAGTGGCATCGTCCTGAGCATCGGGGGAGAAGGGGGTCAGCAGGATAACGCCCTCAGCCAGAGCAGTATCGAAGCCTTCCACGGTCAGGATGCCGTCCATGCCGTCAACACCGAAGAACTTGGGAGCATAGCCGATGGCATTGGCCTGGGTCAGGATCAGGGAAGCTGCATCATAGTACATGGGCAGGAACACCAGATCTGCACCGTTGTCCTTGGCATCCGCGATCTGCACGGAGAAGTCGGTCTGGCTGTCGGTGGTGAAGGTGGTGGTGGAGACAATCTCCAGACCCAGCTCTTCAGCCTTGGTTGCAAAGGTGTTGTAAATGCCGGTGGAGTAAACATCGTCATTCTTGTAGATGACAGCGATGTTCTGGGCCAGGTTCTGCTCGCTGAT
>JAFSHB010000126.1 GCA_017440525.1 Oscillospiraceae bacterium | reverse complement strand
GGGTCACCCATGGCGGCAGCGAGAGACTGGCGGAGCGCCTGTGCATCCGTCCCACATCCGAGACACTGTTCTGTGAGCATTATGCCCACGTTATCCAGTCCTACCGCGATCTGCCCAAACTGTACAACCAGTGGTGTTCCGTTCTGCGCTGGGAAAAGTCCTCCCGTCCTTTCCTGCGTCATCGTGAGTTCCTGTGGCAGGAAGGCCACACCATGCACGCCACTGAGGAAGAAGCCCGCAATGAGACCATGCAGATGCTGAACATCTATGCCGACTTCCTGGAGAACACGCTGGCCATGCCCGTCATCAAGGGCCGCAAGACCGACAAGGAAAAGTTCAACGGCGCAGAAGAGACCTACACTGTCGAGTGTATGATGCACGATAGAAGGCACTGCAGTCCGGCACCAGCCACTACTTTGGTGACGGCTTCGCCCATGCCTTTGATATCACCTTCACCGGCAAGGACAATACCCTCCATCATCCCCATCAGACCTCCTGGGGCGTTTCCACCCGTATGATCGGCGGCATCATCATGACCCACGGCGACAACAACGGTCTGGTCCTGCCTCCCAAGGTCGCGCCTGTGCAGGTCATCGTCCTGCCCATCGCCCAGCATAAGGAGGGCGTTCTGGAAGGTGCAGCCGCCATTCGCGACCGTCTGACCGCAGCCGGTCTGAGAGTCAAGATGGACGACTCCGACAACTCCATGGGCTGGAAGTGTGCCGAGTATGAGATGAAGGGCGTGCCCGTCCGTGTGGAATGTGGCCCCCGCGATCTGGAGAACGGTCAGTGTGTCCTGGTCCGCAGAAACGACGGCGAAAAGACGGTCGTTGCTCTGGCGGAGCTGGAAGCCGCTGTGAAAGAACAACTGGAGTTGGTCCACAAGGGCATGTTCGAAAAGGCAAAGAAGAATTTGGACGAGAATATCTTTGAAGCCTACTCGCTGGAAGAGGCTGCTCAGATCCAGAAGGAGAAGGGCGGCTTCATCAAGACCATGTGGTGCGGCGAGCTGGAATGCGAGATGAAGATGAAGGAAGAGGCCGGTATGTCCTCCCGCTGCATGCCGCTGGAGCAGGAGCATCTGTCCGATGTGTGTCCCATCTGCGGCAAGCCTGCCAAGGCCAGCATCTACTGGGGCGTAGCCTACTAAAAAGATCCACGAAAATTCCCTTGAAAATTTATGAAAAAAAGCGAAGATCCCCCTTGACAACAAGGGGGATCTTTTGTATACTAACTCAGGTGCGCGAATTATATCAAGGGCGCACTATGCGATGAAGCAGGAGATTGCGCTGGAGACAGCGGTAACTTCTGCGGAGTATGTCCGGTCATCGGGCGGCTGAGGACCACGAGTTTGCAAGGCGGATACTGTGTATATCGCCGCGATTCGGGAGCGTTCGGCCGACGGAAAGTCGGCCTTTTTCCGTGTCGAGGAATGATACACACGGCTTAGCGGACAAAAAAGGTCTTCGACCGTACCCAGCAGACACGCAGACTGAGTACGTAATCAAGGAGGAAACCAAAAATGGCAAACAAGGAAATGATCAGAATCCGCCTGAAGGCATATGATCATCAGCTCATCGATCAGAGCGCAGAGAAGATCGTCGAGACCGCAAAGCGCAACGGCGCTACCGTGTCCGGCCCCATCCCTCTGCCCACCAAGAAGGAAGTCGTTACGATCCTTCGCGCTGTCCACAAGTATAAGGACTCCCGCGAGCAGTTCGAGCGCAGAACGCACAAGAGATTGATCGATATCCTCAACCCCGACCAGAAGACCGTAGAGGCTCTCATGACTCTGGATCTTCCCGCCGGTGTTGAGATTGAGATAAAGCTGTAATAAGCGTCATTACAGCTGCCCGCCACGGTTCGTCATCAAGAGGACGGACGGGTCATGTTGACAGACCAATGGTCCCCAATGCTATGTCTGCCAACCAATAACCTAAATTAGGAGGAAAACACAAATGCAACTGCAAAAAGCAATCATCGGCAAGAAAGTGGGCATGACCCAGATCTTCGATGAGACCGGCAAGGTGATCCCTGTTACCGT
>JAFSHB010000015.1 GCA_017440525.1 Oscillospiraceae bacterium | reverse complement strand
GGGTCTCGGAGGTGGGGCGGATGGCGTAACGCTCCTCCAGCTTGTCGCCGCCGCCCATGGTGACCCATGCGCACTCGGGGGCGAAGCCCTCCACGTGATCCTTTTCCTTCTGCAGCAGGCTTTCGGGGATCAGCATGGGCATCATGACATTCTCATGGCCCTTTTCCTTGAACATGGCATCCAAAGTCTTCTGGATGTTTTCCCAAATGGCATAGCCATAGGGACGGTAAATGAACATGCCCTTGATGGAGGAATAGTCGATCAGCTCAGCCTTTTTGCACACATCGGTGTACCACTGGGCAAAATCGACCTCCATATCGGTGATCTGTTCTACTTTCTTATCTTTAGCCATAGTTTCTCTTCCCTTCGGAAAGTAATATTCTCAGTATATCTATTTTATCACACTTGTCAATCCCCCCGGCATACTATGGGATACATTTATTATATAGGGAGGTACTATGGACGAATTTCTCATCTGCCTCGATCCGGTGACTGCCGGATTTTATGACCGGGTCGCCCGCTCTGCAGGTCTTACCACCGAGCAGGTCCTGCAGGATACCTTATTCAAACTGGCCGGAGAATTATCGCTGGAAGCACTGGCAAAGAAATAGAGGCGGCTGAGCCGCCTCATATTTCTTGTTTCGCATCAGATCATTTGCTCAAATAAGCCTTGGCGGATGCTGCAAATCTCATGATGGCCGCGGCCAGTGGACCGCCAAAGCGGGCCGAATAGCTCTCCAGAGAGTCCGAACCATAGCCATATACCGTATCATCGGCATCATAGACCGTCACCGTCACCAGCTGGAACGCATCCGCAGGAACGATCTGATCCACGCGCACAGCCTTGTAAGAACCGACATCGATAAAGTCGCACCCCTCTACCCGGAATGTTTTCTCTATGCCATCGCGATCGGTAAAGGCGATCACAGCGTACGTGTCGGCAACATTGTCGTCCGTGAGCCCGCTAAAGATCATATTCATGAGGATCCTCTCCTCCAAAGTCAAATTGGATCCCACACATTTCGGTCCCTTCACCTGCTTGTTGCTCACATCCACAGCAGGTGTCGCCAATGCCAGTTGCTCCTGCGTCAACTGCGCGGTAGCCAGATCTTCGATGTTATAGAAGAAATGCTCCTGTGCCGCCGCACCATAGACGAGCATATCCACCATCAAGGTATCCAGTGCCTGAGCATTATACTTGTCGCTACTCAAAGCTTTCATCGCATACTTACGAACAGAGATCGAGTAATTCTCACTGCGAGGGTAGCCCTCTCCGTCTTTGATCACGACCTGCAGGTCATCTGCCATCTCCTTGGCCGCAACACCGACTCCGACCTTATAAAGAGCTCTGGAGTGTCCGATCCACCGTTCCATGGGGATCACGATCGTTTCGTCTCCATGAACGACTTCTGCGACCCAATCATCACCGCCGATATCGTCCTTTTCCACAAACACATTGAGCACCAGTTCGCTGCCAAGGGTCATATTGGAGCCGTAAATATCGAACTTCTCGATCACGAGCATATTCGCGCCGCAGAGATCGCAGGCAGTATCCAGATCTTCATCGACACAAGCTTGTGTCACAGTCGTTGTCTTTCCGCAGTCGATACAGGTCGTGATATGTGTATGCTTCCTTTCGCTGCCGACAGCATAACTGTCCTCAATTTCCGTATGTTCACAGTACATGCCGCCACAGCCGTCGCACAGTTTGTCGCCATCGTAGTCATAGCAGTCCTCTGTAAAGGCTGCCGCCTCTTTTCCGGGCGCGAATCTTCCGCACTCTGTGCAGACTGTCGTACAGGTGTGGGTGTCATCATTATTGTACACATAGGAACAAGGCATATAGTGCACAGTCCCCTGCGTCAATACTTCATTCTTTGTTCCGATCTCTATCTCGTCCCACTGCTCATGCGTTCCATAGAAATATAGGTCATTGATCTGCCGACAAAAAGGAAGCGCACTATCTTCGATCGTTTTCACACTGGCAGGGATCTCCAGCGTGTCCAAGTAATATGAAGAGATCGCCCCTTTTCCGATCGTCTCCACACCATTCCCTATGGTCAGAGATCTCAAGTAGCTGGTCAGACCAATATCACCAAGTTTCTTCACGCTTCCCGGCACATGAAACTCAACGATCGAATCGCAGAACTCAAATGCACCTTCACCAATGGCCGTTACACTATCCGGGATGATCAGCTCGGTCAAAGAAGAGCAGTCCCAAAATGCCGATTTTTCGATCGTTTTTACACCATCAGGAATCGTAAGTGTGAGCAAATGAACTCCGTGAAAAAACGCCTGCGGTCCGATCACCACCACACCTTCGGGGATATCATAGTGCGTCTGTGGTTTTCCCACCGGATAATGGATCAGTCTTTCACCATCCTTGGAGAACAGGACACCATCTAGATCTTTGAACCAAGCATTATCTTCATCCACTTCGATCGCAGTCAGAGCTTTATTGTCAACAAATGCCCACTGTTCGATATTTTGCACACCACTGCCAAGTTTTATCGAAGTCAAAGCATAGCAGGCTCGAATCGCATTCTCTCCAATACTGACCACACTATCGGGGATCGTTACCGTTTTCAAGCCATAACACCACAGAAACGCCCTTTCGCCGATCGAGACCACGCTGTCAGGAATCTCGATCTCGGTCATGATCTCACATCTGTAAAATGCATGATCGCCAATGGTCGTCACACCATCCCGGATGGTGACAGCCTTGATCACACCGCTGTGATCGCTCCACGGAGCATTATCCGGAGTCTGATTCTGCATGGCACCGGTACCGGAGATGATAAGCACGCCATCACTTGTCAATGTCCATGTCAGGTTCGTACCATCACCTTCTGCACCACAGTAGCCGGACGCCACGATCGTGAGCTCCTCCGTCTCCTCCGCCGCAGCAAAAACCGTCACAACACATACTGAGAGCAAGACCGCACACAATAACGATACGATCTTCCACATTCTTCTTTTCATCAGATGATCTCCTCCTCCTTTTTTCTGCATACAGGAACAAGTTCCCGCATCACCATTATACCCGATATATCGGGAATATTCAAGAGCAAAGATGCCAAATATAATGGGAATAGTAAGGTAGGTGATAGCATGATCTCTTATGACCCACTATGGGACACCATGAAGCAGCGAGGCATCACGACCTACGCTCTGATCAAAACCTATTCTTTCAGCAAAGGAACATTGGATTCTTTAAAACAGGGACGAAATATCTCCACAGCGACCCTCAACGACCTTTGTAATATTTTGGACTGTGATGTACAAGACATACTGAAGCACATCAAAGATGATATGTGACCTGTGAACACGGTGCTGTGTTCACAGGTTTTCATATTTTCCTGCGTTTTAGTATGGACGATCGGGATGCGATATGATATCATCACCTTGCAATTCCGAATACTATGCGTCTGTGGATGGAGGCATGTTTTATGTCTTTGAAGAGTCGTGTTCGTAACAGTGAATTTGTAAAGCTTTTGAATTGGCATGATGACCTTGGAAAAGGGCGGCGGTGTATGCTGCTGTCAGCCTTCATCTCCACCGTGGTCAATGCCATCGCCACAGGAACGCTGTACACCGCGTTTCTGGCCGCCTACGATTTTTCGATCGCAGATGTCAGCTTGCTGGGCGCTCTCCCCTCTCTGGCCGCGTGCTTCTGTGTGCTGTCTCCCGTATTTTTGGAACGGTTCCAAAAACGCAGATGGCTCCTGGCCGGCGGCAGACTGGCCTACTATCTATTACAGCTCCTGGGGCTGACGCTCCTTGCGATCTTCGCCAAGGATCCCACCGTGCGGCTGATCGGCTTCTCCGCGATCTTGCTGGCATCCAATCTGATCAACAGCCTGTTCTCCAGCGGCTACAGTGTTTGGCATCTGAATTTCATGCCGGTGGAGCTTCGCGCCAAATATCTTTCCTATCAGCAGATCACCACGACGGTGGCATCCATCCTTTCGCTGTTCCTGTTCGGCTTCGTGGCAGACGCCTTGAAAGGCACGCCCCATGAAGCAGGGGTCTTGACAGCACTGCGCTTTGTCGCGCTGGCGTTCGTTCTGGTGGATATTTTTATCCTGTGCCTGCCCAGGGAGTTCCCCTATCCCAGACAAGAGAACAAGATCCGCGTCAGCAACATCATCCGTCTGCCCCTGAAGCAAAAGAAGTTCATGCTGACCATGATGGTGGTCGGTATGTGGACCTTTTCCACCGCCTTCCCCGCCGCAAGCTGGAACTACTATCTGCTCCATGATATCGGCACCGGTGTGACCATCCTGAACCTGTTTTATCCGTTCATGGCAGTGTGTCTGCTGATGTCTCCCATGTGGCGGCATCTGATCTACAAGTTCTCTTGGTTCCGTGTGTTCGGCTACTGCGCCATGGTACACACCGCAAGCCTTTTCCTCATGGCTTCCATCTCCAAAGAGAACTACCTTTGGGTATACACGATCGGCATCTTCATCCAAGCCTTTATCGGTGTGGGCCTGAACTTGAGCTGGTCCAATGTGCCGTTCATCAACACGCCCCAGACGGATCAGACTTATTATCTGTCGTTCTATACGCTGATCTCTTCGGTCGGCACCTTCCTCGGCAATTCCGCCGGCGCATGGTTCGTGCGTGTGTTCCCGGAGGGCGGTATCGAGCTGTTTGGAAAGACATTCGTGACGGTCCCCTGTATGCTGCTGGTGCAGATCGTTCTGTACGCCTGCACGATCACATTCATCTTTGTCAACCTCAGTCGGCTGGAGCCGAATGAAACATAAAAAATATTCTGAAAGGAAATGAATATATGAAATTAGGTATCGTCGGTCTGCCCAATGTGGGCAAGTCCACCCTGTTCAACGCCATCACCAATGCCGGTGCGGAGAGCGCAAACTACCCCTTCTGCACCATCGACCCCAATGTGGGCATGGTCACTGTTCCCGATGCCCGTCTGGAGTGGCTGCGCGATGTCCATCAGCCCAAGAAGTTCACACCTGCCGTCATTGAGTTCGTTGACATCGCAGGACTGGTCAAGGGCGCATCCAAGGGCGAAGGTCTCGGCAACAAATTTTTGAGCAACATCCGCTCCACCGATGCCATCGTCCATGTGGTCCGCTGCTTCGATGACACCAACATCACCCATGTGGAAGGCTCCACCGATCCTCTGCGCGACATCGAGATCATCAATCTGGAGCTGGTCATGGCTGATATCGAGATGGTAGAGCGCCGCATCGACAAGGCCCAGAAGGCTGCCAAGGGCGGCGATAAAAAGTTCGCCAAGGAAGTGACCGTGTTCCAGGGCCTTCTGGAGCACCTCAACGAAGGCAAGCTGGCTCGTACCTATGACTGCGATCCTGTGGACGCAGAGATGATCGCCACCTCAGATCTTCTGACCCTGAAAAAGACCATCTATGCCGCAAACCTCGGTGAGACAGAAGTCTCCGATCCCGAGAGCAGCCGTCACTTCAAAGCTGTACAGGAGCTGGCTGCCAAGGAGGGCAGTCAGGTGCTCCCCATCTGCGCCAAGCTGGAAGCCGACATCGCGGAATTGGACGACCCCGAAGAGAAGGCCATGTTCATGGAAGAGCTGGGCATCGAGCGCTCGGGTCTCGACAATCTGATCCAGTGCAGCTACTCTCTGCTTGGTCTCATCTCCTTCCTGACCGCAGGCTCCGATGAGTGCCGCGCATGGACCATCAAGAACGGCACCAAGGCACCGCAGGCCGCCGGTAAGATCCACACCGACTTTGAACGCGGCTTCATCCGTGCGGAGGTCATCGCCTTTGAGGATATGAAGGAATGCGGCACCATGGCAAACGCCAAGGCCAAGGGTCTCGTCCGCAGCGAGGGCAAGGAATATGTGATGAAGGATGGCGACATCGTCAACTTCCTGTTCAATGTGTAAAGCGCAAAAATGCAGTCTCCTTTCGGAGACTGCATTTTTATGCTCACAGGAGCTTTGCCTTTTGGATGGCTTCTGCCAGTTTCTCTTTGGGCAGGCCGCAGATCAGGTAACGCTTCTTGTCAAGCGGCAAGATCAGGTCTGCCGCTGTTCTCTCCACGGCGATCTCCTCGCCGCCCATATCGTCCACATAGCTGATATCGCCTTCAAGTGACAAAGACAAGCGTCCGGAGCCAGCGTTGTTCCACAGCGCGGCGCAAGTCTTTCCCTTGCGCGTGAAGAGGAAGGCTGTGACAGCGGCATCGCCGCCTGCGGCACCTTCGAGCTGTTCCCAGACCGCAAGCTCTAAGCTGCCCGTCTCATCGATCAGCAGCGTGTGCTCGATATCCGTCTTGCGCAGCTCCGCCTTGACTTCATCGGTCACGAAGCCGCAGGCGCGGGCATCCTCCCAGCGGCGCAGTGTCTCAAGGATATCATCCATCCGCGGCAGTTTCTGCATCATGTCGGGCTGGCCCAGCAGCGCGCCCGGGCAATCCCATGCAGCGGCAAGAGCCGTGCCATACTCCATGATATCAGGACGCTGTCCGAGATCGGGCCGCCACCAGCCGAAATTGACACGGGTAAAGTCATGACGCATGCGCTCTGCTTCCTTGAAGGGATGCTCCGCGATCATATCTTTAAAGGTCTCCGGCTTCCAAACATCGAAGGCATTGCCGCCGCTGAGCATATGCCACGAGAAATTGGATTTGGCAGCACCCTCGCAGAAGAGAGGCTCTTTGCCGAGCTTCCTGTACACGCGCCACTGGGCAAGGCCCACATTGATATCAAAGGGAGCGTTGACGCCCTCAGAACCATCAAAATAGATATACTCAAAGCCGGCGTCGTAGATCTTCGCGATCTGCTCAGCGATCTCATCCTGCAGGCTGTTCCTCTGATCGATGTAGGCACTGAGTGCCAGGAACTCGCTGACATCCAGAATGCCGCCGATGGTGCCAAGTTCATGATCGCGGACGACCGTATCGTTGAAGCCGCGCTTACAGCCCGTGAAGCAATAAGGGCGCTCGGTGGTAAAGCTCTCATATTGGATCAGCTCGCCCATGAACTTCAGCACACGGAGCTTTTCATAGACGGGAACGCCCTCAGGACATTCCTCCACATAGATGGTGGTATCCTCTTTGGTCAGAGGTTTGGCGAGGGTGAAATGCCGTGTCAGGTTCAGTCGGTGATCGGCCACAGGGGTCAGATACTTGGTATGCATGCCGATGTGGGTATGCAGGATATGCAGACCGGGGATGATCCCAGCTGCCTTGATCTTATCGAGCATCTTCACAAGGTCTTCATAGCCATTCTCATATTCCGGGCGGAAATCATCGTAGATGCCGTTTCTGGAGAACTCCGAAGGCTCTGGGAATATGGAACTGTAATACACCATCATGCAGCGGAAACCGCCCTTTTTCGCAAGGGCGATATGCTCGTCCACATTGGTGGGATCGATGCCGCCTGCGTCATAGTAGGAACGGTTGATCTGGGGCGATCTTCTGCTTGCCACGCCGCGAGGAAGATCGAAGTCGTTCTCGAGAGCTTCGATACTGTCAAGCAGCTCTTCAGGCTTGGCAACGATCAAAGCAACGCCCGCGTTTTTCAGCTTCACATCCCGCAGGACTTCACCGAAGACGATGCGATGCCCGCTCCTCTCCGAAGCGCCGACCTTGACATAGGGACAGGCACTGAGAACATTGACTGCCACGGTATCATCCCACAGCACATTGAGCCACTCGCCAAACTTTTCGAAAGGCAAGACCGGCAGCTGCACAAGGCGCAGCTCATACACAGGAGGCTCGATGGGTTCCACGCCGATACCGAAGGAATCGGGCTTGACGATAAAGTCCTCCAAAGTAAAGACCATGTACCGCGGCGCGATATCCACACGGATCACAGCTTCAAAATCGATCAGCGCAAATCCCACGATCAGCTTGCCATCCTCCATACGAACACGGTCAGCATCAAAAGTAGTCTGCTTTGTGGGATGGGCCAGTCTGATCTCATTGTTAAAAGGACGCTCCTCCGTCAAGGTAAAGAACGGGAGCTTTTCCTCATACAAACACTGCTTGCCCGTCTCTTTCAGGATAAGGCTCTCCGCCTTGCCTGCTGCTGAAAGGATCAGTTGAAATATTTCGTTTTCAAGAATGATCTGACTCATAGCGATACTCCTTTTCCGCATGTTGCTCTTATTCTACTGCGTTATGGCCGTATGGGCAATGCTTTTTTACAAATTGACCGAAATTGGATCCTTGATCGTCAGGCTATCAGGTGTAACAGCGCAGGTGACGGCTTTGACTTTGACACCGTTTTGACTGACCTGCAAAAGCGCATCGGAAAACGCAGGATCGGTGGCGCGGTTCGGTTCAAAATGCTTGATATCCGACATCTGGATCACGAACAGCACCCACGCTTCATAGCCCTCCGCAACTGCCTTTTCCAACTCCAGCAAATGTTTTCTCCCTCGCTGGGTCGGTGCATCGGGAAAACGGGCAACACCATCTTGTTCCAATGTCACGCCCTTGACTTCCACAAAGCCTTTTCGCTCCCCTGCTTCATAGTAAAGATCAAAACGGGATGTTCCGTAAGTCTTTTCTGCCTTCACCAAGGTCGGTATGAAGCCCAGGCCGCCTTGGTTTACATAATGATACGCCAGCTTGTTGGGTATCTGGCTGTCCATATTGATCAGCCTATCTCCTTTTTGCACCGCGATCAGGCTCCACGCCGTTTTTCTGCTCGGATCATCGTGGTGCTGGCAGTAGACTGCTGCGCCGGGAACAAGCAGTTCCTTGCAGCGGCCGGTGTTCTTCACATGGCAGATCTCCGTTTTCCCTTCGATCTCCACATGGGCAATAAACCGACCATGCCGGGCACGAAATGTGCCCGGCACCATGTTTGGATACTTGATCATGCAGTCTTGCTTTCCTTCAGAGCCCTGCGCTCTTCCTTGGTCTTGGCGAACCGCTCCAGCATAGGAACGAAGAAGATGCACACGAGGCAGGCAGTGAAGCCGCCGTTATACAACAGCCAACCGCCATGGAGATCCGGCACGCAGACCACGAGGATGTAGTGCATCATACCGGCAATAACACCGGCCAGCCAGCCGTACTTACCGGAGATGGGGCTCATGCCGTTGGCGTAGCACATACCGATCAAGATCGCCTGTGCATGGATGGCTTTGTTGAAGCCCTCACCAGCAAACAGAGCCTGTGCCGCAAAGGACATGACCACATAGCCCACCATGATGGGCCAGACATTGCCGGGATGGGAGCCTGCCACAGCGGTGCAGACCATACAAAGAATCAGGCCGCAAGTGACACCGTTGAGACTGCCGCCGACCAGCGTGTAATACAGCATCAAAAATAGGCCAAAAATACCGATATTCATCAGTGCAACAGCAGGGCCAAACTCAGTGGAGAAGTCGGTCTTATGGCCGGCAGACTTCAGCAAAGCGCCATAACCCTTGAAGGACCAGCCATTTTTCCAGAAGCCCAGCACGATGCACAGGACAAACAAAACACCAAAGAAGGTATAGAACACCACCGGCTGGCTCTCACCTGCGGAAGCGCCTGCAGGGATCGCCACACCACGCATGGTGTAGAGCACGGCGCGCAGGAAGAAGGCCATCATGCCCAGAGGCAGCGCCGCAGAATACAGGCTGAAGCCCTTGTGGGCATTGGGCGCATAGGCGCAGCCGGCAGGCGTAAAGAAACCGATGACCACACCCACGCAGATGCCCAGGATCACAGAGGCCACAGTATAACCGTGGATCGCATCCGCCGTGGGATAGCGCAGGAACATCTCCGTCACGATGGGCGCGATGCCGGTGGCAAAGAGCATAAAGTTGACATTCTTGCCAAGGGGCTCTCTCTTCACAAGGCAATACAGGCAAACACCCAGCGCACAGGGGATGAGATTGAACAGGTTCATGCCCCAGAAGCAGAAGCCCATGGTCAGAGAGAAGGCCAGGAAGGACACACCGTTGAAGGGGGCTCCGGGCAGCATATACAGCAGACTGCAGAACAGGCCAACGATAAAGGCATTGGCAAAGGTGGCGGAGATGCCGCCGATCTGGAAATAATCGGTCACGACCTTGCAGGGAGTCGTGTAGATGGCCTTGAGGCCGGAGAACATGGTCGCTCTATCGGGACTGATGAGCGCGGCAACAGCAAATGCCAGGGTAAAGAGCCAGAACACCAGCTTCAGCATTTTGGCAGTATCAAACACTTTCTTCTCGTTCATTTCTTTCACCTCATAAAAACTTCCCCGGGGTACACCTACCCCGGGGAAGTGTACGTTTTTTATGCCATGGTACGCTAGGCAGAGAGATATAAAGCTTTATGCCAGAGTGCGCGCAGCAGCTTCGACCACATGGCCGATCAGGACGGAAGTGGTAACGGAGCCGACACCACCGGGAACGGGAGTGATGGCATCAACGATGGGCTCGACTTCTGCGAAGACAGCATCGCCGGCGATGCCGCCCTTGCCCTTGGAGGTGATCTTCTCAGCATCCCAGTTGATGGACACATCGATGACGACCTGACCGGGACGGACATAGTCCTTGGTGAGGGAATTCAGAACACCGGCCGCAGTGACCAGGATGTCAGCCTCGCGCGCGATCTCAGCGGTGTTGACGGTCTTGGTGTGGCAGATGGTAACGGTAGCGTTGCGGTCCATGAGCATCATAGCAGCGGGCTTGCCAACGACCAGAGAACGGCCGATGACGACAGCCTTCTTGCCCTTGCAGTCGATGCCGTAGTGCGCCAGGATCTCCATGCAGGCCTGAGGCGTGCAGGGGGGGAAGCCCAGATCGGAACGGCCTTCGAACACACCGGCGTTGGAAAGGTCAGTCATGCAGTCCACATCCTTGCGGGGGTCGAGCTTGTTGCAGATCTCATTCTGATCAGCCTTCAGGTGCTTGGGCAGGGGGCGGAACATCAGAACGCCATGGATGGAGTCATCCGCATTGATCGCCTCGATCTGCGCGATCAGGGCTTCCTTGGTGACATCCTCGGGCAGGAGGAATTTCTCGACCTCGACACCGATCAGCTCAGCACGAGCAACAGCACCCTTTTCGTAGGACAGGTCAGAGGGGTTCTCACCGCAGCGGATGATGCCCAGCTTGGGGGAAACGCCCTTTGCCTTCAGTTCTTCGACTTTTGCCTGAAGCTTTGCGTTCAAAGCTTCGGTAACTTCTTTACCCAGTAACTGCTTTGCCATTTTGTTTTCTCCTATCTGTTCAATTTTTGACTGTATTACTTGAAGAAACCGGCTTTTACGGTCTCAAAGATCTCGTCTGCCATCTTGCCGTACTTATCCAGCATGCCGAGGCACTTGGCGTTCATCTCCTCTGCGACCTCACGATTCTTCAGGGTCTTGGTGTTGATGAACACATTGAGGGAAGCGGCCTGCAGCGCAGCCTTGACGCACACAGCGCCGCAGCCTGCATCGGAGACAGCCAGACGGCTGCCCTTTTCCGCAAAAACAGCGATGGCTTCCATAGCCTCGCAGCACAGCTCCATGATCTTCACGGGAGTGGAGCAGGCGACCATGGTGGCCTCTTCCATGATGGTATCGCGGTTGGGATCATCCTTGGGGATGCCGTAGGCCTTAGCCAGGGGAACGAAGTTGATCTCGTCAGCTTCCACCTGATCCAGCAGGTCCTTCTGCAGGGCATCGCACTTGGCCTTCAGGGCGATGATCTCCTCTTCCACATCGGCATACTTCTTCTTACCGACGGTGAGAGAACCGACCATGTTGCCCAGAGCGGTACCGATGGCACCGACCAGAGCGGCAGCGCCGCCGCCGCCGGGAGCAGGCTCGTTGGAGGCCAGAACTTCCACGAACTTACGGCAATCGACCATTGTCATATCCATAACTGTGTACACTCCTTTTATTCGTAGCTTTTTATCGATTTGATTTTATCATTTTGCTTTTCAAAAAGCAATTGGCTTTTTAGGAAATATGATCCAAGTTGCGGGGGTTATTTTGTCATATCTCACATATTGGACTTGATGACGGTGATCAGGATATCGCCTGCCACCACCCGATCCTCCGCTGCAAAGCCCTCGATGAAGTTATCGGAATACAGGATCTGGCTGTTGGGCGGGAATTCATCGTCGCCTTCCCAAACGATGATCTGCATCCGATATCCCGGCAGCAGTTCAAACTCGTAGGCTGCGTCTCCGTGCTCCAGCTTCCTGCCGCCGAGCCTTTCGCAGGCTTCGGCAAACTTCGCCACTCTCGTGCCAAAGGTGAACGCCGCTCTCGTCAGACAGCGGCCCGTAAAGGGCTGGATGTACAGCTCGCCCCAAGGCATCTCGCGGAAGGTCTTGAACTCCCCTGCCGACGCCAGTTTTTTGCCCTCCAGCAGATACCGGAGCAGGAATGTCTGAGGCGGCAGTGCTTTCAGCGCAAAGGCATCATCATCCTCGGAAGCGATGGCATACTCCGGCCATGTGATGCGGTAGTCGGTACCCAGCAAGCACAAGGTGAATGCTTCACCGTCAAAGGCCGCACCGGTACGCTCCGAGGCTTCTGCGGGATCCAAGTCCTTAAAGAGGTTTACATAATATTCAAATGGTACGCCTTCCTTGTGGTTCTCCACTTGCATGGGTCGTTCTCCTTATCTTTCCTGAATACTGTCGGGGAAGCGGGCGATATCGGTATGGGGCAGGAAGCAGGCCGCCACGAAGTTATCCATATAGCCGGGATGGGTGGACAGCTCCACATAGGTCATATTCCGCGCCAGCTCCTCCACCTTGGCATTGGCCTCATCAGAGATTGCCATGGCGTAGGCACCTGCCAGAGAGGAGTTGCCCACATATTCGTACTTTTCGATCTCTACCGCAGGGAACATGCCGATGTTGATGGCATTTTTCATATTGATGCCGCTGCCGATGCCGCCTGCCACATAGACATGCTCCAGAACGGAGGCATCCATATCCAGAGAAGCCAGCAGCGTATCGATGGCGGAATAGATCGCACCCTTGGCACGAACGAAGCTGTCGATATCTACCTCCGTCAGAGAGATCTCGCGACCAGTCGCAGATTCCGCAGGGGTGGCAAGGATATAACGGCCGGTGCCGTGCTGGTCTCTTGCAACACGGCTGCCCTCGCGGACGAACAGGCCCTTGGCATTGATGATGCCGCAGCGGAACAGCTCGGAGATCATATCGATGATGCCGGAGCCGCACAGACCGACAGGCTTCTGGCCTTCATCGCCCACGATCTTGTAGGTGGGCTCCATGGTGTCTGCATCCAGCACCACGGCTTCGATGGCACCGTCTGTGGCACGCATACCGCAGGAGATGTCGCCGCCTTCAAAGGCAGGACCGGCAGAGCAGGCGCAGGACATCATGAAGTCCTGATTGCCGAAGACGATCTCACCGTTGGTGCCAAGGTCTACGAAGAGGCTGAATTCCTCCTTGTTCCAGAGGAGCGTCGCCAGCGTACCTGCCGTGATATCGCCGCCCACATAGGAGCCGATATTGGGCGCGATACGAAGTTCTGCTGCGGTGTTGACGGGAAGGCCGATATCGGGGGCCTTCAGATCTGCCACCGAGAAGAAGCTGGGGATGTAGGGCTCCATACGGACTGGCTCGGCATCCAGCCCGAGGAGCAGATGGTTCATGGTGGTATTGGATGCGATGCAGACGCGCATGATACGGTCTGTCCTGATCTTAGCGCTCGCACACAGGGCGGCCACGATGGGACGCAGGGTATCCTTGATCACTGCATCCTGCAGGCGCTTGATGCCGCCCTCCTTGCCCTGCTCCACGATGCGGTTGATGACATCCGCGCCATAACGGATCTGACCGTTGCCGGAGGATGCCTTGGCAAGGAGCTTGCCGGTGAATAGATCCACCAGAACGCCTGCCACGGTGGTCGTGCCGATATCCACTGCCAAAGCGCAGGCAGGAGATGCGTCATCAGCAGCGGTGATATCATAGACCTTCAGGAAGCTGTCCTTCTTCTCGCCCACGACCTTCACAGTGAAGCTGGCTTCACGGAGGGTCTTTGCAAGCTTCCTGATCACGCAGTAAGGCAGCTCCACCTTTTCCACACCAAGCTGTGCCTGGATCGCCCAGATAAGACGCTCGTTATCGGGCATGGTGTCGTCCAGCGTAGGCTCGTCCATAGAGACGGTCTGGCAGATAAGATCATTGGTAAAGGCAATGCCTGCCGAAGCGATCTCAGACTGCAGCTTCTCGAACACGGCGATCTCCTCGCCGGAGGAGAGGTCAGCCGTCTTCATGCGACTCTGGTAGGCAGAGGCGATATCAGGAACCAGCACAGTCACATCGGAGATGACCTTGCTGCCGCAGCTGAGACGCCAGCCATCGGCATATTCCTCGTCGGAGATATGGCCGGTCTTGGGAGAGAGCAATTCGCCCTCCACCAGCTTCACTTTGCACTTGCCGCAGGAGCCGTTGCCGGAGCAGGGGGCATCGATCGCAACATTGGCTTCTCTTGCCACGCTGAGCAGGTTGCTGTCCGGGGGTGCAGTCACCGTCACAGGAGCCTGGCCCTCAAAGGTAAAAGTTACCTGAAACATAGATCTGTTTCCTTTCAAATTCAAACAATATGGGGCGGCAAGCCGCCCCATTCGTTATTATATTACATCAAAGGCTCCATTGCAAGAACAGGATGGCCCTTTTCCGTCAGGAAGTCCATCAGATCTTCCACTTCGGTGCAGATCGTCTCGTCTGCGATGTAGTCGGTAAAGTTTTCGATACCGTAGAGCTCCTTGGCAGTCGCATTGAGCCTTGCGCCCACATCGTCCTTCAGTTCCTTGGGCATCCAGACGATACGCTCGATGCCGCCTTCGGCATAGATGAACTTTTTGGAGGAGATGAAGTGTCTGCCATGTCCCATATAGCCGGGGGTCTGGACACCGCCGCCGGTGCAGGAGGCCAGTTCGCCGAAGGTCATACCGGCAGGGGTCATGCCCTTGTATTCACGGTTGACCACCACGAAGCCGTTGGAGGCAGGCTCGATGCCGCAGATACATTCGAAGCAGCCGCAGGAGGTCATGGGATCTTCCAGGATGGAGTAGAGCGTGACAGCCTCGACCGCGCCGTGGGTGGCTTCTTCCACCATCTTGTTGACCGTCTCATAGCGGCCCGTGCGCTCATCGATGCAGCCTTCCTTCATGATGGGCTGGCAGGGGCCGTTGGGATCGAGCTCATTGGTGGCCTTGGCATCGAGCCAGGAGACAGCACCACACAGACCCAGACGCTCGGGCGTGACCACACAGCAGTGGGCAGGCGCGAAGCTCTGGCACAGGATACAGGTATAGAAGCGGTCCACAGACTCGTCAGTCATGGAGGACAGGCGGTCATCACGAGCGGCATAGCGGGGCATGGCGACCTCATCGAGGAACTTCTGCACTTCCGCCTTCTCGGTGATGAGGGTGACCTGACATTTATCCACGACAGCGTCAAACTCATTCATGATCATATTGTAGAGCACTTCCGCGAAGTCCTTCAGGCGCAGACCTGCTTCATACGCGCCATTGGAGACACGGATACGGATCTGATTGCGCTGACCGGTGTGCATGACACCTTCCATGTAGTTGAACCAGGCGTGGATCTTGCGCTCGATAACGGCCTCAAAGTCAGCCTGCATCTTCTTGCCGGCCACTTCCACATAGGTCGCAAGGGCGAAGTCGGTCTCGCCGGAGTCCAGATCCGGGCCGACGATGGAGATCTTATGGTCCTCCACCTCTGCCATCTCCTTCATCAGGACCAGCTCGGCGGTGGGGTTCTTGCCGGACCAGAACTCGGCCTTCATATCAGACTTGCGGATGATCTCACCCTCAAAGGCGGCGGCAAATGCCACAGGGATGGGCAGCTCGGTGGCCTTGATCTTGATATTGCGGAGCTCCAGAGACTTCTTCACCGTCTCGGCATGGTCGCACACGCTCTCCAGCGCACCGGGGACCTGATTCTCGCCAAGGTCGATATCCACCACCACAGGGAAGCCCAGCGCGATGGCTCCGGCACCAGCGGAGACGACCACAGCATCGATCGCACCGAAGGTATTGACAAAGGCAGGGACTCTGTTCTTGGTGTAGTCCAGCAGGCCGCCCAGATCGCCGGGCTGCACATTGCCGAAGATCAAAGCGGCGCGGATGGCAACGGTGACGACATGGATGACGGAGGTCACATCATGACCCAGAGGCACCACACGGAACTCCAGACCCATCTTGACACCGCCCTCGGCGCACTGCTCGATCACATCGCCCACGAGGAAGGTCATGATGCCCTTGCTCTGGTAGTCCTTTACCACATTTGCAACATCAGCGGCGGCCTCAGCCTTGCCCAGCACGACCGCCACGCCGGGGATATCTCCGGTGACAAGCGGCACGCCCAGAGAACGGATGATGGGATCGGGAACGAAGCCGATGCCGGAATCTTCTGCGTAGGGATCGCCGCCTTCTGCATACTTGAGACCTTCGATGATCTCAGCACCGACTGCGGTAGCAAGACCTGCATTGAGCGCCTGTCCCAGATCCTCTTCGTTGGTGATCAGGCTCTTCAAGACGCCTACACAGGCAGTCAGGTCGCCAAGAGTCTTGACCTTGACGCCGGTAGCCGCATAGATCGTGGGGAAGAAATATGCTGTATCGGGGAATGCGATCTCCTTATCGGCACCGTATTTCGCAATGGCATCGTTGACCGCGCCTTCGGTCAAGCCGGCGACCGCATTGGAACCGCCATAGATGAGATCAGTTAATACGCTCATAGATATTCCTCCTTATTGATCCCCTATCGGGGGATATGTATCGATAAAAGTATATCAGATATACAGCAATTTGTACAGAGGGTAACGAAAAAGTTTTTCATTCATACAAAAAATTGTACAAAGATCGCTGTGCGTTTTTATACACAGCGATCTTTGCATCGTTGGTAATGAGGATGTCCCGAGCCATGGAGCATCGGTGGTACCTGCACACGGCGGCCGAGGGTCCAGCGCCCTACAGTGCGACCCGTAGGGCCGGCAGACCCTGACGGCCATAACTGCCTGCACACGGGCGACCAATGGTCGCCCCTACGGAGCACCAAAGGCTCCCCTTGTATAAGGGGGATCGTCCGCAAAATGGAAAAGAGCAGGCTCCCGGGGG
>JAFSHB010000014.1 GCA_017440525.1 Oscillospiraceae bacterium | reverse complement strand
CCGTGCCGACGAGCGCGGCATGGTCCGCGGCCACCAGTTCAACAAGGTGGAGATGTTCCAGTTCACCCGTCCTGAGGACTCCGATGCAGCCTTCGATGAGCTGGTCACCAAGGCCGAGGATCTGGTCAAGGGCCTGGGCTTCCACTTCCGCACCGTGAAGCTGGCTGCCGGCGACTGCTCCGCTTCCATGGCAAGGACCTATGATATCGAGATCCTGATCCCCTCCATGGACGGCTACAAGGAAGTCTCCTCTGTCTCCAATGCAAGAGACTATCAGGCACGCCGCGGCAACATCCGTTTCCGCCGCGAGGCCACCGGCAAGACCGAGTTCGTCCATACGCTGAACGGCTCCGGCCTCGCCACCTCCCGCATCTTCCCTGCCATGGTCGAGCAGAATCAGCGCGCCGACGGCTCCATCGTGGTGCCTGAGGTCCTGCGCAAGTACCTGGGCGGCATCGAGATCATCGAAAAGAAGTAAGATAAGGCTCCCCTTGAGGGGAGCTGGCGCGCGCAGCGCGACTGAGAGGTGAAAAGCAGTGCATGCAGACCTCTCCGTCATGGCTTCGCCATGCCACCTCCCCTAAAAGGGGAGGCTTGAATATGGAAAGGAGCATACATATGAAAAAACTGTTCAACGAGTTCAAGACCTTCATGGCCAGAGGCAATGTGATGGATATGGCCATCGGTGTCATCATCGCCACTGCCTTCGGCAAGATCACCACTTCCCTCGTCAACGATGTGTTCATGCCCTTTATCGCGTGGATCTTCGGCGCAAGAGACATGACTGCCCTGAATCTGGTGGTCCGTGAGGCCGTCATGGACGGTGAGACCGTGGTGCAGGAAGCCATCACCATCGGCTTCGGTACCTTCGTCGGTTATATCATCGACTTCATCCTGGTGGCGCTGGTCGTCTTTGCTGTGGTCAAGGCCATGAACGCCATGAAGAAGAAGGAAGAAGAGGCACCCGCCGCTCCTCCCGAGCCTTCCAAGGAAGAGGTCCTGCTCACGGAGATCCGCGACCTTCTGAAGAAGTAAATGTATGAAAATGCTCCCTGCGTGGGAGCATTTTCTTATAATGGCCCTCTCAGTCACGGCTTTGCCGTGCCAGCTCCCCCAAAGGGGGAGCCAAGGCTTGCCTCTCCCTTTGGGAGATGTGGCATCGCCAACGGCGATGACGGAGAGGGCAAAAAGGAGAAATAGCATGAAACACGAAAACTTGATCGCTGCCATAGGCAACACGCCTCTGGTAAAAATTGGAAATTTATATGCCAAGCTCGAAGCCTTCAACCCCGGCGGCTCCTCCAAGGACCGGGCGGCCCTTGCCATGATCGTGGATGCCGAGGAGCGGGGGCTCCTGCAAAAGGGCGGCACGATCATCGAGCCCACCTCCGGCAATACCGGTATCGGTCTTGCGTGGGTGGGAACGAGCCGCGGCTACGAGGTGATCCTCACCATGCCCGACACCATGAGCGTGGAGCGCCAGCAGCTGATCCGTGCCTACGGTGCCAGGATCGTGCTGACCGAGGGGAAGCTCGGGATGCAGGGCGCGATCGACAAGGCGCTGGAGCTGCAGAAAGAGATCCCCAACTCCTTCATCCCCGACCAGTTCTCAAACCCTGCCAATGCCCGGGCCCATTATCTGACCACAGGACCTGAGATCTGGGCAGACACCGAGGGCAAGGTGGATATCTTCGTGGCAGGCGTGGGGACCGGCGGTACGCTGACGGGCGCAGGTCGGTATCTGAAGGAGCAAGATCCCGATATCCGGATCGTTGCCGTAGAGCCTGCGGCCTCTCCCCTGCTCACCGGCGGTACAGCGGCACCTCATAAGATCCAGGGCATCGGCGCCAACTTCATCCCTGCCCTGCTGGATCGTGACATTTATGATGAGGTGATGGATGTTGCCGATGACGATGCCATCGCCGCCGCCGCAAGGCTCTCGAAAGACCATGGGCTCTTGGTGGGGATCTCCTCCGGTGCGGCATTCTATGCCGCCGGGCAGATCGCAGCAAGGCCCGAGAATAAGGATAAGACTGTGGTGGTGCTTCTGCCCGATACAGGGATGCGGTACCTTTCCACGGGGATCTACGGTTGATGAAATAAAAAGGCTCCCTCTGATGAGGGAGCTGCTGAGCGTTAGCGAGGCTGAGGGAGAGAAGACATCGTGTATATTTTGTCTCTCCCTCCGTCAAAAATCAAAGATCTTTGCCACCTCCCTCGTCAGAGGGAGGCGCAAGCAATTATGAAGATTTTGAAAATTCTGCGAAAAATGTTGCACAAACGGTGTGCTGTGTGCTATCATGTCAACGAATTCTGAACATTACGAGGTGTAACTATGAAAAAACATCTGACAAGAGCATTCTCGCTCCTGCTGGCTCTGATCATGGTCGTGGGTGCTGTGCCCTTTGCCATGGCTGCTGAGCCCACTGTGGAGATCAGATCCAACAAGGATAATGTCTGGCCCGGCCAGACCGTGACCCTGACCATGGAGGCGAGCGAAGCCACCTCTGGTGTGGCATGGGACAATGGCGAGCGTTCCAATTCGATCTCCTACACCGTCCCTGAGGATGCTGTTGGCACGGATACCGTTGGTGTGACCGTCTCCTTCGGCGGTCCCTCCGACCAGATCTCCAAGTCCGCGTCCATCACCCTGAATATCAATGAGCCTGCCGAGTCTATCTCCATCTCCGGCGGCGCTTCCGAAGCCGCGGTCGGTGAGAGCGTCAAGTTCGATGCGACTACTGCGCCTTCCGGCAACGACTCCGAGATCGCATGGTCCGTCTCCCCTGCCGGTGCTTCCGTCTCCAACGGCCGCTTCAAGGCCACTGAGGAGGGGACCTACACTGTCACCGCCACCGCCAAGAACGGCGGCGCGATCGACCCTGTCTCCGACAGCGCCACCATCACCGTCAAGGCTGCGGCTTACCGTGTGACCGTCAAGGATGCCACCGTGCCTCTGACCTCCGGGACCTCCTATGTCTCCTACACCGTCACCGCTGCTGACGGCAGCAGCGTGTCCGATGCCGATGTCCGCTTCTCCGCCTCCGGCTCCGTGCTGGAAGTGGATGCCGAGACCGGCCTGATCACCCCTCTGAAGGCAGGCACTGCCGAAGTTACCGTCTCTGCGACCATCGATGGCGAGACCTACACCGGCCACGGCGATATCACCGTCTCCGACAAGGGCACCATCACCTGCGCGCAGGATATGGATGAGGTCAACGGCGATTCTGTCAATATGACCTTCGTGCTCTCCGGTGTGGAGGCCAACAGCGTCCTGTGGAGCGTCTCCGTCTCCGGCGAAGAGGAGTTCTCCGTCAGCGAGTCCAGCTTCACCGGCACCAACCGTGCTACCGTCACCGTGGAGGCCGAGGACGGCATCGGCCTCGCCAAGGTGGATGTCACCGCCGACTGGGGCAGCGGCAGCACCGCAAAAGACACCTTCTACATCTCCTTCTACCGCCGCAACAGCTTTACCGTAGAGGTGGCTGACGGTGTGGATGAGTTCGACTTCGACGAGACCGGTGTGTTCTCCGGCATCGATGGCTACTCTGCCGTCAATGCCGCCAAGAAGAGCCTCTACAGCCTGATCACCGACGGTGCGGGCACCCGTGTCGTCTTTACCGAGGACCGTACCTCCAATTCCCGCGTGGGCCGTATCAGCTATGATACCAAGTCCAGCTTTGCCCAGTACGATCCCGATGATGAGAACGACTACGCCCTCAGCGCCATGGAGGATCTGTCCTTCGAGGTCCTGAGCGAAGGCGAGTACAAGCTGAACTTCGAGGTCTACGATCAGGTCTCCGGTGTGGGTCTTGCCACCAGCAGAGGCACCATCACCATCGTCACCGGTGAGGGCGGCGCCTCCGATATCGAGTACCGCTGCACCGCGAACGGCTCCGTCAAACTGGATCCCGATGATTTCGAAGAGTTCTGGGAGGAGGAAGCCGATGCCGAGAGCGGCGAGGAGTTCAACTATGTGACCTTCGATGTCTCCTCTTCCACCGATATGGAAGGCACGCTCTATCACGACAAGTCCGTCCTCAAGGCCGCCTGGAAGTGCTACTTTGACTTCGATGATGACAAGAACACCTACGACCTGGCCAAGGTCAGCTATAAGCCCGGTGTGAATCAGACCGGCGACGATTCCGTCGGCTTCACCTGCTACGGTGATGAGGGCACCAAGGTCTCCGGCGTCGTCAGCTTCAAGCTGACCAACGGCGAGATCAAGTTCACCGATGTGAAGTCTACCGACTGGTTCTATGATGAGGTGGCATATGTTTATGAGGAAGGCATCATGAACGGCACTACGACCACCACCTTCTCCCCCAACGATACCCTGACCCGCGGCATGGTCGTCACCATGCTGTGGCGTATCGCCGGTGAGCCTGCCGTCTCCTCTGCCGACACCTTCTCCGATGTCTCCTACGGTGCATGGTACTACAGCGCTGTGGAATGGGCTGCCAAGAACGGCATCGTCAACGGTGTGGGCAACGGCAAGTTCGCCCCCGACAATGCCATCACCCGTGAGCAGCTGGCTGCGATCCTCTACCGCTATACCACCGAGTATGAAGGAAGCACCGTCTCCGGCGGCAGCTTCGCAGGCTTCTCCGATGCCGATAAGGTCTCCGAGTATGCCGAGACTGCCATGAAGTGGGCTGTGGGGGCCGGTATCATCACCGGTTCCGACGGTAAGCTCATGCCTGCCGGAAATGCCACCCGCGCACAGGCCGCCGCCATGTTCGCGAGATTCATGGAAGATGCCGGCAACAGGACCAATGACCGCGACGATGACGAGGATGAAGACGAGATCGCCTATGTCGTCGGCACCAAGTATCACCTCGACGAGGACTGCGCCGGTAAGAACGCCAAGGAAAAGAAGCTCAGCGTTGCAGAGCGGAACTACACCCCCTGCTCCAAGTGTGTCGATGACTAAGCAAAAAGCACCCTTCGGGGTGCTTTTTGCTGCCCTCCCCGGCATCATCTGCGGCGAATGCGCTGTCGATCGACTTCGTAGGGGCGGACCCGCGTGTCCGCCCGGTGGAGGCGGAGGAAGTGTGTGGGCAGTCGAACGCAGTTTGCCTCGATGAACATGTACTGCGGTCGTAGCTGTAGGGGAGCGGCTTGCCCTCTGGTGTCTAAGATCTTTTATATTTTACTATGCTTTAGGCAAGTTTCAACATAGCCGATCGGGAGGAAAGATGTGCGATGATGTGCTCAAAAGATCAGTTTTTGTGTGGATATGTCAAAAACAAATAGTGAGAAAAGAGCATGTTCCGGCACACTGAGCATCCGCTTCGCGGATGCTTTTAGCTTTTTGGGAGGAATTTTTGTGAATTGTTTGGAATGCACATTCACGATCGGCAGTCGGACATGGTATAATAAGATCGAAATAGAAAAAATGAAGGAGTTGAGGTCTATGAAAAAAGCAATGGAGATCGATCAGGAGTATTTTGATGAAGCTGCTCGTTATCAGGAGTTCGACCGGAGAAGCGGCACTTGGAAAGCACTTTCCGCAGAGAAGGTGACGGTCACACCTGAAGGTCTCGTCATTCAGAATGGTGATCGCACTGAGGTCATTCCCTTCAGCGAGGTGCACGGTCTGACGCAGAGAACGGCCATGGTGCAGCGAGCCAAGAATGCGGTCATCCTCGAAGAGAAAAAGAGAAACGGAAAGCTGGCAGAACTGATCGGCGTGCAGCCGAATGTGGTCTCGATGTTCCTTGGCAACACCCGCCCCACAGCTCGTCCTATCTGTATCGCGATCATGCTTTGTGCAGCCGAAGCTCTGACGGTGGAAGAAGCTGAACATGTTCTTATGGAGATCGGCTATCCCGGATTCTTCACCAATACATACGATGAGGAGAGCAACCGGAGCAATTATTTGACCAAGTGTGTCTTTGGCTGGGCCAACGCAGCGCGGGAGGACGAAGAGACCAAGCGGCTGCTGCCTGACGGCTGTGAATGGCTGGGTCTTCTGGAGATGCTTTTGCGTCGTCTGGGCTTGCCGGGCCTTCTCACATCCTGCGCCAAGATGAATGTTCCTACTTGGGATGATTGTGGTGGCGATCTCAAAAAAGTGATCGAGGACCTTGAAGCGAAAGTGAAGCAGATCTGTGCGGCAGATCTGCGTGACAGTCGAAGAGCAGTCCTGAAAGCACACGGTCTGAAAAGTGGCGGTGCATTGTACGATCAGGTCGCTAATAAAGCCTGTTGCGCACCGAAGACTGCCGAGGAGATCCTGCTTGGAAAGAGTCGGGGATGCTATGACAATCTGGTTCGGTGCTATGCGGCGATGGGCTGCTCTATGGTCGAAATGAACCTGATACTCCAGCAGGCCGACTGTGCTTTGCTCTATCCCAGAAGCACTGACCAGGCCATGCAGGACTACATAAAGCTGTTCGAGCCCAAAACTTAACATCTGCTCCGGTGGAAAACGCTCGAGATCTGTGATAAAGTTGGTATATCCAAAATGAAAAACAGGAGGAACAGATCATGCACGGTTTGTTTGAAGACATTGACTATAGTGAATATGTGAAAAAACCAGGCGGAAGAGAAACGGAGGAATCTGCCCGTAAGGACCCCTCCGGTCATGTTCCTCCCTATGGTTACGAGGACTATGTCTCCGATGCACCGGCCCTTCGCAGGGTCATTGAGGACAGCAAGCAGACCCTCTATGGCGGCAAGATCTTTGATTACAAGGATACATACGGCAACCCTCTGGTAGGCTTTGCGGCCGAAAAGAAGGAGGCCGGTGATGAGCAGATCAGAGAACACATAGCCGGCTGCTTTGCGGCCGGCGGCACCTGGATCATGCCGTCTACCAGACAGGTCACACTTGACCAGAAGCTGGATGTATGTCTGTTTCCGCTGCAGACGGGGGAGATGTCTGTCCGTCGCGCAGTGGCGGAGAACGGCACTTTGCGTCGGCTGCTGCAAGACGATAGGGCGTTTTTACTGAAATTGCTTCTGCTCACTGCAGAATACTGGCAGAACAATACGAAGAGGATCCCCTTGGCTTTTTGCCCCGATACGGTGTTCGTCTCCGAACAAAACGGCAGTTTGTCTGTCCGCATCCTTCCTATCTGGTCTGCTGTGGGGAAGCCTCCTGCAGAGCTCCCCAATGATGGAATCATGGATGCCAGCGGAGATGCCTATGCGGCGGTGCTTCTTGCTCATGAGGCGGCCTATGGCCTGTTCAAAAGTGACGGTGCGATGCTGCCTCATATGGGCGATGTTGACAGCATCTTCGTGCGTGCGATCCTTCCCTTCCCCGAGTTTCGTCCCAAGCTGGAGAAACTGATCGAGGCCCTTTCCGAAAGACCTGCTCCTGCTGTATCTGATACTGGCAGAAGGGCGAAGGCGGAATATGTTGAGTGCAGCGAAGATCCGATCGCCGGTCGGAAGATCGACAGTGCGGAAGATCTGAAGGAGCGGTTCCTTGCATGGTGGCAGCAGCTGCGGAAGTCCGGCGATCGGAACAAAGAGGCCCGGTCCGAAGACCGCAAGAGGACCTTCAAACATTTTTGAGACACAGGAGCGTGAACGATCATGATGATTTCTGATATGAGAGCCTACTCCAATCGAGGAGGCAGAGAATGTAATGAGGATGCCTGCTTTTCCATGACGCTCGAAACGATCCCGGGCGAACAGGTCTGGCTCGGTGTGGTCATCGATGGCATCAGCATGAGCAATGGCAGGATCTCCTCGGCCATCGCATTGGAGAGCTTGTTTGGTGTGGCGGTCGGGAAGCAGATCCTTCCCCGGCTCCCGGAACTGGTCTTGCGCGGTGAAGCTGAGAATGCCATAAAGAATCTGTCCAAGGCCATGCAAAGCCTGATATATGAGATCCATGAAGCTCTCAACGACAATGTCGCTGTTTTTGGGGATATGGGCTGTGCAGTATCTGCTGCGCTGCTGGCCGGAGAGCATCTGTTCGTTTCCAATGCCGGCGACTGTCCGGTATTGCTGGTGACAAAAAACGGGGCCAGAGAGGTCTACGAAGATCACAGGAGCGGCGGAAGCGGTCTGAATAAATTTTGCGGCACCCCGAGAGCTGTGATCGGCTGTGCGGATGAAGTGCCGGTGCAGTCGGTGAAGCTCTCCGGCGAAGGCATCTTGCTGGTGGGCAGCGATGGCATGCTGAAGGATGCCATGAGCGACAGAGAGCGGGATGAGACCGTAGAAGCGGCGCTCCTGAACGCCCAAAGCATGGATGCGCTGGTGAGAAAATTGAGCGAAAAGGTGGCAGAAAGCACGACTACTGACGATAACAACACACTTCTTGCTGTGCGGTACAGCTGCTAGACCGAAAAAAGACCGGGGGCGGAAATATGATGAGAAGAGAAATGAGATTCGTACATCATGGAGAGGGATATGTGCTGGTCGCGACACAGCCGCTCTGCAGCGATGATAGCGGGAAGCAGATCTGGAAGGTACAGTTTAAAGACGCTGTTCCTGATGGGTTCGTGAAAGAGAAGGAATATTGCCTCTTTGTGTACGAACATAATACCGATGTGTATGCCTGCGAAGGCAGAAGGATCCCCGGTTGCAGGCAGTTCTGGGATCTCTATCCGTTTGGGGGCGAACATATCCGGGAGATCCTTCTTCTGGACGATAACGCTGAGCGCCTGCAGAAAGAATTGATGGCAGAAGGCGAAAGGGCCATGCTGTCAACGCCGGCTGGTACCTACATGATGCTGGAACCCCATTACGAGGATGCAGAGGATCTCCTGAAGACTGCGGATGTCAATACGAAGCTGGAATACCTTTACCAGTGTGTGCAGGCACTGGAAGAACTGTATGCGCATTCGGTCGGCGATCGCAAGGTCGCTGCATACCGGGACATAAAGCTGAAAAACACTTTGATCGAAGAATTGGATGGCGATACATTTAAGGTACGGCTCATCGATTTTGCTACCATTGCTGTTGGTCCGACAGGCACCGTCAAAAATATCATCAGCCTGGGCAATACGGCACCTGAAACTGTCTGCGAAGCTTCGGTCGATGATCGTGTGGATGTGTGGGGGCTGGGCGGTATGCTGGCAGAGCTGTTCGGCAACGCAAATCCTATTGAAGAGGTCACGAGGGCTCATGGTGGGGGCGATTGGCCGAATCCCACCCAACTGCGGTGCTTCTATCAGGAACAGATAGCAGCAGGCCATGACGATGAATGGATGGAAAAGGAAGTGCGAACCTTCCGGTGGGGCCCGGATGCGGATGATTGGGTCAAGACCATGTTCCGATATATGACCAGAATCGATCGGACGGATCGTCTGCCCTTCGATGCTGTCAAAACAGCTTTCGAGAGAAAAGTGCAAGGCGATACTGAACTTCCTCCCGATCCGAGGAAAGTGGGGGGGCCCACTTTCGTGGCGATCATCGATCCCGGTGTGCTTCAAAAGTGGGGAGCGGAGGTCCTGTCCCATCTGAGGGAGGCCTTTTCCGGCGGTATGTTCGCTGTTCTGGTTTGGGGAAGGTCACGCGAACTGGCCAATGAAGCGCGCTGCGAAGAAAAACTTGGTGAGTTCTGGAGAGAAGCCTCCTGCGTCACGGCACCGGAAGTGTATGTTGAAAATGTGCTGACAGTATTGCCGTCGCTTGTAAATTTTAATAAAGATCTTCGGATCTTCCTACAGAAGGGGTTTGACGGTAAAAGGTTGGACGGGATCATCAAAAGTGCGGAGTATACTATGCCGGGGATCTCGGTGACGGTCTATGCCCCCGGACAGAAGCCGGAAGGACTGATGCGCTCCACATTTGTAGAACTGTCCGAGCCCGAACCCGAACCTAACCCCGAACCTGAACCTAAGCCCGAACCCGAGCCCGAACGCGGATCGGGATCTGCTTTGGGAGACTATGATCGGCTCTGTGAGGAACTGGATGGGATATACGGGAAGATCACCCCTTCTACGGGATGGTACATAGAAAAGGAACACCGCCGCCTGTTCGTTGGCAGAAAGAGAGGTTCGATATGATGGATAAGACCGGAAAGACCATTCTGATCGTTGGCGCTGCAGTCCTCGGTGTCATACTATTCCTTGGCGAGAGCAAGATGCCGCCGGTCCTTTGCGGCATTTTGCTCCTCTGCGAAAGTGTGCTGCTGGCCTGTTTGCTGCTCCTGCCTGTGATCCGTCGGGTCAGAAGGCCTGCCAAGACCGGTGGCGCTAAGAGAAAGGGAAAGCTGCGGCCCGGCAGAAAGCCGGTATCTCCGGGGGCGCAGAAGCTCTACCTTCGGTATATCCTTGTCGGCAAGGACCGTTACCTTCAGCCTCACGAGAAGGAAAATATCGTTCCCTTCGAAGCTGGCAAAAATATCGCCATCAGCTTCAAAGACCACGAGTTCGTGGTACACTGTGAGGAGAGGGACGGCATCCGTCGGTTTGTGATCCCTGCGGTGGACGAAAATGGGACACCTGATCGGGCTGTCCTGACCAATGGCCAGATGCTCACCATTCGGAACAAAAATAATGACGACCACCTCAGTTTGACAGCCATTCTCGGCATGTGAGGGGAGGAGAGAGAAAATGCGCGCATACAAAAGATCATGGAGCCCGGTCTTGTGGAGCCTGCTGATCGCAATGATCTTGCTGGCGATCTACCAGGGTACCATGGCGATCCTGGAAAAGAACGGTATCACAGCCGGGACGATCGAACTGCCCTGGCTGAGAGAGTTCCTGTTCGGCAGCGTCTACATCGGTGTTCTCGATGCCGATGTGATGCTATTCAAAAATATCATCCGCGGCCTTGCGGATGTGGCCTTGCTGTTCTGCGGCTTTGCTGTGAGTGAATGCTTCGCAGCATGGTATCGCTTGGAAACGGTAGCGGCACCTCTTCGTTGGCGGGAGCTGTTCCGCAAAGGGATCTGGCTGCTGCTTCCTGTTTTGATACTGATCGTGCTGTTGGGCGGTGCGATCTTCTGGGCGCTCGGATGTGTATTCCTGTTCATTGTGGGAGATGACTTTAGCAATGCTGTTCGAAAGAAGCGCAGTGTGCCCGGTACAACATTCGAATATCGGAAATATCATGATGTTCTCTGCGTCAGACTGATCGGTCTGGCGACGGTGGCAGCAGCGCTCCGGGTGAGACCCATAGTGCTTTCTGCGATCAATATGGGATTCCTGAACAGCGCATCCGTATCCACGGAAGCACTGTTCTGTGGGCTAGGGCTGTTCTGGATCCTTTGGAATGTGATTCGGATGGAATTCATCTCCGCCAAGGTCTGCGGCCGAAAGGTCAAGGGGTGGTTCGTGGTCCTGGCGGTCCTGTTTGGTCTGCATTTGATCGTCTGCGCAGAGGGTGCCGTCGATCCGTTGGCCTTGCGTTCTAAGATGGTCCAGATCGGCTTCGCTGACATCGTTGGCTGGCAGCATCAACTGGCAACGACATATCACATCGTTCAAACGGCTCGTATGATGATGGCACCTCTTCTGCGGTCGGATCTGCTTTTGTTCGTCTTGCTGGAGGGCGTACTTTTCTTCCTGAGTGTAGAGAAAAAGCCTTCTGTGCGGAACGTCCTTCCGGAGGATGGCGAAGAGCTGGTCTCCAAACAAGATCCCAAAGTCGTCGCTCGTCGACAGCTGCGGGCTTGCCGTTGGTATCGGAGCAGCCGGAATATCTGCGGTCTGATCCTGTTCGTGCTGCTCTACATCCTGTGGTATCGGATGCCGACGGTCTTACGGATAACGGAGCTGCTGCAGTGGCTGCTCTGTGAAAAAATACTGGTCGGCGCTGCGATCTTTGTTTGTATCATCGCTTCGCTGGTGTCCGCTCATGCGATGAAGAGAGCCACCGGCGATGCCGTGTTCTCCGAAAAGCTGTCCTATGGAGAGTGGCTCCATCAGCCCAAAATGAAGAAGGTCCGTGGTTTTCGGACGGTGTTCTTGATCCTGCTGGTCCTTGGCTGGATCACCTTTGCGGCAGAGCGTGCGATCGCTGTCGGCGATCCCAACGCGCCTGTAAAGGTCAGCGGCTTTGTTCAGTGGCTGAGCACACTGCAGAATGGGGATCCTATCGAAACACGGCTGGATATGCTCTTGCTGCTGCTGGATAGCGCCCGGGATCTCTTATGGGGCATAGCACTGAACTTTGGAGCTGTCTATTTTCTTCTGGCCAGTCTGGAGGATCACGGTCTTTGGCTCCATGACTACACATTCGGACTGCTGGTGCGGATGTGGGCGGCCATTATCCCCATTTGTGCCCTTGGCGGCAGCCTGTTCTGGATATTCGCATCTGTTGCGACCCTTCTGACGATCGTGCTGTGTCTGACCGAAGAAGGTCTTCCGGTAGACAAAGAGGAATTCGTTGAAGCAGCGACTGCCTTTTATGCGGTGGCTGCACCGGCTCTGGCCTGCGCGGGCCCCTCGCCGATCGGAAAAATCGTCACTGTGGCCCTGATCGGGATATTGGCCGGGAGCGTATTTGTGACAGAATTTGAATTATTGCCGCTGAAAGGCAGAGAGCTTACAGTGGGCTTCCGTCCCTATATGGCAGCCGGGATGCTGCTGTCTGCCTGGGCAGGCATTTATGCAAGCGCGATCAACAGCCGTCTGGCACTGCTGTTCTCTCTGCTGGCACAAATGATCTTGCTATTGGCTGCCGAAGGGCATATGGACGCACCGAGGATCCTTCTGATGGAAAAAACGAAGGAAAAGGCGTGGGAGGTCCTGCAGAAAAAAAGGGATCAGCAGTTCCGTGGTTGGCTCTGTGCATCCGGATATCTTCTTCTGCAGATCTTTGCGTGCGGCATGATCTACCGTAAGGCTGCGGGAGGCCGTCTGGGTGTGCTGTTCTACATAGTCGCCGTCGGTGTGCCTGTGTTGGCTATGGTAAATGTTCTTCGGCTCGATACACTGGACAACGAAAAGATCCCACAGACAAAGGCCAAAAAAGTGACCTCTCAGCTTCCGAAGTGGGAACTGTGGCAGAAATGGGATCTCTACGGCAGGAATCTTTCGATCATCCTCGTGCTGGCGGCGGCGCTTCTCCTGCTCTTCCGGGTGCGTCTTGAACTGCCCTGGTTGCAGGCGGTGCGGCTGTCGATGGGGCTTGATGTGCTGAAAGCACTGCCCTACGGGACTTGCCTGCCGATCGTCCTTGCCGTCCTGACTGCGGCTGCCGGCACATATTTCCTCGTGCGCTTCCTCCTTTGCGGCGGCCGTCTGTTGGGTGGAGTGTCTTTGATCGCGGTCAGAGTGCCTGCTGCGGATGTCCGCCTCTCGAAAAAGGAACAGAAGCAGTCGAAGAAGGCCCATGAGGCATATGTCCGGAAACTTGCCGCGGAGCGGCAGTCTTACGACCGTGTGTTTATCCGGGTCGTAGACAGCACCGGCAAAGAGACGGTCTACACGGAAAGCGAATTTGAAGAAAAGGTCGGATCGGCAGCCGTTCTACAGCGCTCCTGTCCGATATCTCAAGACGGACTCATTATCACAAAAATAGGAGGTACTCAGTTATGAAAGCAGGGGAACATATCTGTCCTCTTTGTGCTACGGTGTTCACGAAACGGTGCTACCGGGGCGGCGGCAACAAATACGGTGTTATTTTGCAGAAGAATATCTTGGGAAGAATGCAACTGAAGCTTTGTGGCTTTGGGAGCGAGGTAGACAGTGCGATCTTAAAGGATCTGAAGGTCATCCCCGGCAAAGGGCGGTCGAGCGATCGAATCAAGATCGGTGTCAAGGGGCAAACAGAAGAGATCTGGTACAGGGTCTGCCCCAACTGCGGACAGTATCATATGCCGTTTGGCGATGAGAAGCTGCCGACTTATGTATTTTCTGTGATCGGGTCCAGAGGTCAGGGCAAGTCGGTGTATCTGCATAAGCTGAATACCGATAAAGCGCTGCAGTCCGTCAATGACTGCAGAGATGACTTTATGCTGCATACACCCTACAGGTGGACGGACGAGAAGGATAAAGAGTCCGGGTTGGTCGAGATTCCAAGAAACAACATCAAAGATCTGGGCAAGAGTTTTATCCTTGTGCTGAGACGGATCGATGAGAATGGGAAAAGGACCGGTGTTGCAAATCTCGTCTTTAGAGACTTCCCCGGCGAGGCTTTTGATTCGCGGAAGGCGATAGACGAGAATCTGGCGGAGTTCCTGAGAGCTTCGGATGCGTTGTTCTTTGTATCGGGACCCGATCAGGATACGAATGGGACCTGCAATACGATCTATAGAGAGGTGGACGGTGCGGATGAAAAGCTCACCGCCTTCATACTGACGCATCTGGATCAGATCTCACGCGGCGAACATGATAACAGATACCGGTATACGACAACGATGGATGACGAAGGCAAAGAAGTAGCGCTTCTGACGCCTGAAAGCTTCCCTCTTGTGAGAGAAAACGATCGTTTTTACTACACCCGGGAGCCGATGGAAAAGCGTATGTCGGCACAGAATGATATCGCCCATAGAAAATTTGAGGTGTTTGGCGCACTTGGAAACGATCCAAGCAAGGCGGGCTTCCTTGTCCAGTCCTGCAGAGAGAATAACGCCAGCCCGGAAAGACCTTATTGGGATGAGTCCAGAAATGTGTATGACCCGGTGCTTTGGGTACTGCACAAGCTTGGGCTGATCAATATTTGACAAGAGGTGTCCGAATATGATGATCGAAGTTTGCCGCTGGGGAGGAAGCGACTATAATGCACCGGCCGAGACAACGGTCGGATTCCCCACAGCAGTCGCAGAAACGCTGGTCGCGGATTTTAGTTATCTTACCAATGTACCGAAAGAAGCCATGCTCCGCTTCACGCCTGCAGAGGGCGGATATGTCCTTTCTGCCATCCGCTCCGAAGTAGTTGAGAGAAGGGCGTGCGTCATGACTGTCTCCTACTTTATGGATGAGGAAATGGCCGATGAACTTCTGGGTATCTCCTGGGTCGGGCTGACGCAGCGCATAGAAGAAAGATTGCTGCCCTATCCTCTGGAGGAACAGAGATACCTCCTGCGGGAGAACGGATGGTCTTTTGTTAAGGGCAAAGAGGAGCAGGTGCAGCTATCCTACCATTTGCGGAACGGCTTTCTTTTCGGTGCCTGTCTGGCATCCAAACCGGAGCTGACAGCCAAAGTGGGCTACTGCCTGCCATTCTTTGAAACGGCGGTCACGGCATTGCTGTCCCTGTTGCCGATCTCCCTCCGCAGACAGCTATCCTTCTGCGGTCCCTGCAGTCATATCTCCCATGCGGATGGTGTTTGCCTGTATTTTATGCCGCAGAGCAATGAAGAGACTTTATATCGCAGCGGAGGCGTTTGTCGGGACAGAGCGACCTGTATCGAATGCGGGCCGCAGGGCGTGCGACCGAGCTCTGCTCTGTTGGGGCAAAAGAAGCTCCAGAAGCTGCAGGATGATATGCAGATCTTGTTTGATGGAACTGAGGAAGAGTGGGAATGGTGGTGTACGCTTCTGGGTGAGGACATCAGCTGGGATGGCCTGTTGAATGTGGCCAGATACACCAAAAACATCCCGGAAGCTCTCATCGATCTGATGGAGCTGTGTTCCACCGATGGTATGCGGCAGCTCATTCGTGACCTTACCGATGCTGAGCTGAAGAAGCTCTCCAGAAATAAGAAACTCTGCAAAGCCCTTCAGAAAAACGAACCGATATGGGAGGCGATCCAAAAACGGCAGGGGTCGGAAGTCCCCCGGAGGACCTACCAGGGAGAGCTTTATCATGATGGCCAAAGCTACCATGTCAAGACACAGGATGTCTGCGCTCCCCAGAAGGAAAAGACCGAGCGCCCCCGCAGAAGATCCAAATGGAGATATCTTGTGCGCGTTCTCAGAGCCGTCGCAGTGGGCGCCCTGCTTTTCATGGTGACCAAATGGGCGTATCTTGGTGACGGTCTTGGAGAAAGGGTGATCGTGATCTCGACGGATGCTCTCCGGGCTATCGTTTGTTCGGTGCTTTGGACCGTCGCGGCATATTTTGTCGGCAGAAGGATCGGCAAGAAAAAGACGAAGGAGACTCCCAAATAACAGAAAAGTCCCGATGTTCACAAATGAACATCGGGACTTTTCTGCATATTCCCTTATAATAAAAGAGACGGAAGCAGACTTTGGAACGGCCATTTTGTCACAAATGCTCCGGCTGGCACACTTTTTGCGAGAATGGTATGATATGTGTATGAAATTTGATCGGGAGGTATCCTTATGTTATCCTACATCCTTCTTGTTGGGTTCGGTGTTCTGCTCTGTGCGGCAGGCGTTGCCAGAGCATTCAAAGAAGCCTGGCATCGCTCCAACTACTACAGTCAGGTCATGAATGCCCGGCTTCGGATCGTGGATCCCGAGACCAGAACGGAGACCATACACCGTCTGGACAGCTGTTCTGTTCTGGTGGGGCGTTCGTGGTCGAAATGCGATCTGCTCTTGCCTGCGAGGACCGGTGTCAGCCGTCTTCACGCGCTGATCGCCAGAGAAGCAGATAACCACTTCTATATCAGTCCGATGCTCCGGGGCAGGGAGTTCTCCCTCGTCGCTGTAAACGGCGAGCCGATCTTGAATGCGCCCCCCACTCGTCTGCGTGACGGAGACAGGATCTGTCTTGGTTCGGTCTATATCTATTTTGAGGAGGTCGATGCATGATGCTGTTCACCAAACAAAACTGCCGCAAACTGATGCCGGTATTCCTGGCTCTGGGCTTCATCGTGATCCTTATGAAGACGCCCATAGAGCTGGAGCTCGAGAGCTACAACAGCTCTATGGTGCTGCTGACCTTGGGTGTGATCGCCGGCTTGCTGGCACTGCTCTCCTGGATCTGTATTCGCAGGAACTTCTATTTGCATTCTGTTCTTGCTGCCGTATCTGTCTTATGCGCCGTAGGCACTGTGTTCCAGGGCCTCTACGGCATAGGCGAATATGCCGCTCACCTGTTGGTGATGTTCGTGGCGGCCCTTGCCGGCTTCTTCCTGCTTCGATACAACAGCACCTTCGGCGATCAGGAGTTCAGCATCCTGACCGTCTTGATCCTCGGTCTCGTTGCGGCGAACTTTGCGCTGGGCAGATCTACCAGAGCGGACACTGTGTCCCGGCTCTGGATCGTCATCGGGCCCATCAGCATCCAGCCCTCCGAGATCATCAAAGTGCTGCTGATCCTGCAGGCTTCCATGGCCTATCGCAACAACAAGCGGATCGTCATCTACTCCATCTGCACCCTTGTATCTGCCGTGTTGTTCATGTGGGCTCACGATCTTGGCGGCGCCGCCGTCCTCGCAGCCCTCTATCTGTACATGTCCATCGAGCTGGTCGATAGCTGGAAGTTCACTGTGGGCCTGTTGATCGTGGGTGCTGTGGCCTTCTGGGTCATGCTCCTCAAAAACCCCTACGCTATGGAGCGGATCCTGGCCACCGGTTCAGCGCTTGAGAGTGAAGAGCTCACCCAGCAGGGTGCCACGGTCCGCGCGCTGGCTGCCGGCGGCTTCTTCGGTCTGGGGCTGCAGAACGGTAAGCTCTTCAGCAGCATCTATTCCCACGAGACCGATCTGGCTTTGGCCGGGATCCAATGTCTGCTGGGCGAGCCTGTGCTGTTTGTGGTATTGGGTGCTTACATCATCATCTGCATCCAGTCTATGCCCCATAAGACCGTATATCCCTCCGGCCACATCGTAGCGATCCAGCTTGGTGTGATGACAGCTGCACAGGTAATACTCAACTACCTCGGCAGTGCGGATTGTCTTCCCTTCACAGGGATCACTGCCCCTGTCATAAGCCGGGGCGGTACTGCCATCCTTGCCTATGGAGCGCTTCTGGGCATGACCTGCGGTGGCTTCTGTCCCAGTATACAGCAAAGAGGCTTGCCTGCTGGGGTCCTTGCCCGTATCATGAAGCTGCTCTGGATCCCGCTGGCGGCTGCGCTGGCAGTGGCGCTGTCTATCTTCTTCTTCAAGGATGCCCAAGTCGTGGATCGATATGAGGCCTATTGTCTCGTGGAGCTGACAGAAGACCATGATCAGGATACCGTGGTCGATCAGGTCGTCTACGCCGCTTCTGATGAATATCTTGGTGAACTGGCGATCGATATGGGGCTCGGCTGCTCCAGTCCCGAATTGAATGGGAATGTGGAAGTATTTTATACCGGCTCGGGGTACATTCGTGTTCGTGTGTGCGATGAAGCTTCCGGGATGGCTGAGCAGATCTGTACAAGGATCGTCCAGTACCTGACCGACCACACTGACACGGTGGATCTCACGCTCAGTATTGACAAGGTCAAAAGTCAGGCCGGTTATGAAGCAGGCCTTGCCGGTGCCCTTGTGTTTGCGGCGGGCTTGATGGCGATCTGCCTTGTGTGTATCAGAAAGGAGCGGAAAATGCATGAAAAATACTGAAAAAAAGCTCCGTTGGGTGTCTGCGGTCCTCTGCATCGCACTCTTCATGAGCCTGCCCATCGTCTCTCACCGGGTATCCGATAGCTCCGTGATGCTCACCGGCTCCGTTCGCAGAGAAATACTCGGCATATACGGTGAGATCAGAAGCGCCGATGGCACCGTGCTCATGGAGCAGGATGGCTCCACAAACTACGATGTCATCTTCGCCGATCTGGTAGGCTGCAAGGGCGGCAAGGTCGCACAGACGCTGTTTTACCAGTATGCGGCAGAGCTCACGCCCCGCATCGATCGCTTCGGCAGCAGGCGGGCAGCCAAAAGAGGCAATATCATGACGACCACTCTTATGAGTCCTTCCGAGCATCGGGCGGTCATCGATGCCTTCCATGGTAACGAAGGCGCCGTGTATGCCTACAATTATGTCACTGGCGAGGTGCTCCTGGCTTTGTCGGTCCGCAAGGACGGCAACGGTCCCGAGACTGAGAGTAAGGTCCTGACTGAGCTCCATATCAATGGCAGCACCATGAAGGTCCTGACCACGCTGCTGGCTGCTGAACAGGACAGAGCTGCGCTTGACAGCTTTACTTACGACTGCGTGGGCCGCCACGGCGACCAGTACCGTTCCGGTGAGGCGGTGTTCTGCTCTCAGGGGCCGCATGGTGCCAACATCGGCATCGTGGATATGCTGGGCAAGAGCTGTAATCGCGCCTTTGCCAATATGGCAGCTACCGATCTGGATATGGCGGAGGCCAAGCAGGATCTTGAGAAATGGGGCATCGGCTGCGGGGGCGTGTCCAAGTCGGTCGCGCTGGGGGAGCTGAAGCGCTCCGGTTCTTACACCAACATCCGGTCTTCGTCCGATGGTCACACACTCAGCGCATTCTGCGGCCAAGGCGATAACCAGATATCCCTCATCGATCTGGCTCAGATCGCCGGAGCCATCGCCAATAACGGAAAGGCTGCCGAGCCTTATCTGGTGCAGTCCATCGTCAACGACAATGACCCGGAGAAGCCCAAAGTGCTTCAGGAAGCCAAAGTCAAGCTCAAGACCTATGCCAGCAGGAAGGCTGCTCATACCACATATGACTATTGGAAGCTCGCGACCGACACCTATTACCGCGGCCTGAACAGGAACCTGGTCCCTGAGATCACCGCAGCAAAGACGGGAACGGCCGAGTTGGAACAGCCATTTTACCGACAGAACAGCTTCCTGCTGGGCATTCTGGAGGACAGCAATGTAGCCTTTGTAGTGAAAGTGGAAAATTTTGATCAGCATGGCTATCATGCAGCAGATGTGGCCAATGTGCTGGCCGAGCTGATCGCTTACAGATAAAGGAGGAAGGACTATGAACCACTATACGATCCAAGAGAGTGCCGACAACATCGGTGTTGTCAGCGCTGAATTGACACTCAGCAAGTTCAACTATGCGCTCTATCACATCAGCCGTACTTCCGATCAGAACCTTGGCCTTCGCGGACCTCTTCAGAGCCTGGTCCTCGAAAACCACGGGAATGAAACGCTGGAGAACCTGCTGGTCACACTCGTCGGCGATGAGATCAAGACCTGCTCTATCCATGTGGATGAACTGCCGGCTCAGGCCAGGCTGGACCTCTCGTCAGTGGAGCTGATCCTGGATGCTGATGCCATCTATCGTCTGACCGAGAAGCGCCAGAGCGGCGTGACCGTTACGGTCCGCCAGGGCGAAAATGTCCTCTATGAGAGCACTGCTCCTGTTGAAGTGCTGACCCTCGATGAGTGGGATGCCACCGCGCATCGGGCCACCCTTGCGTCCTATGTGCTCCCCAATCATCCTGTAGTGGAAGAGATCAACCGTCGTGCACAGGAGCTCCTTCAGAAGCGTACCGGCAGCGGCAGCATGTCCGGCTACCAGAGCAAGGATCCTGAACGCGTGAAGGCTGTTGCAGAGGCCATCTACGATGCGCTTGCGGAGAAGGAACTCATCTATTGTACTACGGCTAGCAGCTTTGAACGGACCGGTCAGAGAGTCAGGCTCCCCGACCGGATCGTTCACGATCTGAAGGCCAATTGTTTGGACTCCAGTCTCTTTTTTGCAGGCTGTCTGGAGCAGGCAGGTATCAGAGTGGTCCTGATCTTGGTCCCTGGCCATATCTTCATTGCATACTTCACGGAGAAGACTGCGCTCAGTTCCTGTGCCGATGCCACCGCATCCGAACTGCAGCAGCTGGTGTCGGCCGGTCGTCTGGTGCCTGTGGAGGCGACATACTTCTGTCATGGTCAGAACAACGCCAACACACCTTACAGCTCCGCTGTTGCCGCCGCTATGAACGAGCTGGACAACATCGAATACATGGTGGATGTCAGCCGTGCAAGAACGCTGGGTGCCGTTCCTCTGCCCATTACCAGACAGCTGACCGGGGAAGAGGGACAGACTGGCTCCAACGAGGACGATGAAGTGGACGAAGCGCTGTATTTCCCCGAATTCGATGGTGCAGAGGAAGAGGATGGTGCGAAGACGCCGTCCGAAAAGCGTCTTCGCGCCATGCAGCGGTACCTTTTGCCTTCTACTAAGGCATCCCCTTTCATCAATTTGAAATATGACAAGCTCATTCCCATCTGTAGTGCAGATCTGAACAAGCTGCTGAAGGATGTGGCGGCCGAAAAGCACTTCGAGCTGCGCCCCTATCCCAAGGAGCTTGGCAACTGTCCTATCGACTTTGAGGCGAAGCTCGAGGGAACGGAGCTGCTTATCAAAGAGCATGCTGCGGCATGCCTGACCACCGGCCTGAAGAAGAGTGCGCTGGAAAAACGCGTCAAGGAGCTGGTCAAGACCGGTAAGCGCGATTTGGAACAGTTCGGCTTCAACAGCCTGCATCTGTGCTTCGGGCTGCTCCGCTGGACGGATGAGAAGTCTGAAAACTATTATGCACCCATCCTGCTGCAGCCGGTAAAGCTTGTTACCGGGTCCAAGGGAGCTGCTTTGGCGGCAGACGGCGAAATGACGCTCAATCCCGTGCTGAAGCTCCGTCTGGACCGTCTGGGTGTGAAGCTCAATACCCATGTAGGTGCTCCTCTTGTCAACACGATCCATGCGCTGAAGAATGCCATCATCGGCAGAAACAACTGGTTGGTGCTCGACAAGTGTGTCCTTGGCTCCTTTGCCAATGCTGCATTTACCGTATACATGGATCTTGTGAACAATGAAGACTACCTTCGCCAGCACGAACTGACGCGTTCTATCCTGGATGGTCAGATCCATTTCGATGTTCGCAAGTCAGAAGATCTCACCCGGAAGATCGATGGTGATGACATCATCGATATTGGACTGAACGAGGAACAGAAGAGGATCGCTGCTGCCGTTTGCAAAGGCGCCTCCCTGATCTGTGAGGGTCCTCCCGGTTGCGGTAAGTCTCAGGAGCTCACCGCTGTTGCAGTCAACGCGGCGGCCAAGGGCAAGCCTGTCCTCATCACCACAGCGCAGAAGGGGGCTCTGGATGTGATCGAGGATCGCCTGCGCAAGCTCGGTGCAGATCCCTATCTGATTCGTCTGGGACCCAACTGCACGGAGTCGGTCAAGAAGAAAATGCGGGAGACCTTGGAACAGCGAAAGCGCGGTCAGGTCTCAGAATATGCTGATAAGCGCAGTGAGCTGGAGAAGCTTGCTGCCGATCAGAAAAAGTATGCCGAGGCGCGGGACAAGAAGTATGCCTGCGGGATGACGCTGAGAGAACTGATCAATGCGAATATTCGCTATGAAAATGTGCAGGGCTTTGCTCTGGGACACATTCCCGACCTGGAGCTTCTGACCGATGGTCATATCCAGCAGCAGATCGCCCTCATCCGCAGAATGGGAGCTATGGCATCTGCCATGGATCTGCAGCACCATCCTCTCCGTCACATGGCGATCCATGGCGATCCTTCCGAGCAGCGGGAGATCCAGCTGAAAGAGCTGCAGATGCTTGATATGCTGAAGGAAGACGGTGATGCTGTCGCTATGGCCTTCTGTGAGGACAGACTGCCCATGACGATCGGCGATCTGGTCCGTCTTGCCGATCGTCTGCGGCCCATTGCCTTTGCCGCAGATGAGCCCCGGCTCCGGAATGCTATGAAGTGCGTTCCCGACAGCAGCAGTGGTGACCGTCAGATTCGTGCCCGTGTGGAGAGCGTCTTCAATCCCAGTGTATTTCGAGTGGATGCTGCTGCTCTTATCCACCGGTATGAAAAGGCCCGTGGTCTGGCTAAGCATACCATGGTGCCCGGTATCATGGAAAAGCTGAACGCGCATGCCAAGCGCCGTTTGAGCTTGGGCGAGACCATGGAATGGCTGGAGCTGCTGGCTCTGTATCAGGTGGAGGCAGACGATCGTGAAGAATATTGCCGCTACTGCCGTGAAAAGCTGCAGAAGACTCCCGAGGAAGTGGAAACGCTCAGCAGGATCTTCCTGGAGACCTGCAAAAACGGCAATATGGAGGCTATCGAGAAGCTGCTGGATGATGGTACCGTGAAGCGCTTTGCCCGCTGCAAGGACCTTTCCGAAGCGTACTATGGCGAGAGCATTGATGGCCTGAGAGCCAGATACAGCACCTATCTGGAGAATTTGGACAAACTGCCTGAGTGGATGGGATGGCTTCGTCTGAAGAGAGAGGCTGTCGATCTGGGCATGGACGCTCCTGTGGAGGCATTTGAGAATAACTACGATGCCGAGACTGTGGAGAAGGCATGGTTGAAGGCTATCTATCGGAAGATCCTCAAGGAGATCGTCGATTCCAAACAGGTCTTGAAGGAGTTCTCCGCAAACCTCATGAACCATGACATGACCTTGACTGAGGAAGCGACCGTGGCGCTTCGTGAGGTCGCCGCGCAGGAGCTCGTTGCTCGGCTGGACCGGCATGTGCCCGATATGGTCAGTGAAGCGACTGTTTCTACGGCGCCCAATCGCTACATGACCCTCCTCAATGATTCCAAGTCCAGTCTCCGCCAGCTCTATGCGGATCCCGAAGTTCGTCGTCTGGCGCTTCGCACCTGTCCTATCGTTCTGGCTACCACCGATATGGTGGCAGAGGTGTTCCCCATGGATGAGTGCTTCCATGTCACTGCGATCGAGGAAGCAAGTCAGGTCCCTGTGGCTTCTGCCATCGGTGCGCTGGCAAGAGCGCGGGCGGCTATGATCGTTGGCGATCCCCGCCAGCTGCCTCCCTGCAGCTTCTTTAAAGAAACTCCGGTCAGCGATGTCTTTGCAGAATCCATCCTCAGCGAAGCCGTCAATCTGAATTTTCCGCGAATCATGCTGAAGGAGCATTATCGCTCCAGACATGAGGATCTCATCGCATTCAGCAACAGAGCATTCTACGATTCCAAGCTCATCAGCTTCCCTGCAGCAGATGATGTGACCTCTCATGTGCAGCGTGTTGCAGTGGACGGTAGGTTCGACCATGGCAAGTCCAGGACCAACAAAGAAGAAGCGAAGGCTGTGGTGGCAGAACTGCTGAACATCTATAAGGATCCCGAACGCAACGAGCTCAGCGTTGGTGTGGTCACTATGAATTACCAGCAGGAAACGCTCATTGAAAGCTTGTTTGAGACCGAGTGCCGCAAGGATGAAGCGCTTCGAGTATGGGCCTTCGAAAGGAAGGAACCGGTCTTCATCAAAAATCTGGAGAATGTGCAGGGTGATGAGCGTGACATCATCCTTCTGAGCGTGGCCTATTCTGCCAAGGAAAGCGGCAAGCTGGACCTGAACTTTGGTCCTCTGACTCAGGCAGGCGGCGACCGCCGGCTGAATGTTGCCATTACCCGTGCCAGAGAGGATATGAAGATCTACAATTCCTTTGATCCCGAACTGATTCCTGAGGACAAAGTCGGTGACGGTGTGCGAGCGCTCCGTAACTTCCTCATCTATGCCAAGAGCACCACTCGCGCTGCTCAGCCTGTGCTGACTGCGGATGTGGATGAGGTCTGCGGTGCCATTGCCGGTGAGCTCGCGCTTGCTGGCTTTGAAGTGAATACCCTTGTGGGTGAAGGCAACTTCCGCGTAGACATCGCTGTCAAGCACAAAGACCGTTATATCCTGGGGATCCTGATCGATCGGGATAACCGCAACGATGCTGTCCTGAAGGGCCTTGGTTGGAATATCTATCATGTTCACTCTCTGGAGTGGAAGGATGCCCGCAGCGATCTCATTGCCCGCTTGCTGGAGAGGATAGACAAACTTACTGCAGCTTAAACAGGAAAATAGCTGCAGAAGACAACTATGCAAACATCGAGCATACTTGCGTGTCCGCCCGGTGGAGGCATCAACACAACAGCCCCTCATCAGAGGGAGCTGTTTGCTGATGCGATCATCCCCTGCCCAAGGCAGAATAAAAGAGCGGCAAACGCCGCTCTTTTTTATCAGTTTTATAAGAGGATGCTTGCGATTGAGACAGCCCCAAAGGCTCCCTTGCGTAAAGGGAGCTGTCAAAAATCTTTTGATTTTTGACTGAGGGATCGCTTAACAGCGACATCAATGTATTCACAGACCCCTTGAAAGTTACTAAAGACTTCGTTGTTTGGAATACGAATGATAGTCAGGCCATAGTTTTCAAGAAATGCAGTACGCTCGGCATCTTTGTCAATATGATGTTCCTCATAGTGCTGTGAACCATCCAGTTCGATCACCAATTGGGCTGTTGCACTGTAAAAATCAATAATATACTTTCCCAATACTTTTTGTCTGGAAAAACGAACAGGATATGTCCGCAAAAAGTCATACCAAAGATGCCGCTCTTCTTTGGTCATTTCTTTCCGTAGCTGTTTTGCAAATGGTACCAACTGCTTATTTTGTTTTGACCGCATTTACGATCCCTCCGTCACGGCTTACGCCGTGCCACCTCCCTGTACGCAAGGGAGGCTTTGCCGCTCGATACTACTTTATTTCTTGTTCCAGTGCATCAAATTCTATGGTTGAAAAGAATGAACCAAGTGTAATGTCTAACCCGTCGCAAAATTTTTTGATCGTTACGATAGAGATGTCTCTTCGATCGGGATCTACCATGCTATATGCTGTAGATGGTGTCACACCGGAGCGATACGCAAGTTCGTTTCGTTTTATATTTCTTTCGTTGCATAACGCTATAAATCGCTTTACTACAACATCTTTGACGCCCATCATGATCACCTCAGGACTCTGGTAAAATTTATTACGCAAATGCGCATACGCACCTGCGTAATAACTAAAAATGTTGTGTAGCAAAGATGGTTTTGCTGCAACACCTAAACGCAAATTGAAAGAAGGAGATCCTATGAAAAAATTCTTAAAAATTGCTGCTATTATAGTTCTTGTAATATATGGAGTTTTTGCAACTATTGCAGTAAGTGCGACCCAAAATGACTATAATACTTTGTATGCAAACTATAAAGACTTAACCAGCCAACATCAGGTGTGTCTAGAAGAACAGTCAAAGGTGCTTACCGAATCAGCGGACAAAATTGTTTTTGAAGCAATTGCCAAATGTATTTCTGAGCAATACTATGTGGAAGAATTGGGAGAAGAAACAGTAATGGTTGCAGTATATGCCGAAAAACGAAGCATGGAGGAAATGGTGGATACGATCTCTGAGTATTCTCTCCCGCTTGCTGTTGCTCTTAAAAATGGTAATAAAACAGCCATCATAGCGGTAATGACTGACAATAACGAAGTATGGTTTGGCTATACTGTAGCGCCGGATGGGAATCTGATCCCTTTCCTAAGTGAGCTTTAAAACAAAACTTTACATGCGATAAACGAGGCATCCTTGAAAGGATGCCTCGTTCTTTTATGCGACGACCACTGTGCCGTCTTCCTTGAGGGTGATGGTCTGGCCGTCTTGGACGAAGTTCAGGAACTCTTCGCCAAGGCTGTCGATCACGGGCATCTTGGCATCGGGCAGCCACACGGAGGCCAGGATGGAGCCTGCCGCCGCCAGAGAGTCGATCGGCTCGGAGAACAGCAGGCACGCAGGCTGTCTGTTCATGGAGCAGGCGCAGTACAGCACGAGGCCGCCTGTGGTGGAGCCGATGGTGCGGGGCAGACACAAGGCCTTGCCTGCCATCTGCTTGCCGTAGAGGTCGGGGTTGTTCTGATCGCCGCAGGTGGCGGTCTTATCGCCGAACTGCAGTGCCTTCTGGAAGGAGGCCAAGGTGTTCAGGCCGCCGTGGGAGACCAGTGCTTCGGCCGTCACCGTGCCGGGGGCGACCACTCTTCCTTTGAACTCTCTCATGCGTCCACACCTCCTTTGGTGATGTAGGAAAGGATCTGGGCTTCCTTATAATACCGCGCCGTGGTGTAGGTGCGGAGCTTGTTGGAGCAGGTGATGACGGGCATGGGGCCGCACAGCGGATTGTTCATGTACATAAGCGGGCAGATGCAGGAGAGGATGATCCCTGTCTTTTTGAGCCGCTCGGCATAGTCGGTCTTTTCAAATTCCTTCCTGACTGCGGGCGCTGTGGTGAACACCGTGGGGATACAGACCTTCTTTTTGCCGCTTGCGGCAAGGCCCTGCTCCACATTCTCCGTCCAATCCTTCAGCTGCTGCAGGCTCATATGGGGACAGCCCACGAAGCACAGCTTGGGCCTGGCATCGGCGTTCTTCCAGATGACGGGATATTCTCTCTGGACCCGCTCCAGCTCGGCGTCGTCGATCACATAGACCTTGGCACCATCGGCCACAAGGCTCTCGCCCTGTTCCTTGGCTTCGGGGGTCAAGTTCTCGATGTGGTACAGGCCCACCGCGCCGTTGGAGGCGGTGGCGGCACCGAAGTCCTTGAGCCAGGCACAGGCGGCATCATCCAGCTCTGTGCCAAGCCACTTATCGAGGCCGACCACATAGGGCACATCCTCCATGACCTTCATGCCGATGGCGGAGCCGAGGAGCTGGGCTTCGGGCTTTTCGGTGGTCTCCACCTTGACGATCCATGTCGCTTTTCTGCCCTCATCGGTCAAAAGACCGAAGTGGGGCACGAAGCCTGCGATCGAGCCCATGATGTCCATGATGCCGGAGTTGCGGTTGCATCTTGCACCGAGGACGGAGTTGGCATAGACTACGGCAGAGCTCTCTGCCCAGCTGAGGATCTCGCCCTTTTGCGGCTTGTTTCCCATCTGGTCGAGGTAGCAGGCGCAGGAAAAAGCATCCTCATCCATCAGACCCAGCTTCTTCAGCTGTTCTTCGTAGGGCGCTTGCTTGGAATACATGAATTTATGGAAGATAAGGTTTTGCAGGAAGTTGGCAGGCACATTCTTATCCACAGGTCTGGGATCTGCGGAGAAGGTCTGCTGAGACACCGCACCTGCTTCGATCAGCTCGTCCATGAGCCCATACACAGGGGTCAGTGCTTTCAGGCCGAAGGAAGTGACGAGGTGGTTGTGCTTGCTCGTGACGGGGACCATCTTGTCCGCGCCGAAGACTTCGCCGTACATGACCAGGGTCTTCATGACTTTCGCCATGGTCTCGCCTTTGGCACCGTCCAAGAGCCCCTGCTGTTCAGGGGTCAGATACATAGATATCGCTCCTTGTAGTTTTAGTAAATGAAAAATGAAAAGTGTAAAATGAAAAATTGAGGTGTCCGGCTGCGCCGGACTGATTCGATCCGTCGCCATCGGCGACACATCAATTATTCATTTTTAATTCTTCATTTGGGATATCTGCATGAAGCTTACAGCTTCATGCAGATATCCCACGCGCCCCAGATGACGGAGCGGAGGTTGCCGACCTTGTCGCAGTCGCCCACAAGGTGGATATGTCTGCCCTTGGGGGCGGCCGGGGACGGCTTGTAGCCGGTGGAGAGGATGACCGTATCGGCATGGAGCTTTATCTGCTTGCCGTCCTGCTCCACGGTGACGCCGTCGTCTTCCACAGACAGGAGCCCGGTCTTTAAGTACACGGGGACCTTGTTGGTCTCGAAGAAATCACGAAGATAGCTGGAGTTTGCAAGGCACACGCCGGTCACGGCGATCAGGTCCTCCTTCATCTCCACGATAGTGGGCTTTTTGCCTTGCAGATACAGCTCATAGGCGATCTCACAGCCGGTCAGACCGCCGCCGATGATGACGACATCCTCTCCTGCCTCCTTCTTGCCCAGCAGGAAGTCCACAGCCTGCACGCCCTTCTCGATGCCGGGCACAGGGATGCGGTTGGCGACGGAGCCGGTGGCGATGATGATCTCATCGGCCTTGAGGGACGCGATATCCGTTACCTCGGTGTTCAGCTTGACCTCGATGGGGTACTTGCCGACTTCACGGCGGTACCATTCGATCAGGGCCTTGTCCTTTTCCTTGTAAGAAGGCGCGGCCGCCGCGATGAACACACCGCCGAGGCGGTCGGACTTTTCATACAGCGTCACCTTGTGGCCGCGCTTGGCCAGCACCAGCGCGGATTCCATGCCGCCGATGCCGCCGCCGATGACAGCCACGGTCTTGCACTTCTTGGCAGGCTTGATGACATATTTTTTCGACTGCATGGTGGGAGGATCGATCGCGCAGCGGGCCAGACCTCTGGTATCAGACAGAGACTGGTCGTTGGCATGGCCCTTGTGCTTGCAGAAATTGAAGCAGCCTGCGTGACAGCAGATGCAGGGGCGGATATCCTCCACACGATCCTCGATCAGCTTGGTGATCCATTCGGGATCTGCAAGGAACTGGCGTGCCACGCCCATGGCATCGATGCGCCCGTCTGCGATGGCCTGTGCGCCCACCTCTGGCTCCATGCGGCCGGCGCAGACCACCGGGATATCCACGAATTTTTTGATGTGGGAAACGCTCTCCAGATTGCAGTTCTGGGGCATATACATGGGTGGATGGGCCCAGTACCAGGAGTCGTAGGTACCGTTGTCGGCATTGAGCATATCATAGCCCGCGTCTTGCAGATACCTGGCGGCCTTCTCGCTCTCTTCCAGACCGCGGCCCAGCTCCGTGAAGTCCTCGCCGGGCATGGCGCCCTTCTGGTAGCCCTTGAGCTTGCTCTCTACGGAGTAGCGCAAAGATACGGGGAAATCTTCGCCGCAGGCGGCTTTGATCGCCTTGACGATCTCCACGGGGAAACGGTAGCGGTTCTCGAAGCTGCCGCCGTATTCATCGGTGCGCTTGTTGAAGAACTCCATGGTGAACTGGTCGAGGAGGTAGCCCTCGTGGACAGCGTGGACCTCCACACCGTCTACGCCCGCGTCCATGCAGAGCTTGGCGGTCTTGGCGAAGGCCTCCACGATCTCTTGGATCTGGGCCACGGTCATCTCGGGGCAGACGATCTCCTCGTCCCAACGGGAGGGACACGCACTGGGGCTGGCCAGCTCATGGGAGGTGTCGATGATGGGCTTGATGAGGGCGCGGGTGAACTTGTTTTTGTGCAGAGGTGCGATGTGATCGGTGATCGCCCAGCTCCGGCCCATACCGGCAGTGAGCTGGATAAAGAGCTTGGCACCGGTCTTGTGGATCTCATCCATGAACACCTTCAGCTCTTGGAACATCTTTTCGTTTTTCCAGAGCCACTTGCCAAGGATCGTATCGCGAATGGGAGCGATGCCGGGGATGATGAGGCCTACATTGTTCTTTGCCCGCTCGAGGAAGAAATTGGCGGCTTCCTTGTCGAAATGGCAGCCGGTGAACTCCATCCAGCCAAACAGAGAGGTGCCGCCCATGGGACACAGGACGATGCGGTTCTTGATCTCCACATCGCGGATCTTCCACGGGGTGAATAGTGCGTTGTAACGGTCGTCCAAGATCGATCAGCTCCTTTATCATAATACGATAAAATTATATCGTTTTAATGTTGAAATGTCAACGAATTTTCAGGAGGCCCTTTCCAAATCCGGGCGCATGTGATATGATAGGGGAAATTTTGAAGGGAGGGCGCGCCATGGCAAAGCAGCTTCGCTGGCTGCGGCTGGACAATGCCGCAAAGATCTATCCTGCCGCAAGGCGGCGGGAGTGGAGCAATCTGTTCCGCGTGTCTGTGACGCTGACAGAGCCTGTGGATAAAGCGGTCCTGCAGGCGGCGCTGGATGTGACAGCCAAGCGCTTCCCCTCCTTATGCGCCCGGCTCCGCAAGGGACTTTTCTGGTATTATCTGCAGGAGCTCCCCGAAGCGCCCGGGCTCTCGGAGGAATATGGAGCGCCCCTCATGCCCATGGGGAAGGAGGAGGTGCGAAAGAGCGCCTTCCGCGTGATCGCCTACGACTGCCGCATCGCCGTGGAGGTGTTCCATTCCCTCACCGACGGCAACGGTGCGCTGGTCTTTTTAAAGACCCTGACCGCAGAGTATCTGCGGCAGAAGTACGGTGTTTCGATCCCCTGCACCCATGGCATCCTGGACTGTGCGGAAGCACCCGCCGCAGAGGAATTGGAGGACAGCTTCTTAAAATATGCAGGCCCTGTCCCGGCTGACCGCCGGGAGCGGACGGCATGGCATCTGAGCGGCACGCCGGATCGTCAAAGGCTGGTCTGCCTGACCCTGGATACGGCGGCTCTTTTGGAAAAGGCCCATACCTACGGTGTCACCGCCACGGCCTTTCTCTGTGCGGCGCTGATGGATGCCTTGCAGAGACTGCAAAAGGAGCAGGTCTCAGACAGGCGCAGGAGAAAGCCTCTCAAGGTGCTGATCCCGGTGAACCTGCGAAAGCTCTTCCCCTCCCGGACCCTTCGGAACTTCGCGCTCTATACCACACCGGAGATCCTGCCGCGGCTGGGAGACTACACCTTGGATGAGATCTGCAAGCTGGTCTCGCACCACATGGCATCTGAGATCACGCCCAAGCAGATGGGCATGAAGATCGCGGTCAATGTTGGCTCCGAGCGGGCCTTAGCGGTGAAGCTGCTGCCCCTTTTCATCAAAAACGCGGTGATGAAAGCGGTGTTCGACACGGTGGGCGAGCGGAAGTCCTGCCTGACACTCTCCAATCTTGGTCTTGTGGTGCTGCCGGAGGAGATGGCAGGCTTCGTCACACGGATGGACTTTATCCTCGGTGTGCAGGCCGCCGCGCCCCACAACTGCGGTGTGATATCCTATGGAGAAAAGACCTGCATCAACATCATCCGAAACATCCGTGAGAGCAGACTGGAATACCACTTCTTCCGCGTCCTGCAGGAGCAGGGGCTCGTCTGCGAAGCACAGAGCGACTAAATAGCCTCCCTTTGACGAGGGAGGTGGCCCGCGGAGCGTGACGGAGGGAGAGATCACTACCCCTCAGTCACCTGCGGTGACAGCTCCCCTGACAAGGGGAGCCTTGAATGGAGGAAGCCTATATGTATTGTTCCAATTGCGGCGTGAAGCTGGCAGACAGTGAGCTCGTTTGCCCTTTGTGCCAAACGAGAGCCTATCATCCCGACCTGCCGGAGCAGACGGGAGCGGGGCTTTATCCCAAAAACAAACAGCCCAAAAAGCCAAGGCGCTCTCCGTGGCCGCAGATGATCCTGACCGCCATGTTCCTGCTGGCCGGGCTGATCGTTTTGCTGTGCGATCTGCAGGTGTCGGGCCGGGTGAACTGGTCAGGCTTCGTGCTGGGGGCGCTGGCGATCGGCTATGTGGTGTTCGCGCTCCCTGTGTGGTTCCGCCGCCCCGATCCTGTGATCTTCGTGCCCTGCTCCTTTGCGGCGGCGGGGCTGTACCTGCTCTATATCAGCCTTTGTACCAAGGGCGGCTGGTTCTTGTCCTTTGCCCTGCCGGTGACAGCAGTCATCGGGCTGATCGTCACGGCGGTGACGGTGCTTTTGAAGTATGTGAAAAAGGGCAGGCTCTACATCTTCGGCGGCGCACTGATCGCGCTGGGCGCGGCCATGCTTTTGATCGAGGCGCTGATCGTCCTGACCTTCGGAGTGGGGCATTTCGCCCTGTGGTCTTTGTATCCCATGACGGCGCTGGTGCTGGTAGGCTGTCTTTTGATCTTCCTCGCCATCTGCCGCCCGGCAAGAGAGACGATGGAGCGCAAACTCTTTATCTAAGGAGAATGGTATGAAAAAAGCAAAACTCAGCATGATCGTTTCCATGGCAGTCTTTGGTACGATCGGGCTTTTCAAAAAGCAGATCCCTCTCACCTCCGGCGAGATCGCCCTGTACCGGGCGGTGCTTGCGGCGGCGGTCATCGTGCTGGCGCTGCTGGTCACGAAACAGCCGCTCCCCTTCCGCGCCATCAAAAAAGAGCTTCCCCTGCTGCTCCTGTCCGGTGCGGCTATGGGCTTCAACTGGATACTCCTGTTTGAAGCCTACGAATATACCACCGTTTCGGCGGCGACCCTCAGCTACTACTTCGCGCCGGTCCTCGTCACCGTGGCCTGCCCGATCCTCTTCAAGGAAAAAGCAGGGCTCAAGCAGTGGGTCTGCTCCATCATGGCCACCGTCGGCATCGTGATGATCACGGGGCTCGGCGATCCTGCCGTGGGCGGCACCCATCTGATCGGCATCGGCTTTGGCCTCGGTGCGGCGGTGCTGTATGCTACGGTGGTGCTGCTGAATAAGTACATCAAAAATGTGGGCGGCATCCACCGCACGCTCTTCCAGTTCTTTGCGGCGATCGTGGTGCTGGTGCCTTATGTGGTGCTGACAGGTCCTACGGAGGGCTTCATCGGCGGCAAGGGGCTCATGTTCATGCTGATCGTAGGCATCGTCCATACAGGCTTCTGCTACTGCCTGTATTTCACCGCCATGAAGGATCTGCCGGGCCAGAAGGTGGCGTTGCTCAGCTACATCGATCCGCTGGTGGCGATCTTGCTGTCGGCCCTTCTTTTGAAGGAAGCTATGACCCCGGTGCAGATCGTCGGCGGTGCCATGATCCTGGGCTTTACCCTCCTCAATGAGATAGAGCTGAAGCCAAAAAAGACCGTGTCGTGAGACACGGTCTTTTTGATCGGATAGAGACAAGGAAAGATCGGAAAATGCAGTCGTATTGCCATGGGGCCTGTGCTATGATATATCCATCAAAAAGGGAGGGATGACCATGAGACCCGATACCCATTACACCCCTGCGGAAAACGGCTATTCCATCAGTGGCAGCTCCGAGATCTTCAACAGGCCTCTCTATGGCGGCCATGCCAACGATCACAAGCCGGAGCGCTTTTTTACCTTTGCGGGCGATGCCCCCATATTTATGGGTGCCGTATGCAACTGGATGCAGGACACGGCTACCTATCAGGCAAAATGCGGTGTTCTTATGAGCGGCCTTGCCATCACGCCCGGTCGGCGGACAGCCTTCTATTATTCCGAGGACATCGACCAGACATCCCGCTGGTTCCATAACTCTGAGGATATCCACGCCACCTTCAAAGAAGGTCGCATGGAGTATGCCCTCACACAGATCTCCTCTTGGGCCCCTGATGTTCGTGTGCAGATCGAGGCCTATCCTCTGCTTCCCGATGATGGTTTTTTGATTCGCTATCGGATCTCCACCGACCAGAGGATCCATTTTGTCGCAGGCTTCGGCGGTCTGTCCGACAGGCAATGCCGATTTGAGTATAAAGAAGAGCCTCGCCGCCGTTTTTCTGCCGAAGATACCAAGGGCAATACGGTCGAGCTTGGAGATCGCCGTGCTCGGATCGCAAGTGCCGATGGCAAGACTATGCATATCGGCACCACCTTCCCGGCGCAATTCTGCCTTGGATCGGCAAAGGTCATGGCCGGGTCCTATCCCAGTATCTTCCTTGGAAGTGAGCCTGAACATGAGGACGATCAAGCGGTCTGCATCTCGGCGGTCATCGAGCCCGGCAAAGCGCTGGACGGCTGTATCATCGCCCTTTACGATTCCGAGGACGCCGTTGTGGACAAATGGCTCTCCATGAAAGACCCCATCGGCGTCATCCGTCAGCAGATCTATGCCAAGCACGCCTGCATCCATGTTTCCACGCCTGAGAAGCCGCTGGATCTGACCATCGCGCCTACGGTGATCGCGCTGGATGCGTCCTGGCATGAAAATTCCTTCCATCACGGGGCCTTTGCCTATCATGCTCCCTTCCTCGGCTGGCGGAACTGGTATGCACCTACGGCCCTCGGCTGGTGGGACAGAGTCAGGACCACCATGGATCTGCATCTGAGCCACATCACCAAGGGCGATGTGGAGCAAGAGCATGTGTGGTATGACGATACGCCGATCCCGGCAGGAGAAAACAAGTTCGACAGAAGATTCCATGCTATGGAGAACGAAGTCGGCAGGCTCCCTGCCTACTATGCCCCGGATATGACGCCGCAGTACGGCCCTTACAATATGCAAGAGTGTGCCCTCGATATGATGCTCTATTATATCGAGTGGACGGGGGATCTGGACTTTGCCGCAACATATTTTGATGACCTTTGCGCCATGGTCGAATGGGAGAGAAGGATCTTTGATCCCGATGACGATGGACTGTATCAGAATGTGCTCAACACCTGGATCTCAGACGGCCACAACTACAACGGCGCAGGCTGTGCCCAGTCCACAGCCTACAACTATCGCGCCAACTTCGTGCTGGCGCAGATCGCTGAAAAACTGGGCCGGGATGGGACGGTACTGCGTAAACAAGCGGAGAAGATCCGAAAGGCCCTCCATGAAAAGCTGTGGATCGCAAACGAAGGCGTGATCGCGGAGAGCCTTGACACCGTGGGCAACTGCCTCATCCACCCGGCGGTGGAGCTGCCCTCTGTGTATCATGTGATCGATTCCGATATGGTGGATGACCGAAAGGCCTACACCATGCTTCGCTATACGGAAAACCGCATCAAAAACATCGTGACTCCCGGTTCGGAAGGAAGACTTTGCTTCTCATCCGACTGGCTGCCCAAGCAGTATTCCAACTGCGGCATCTTCCCGGCAGAAAATGCCCATCTGGCGCTGATGTACTTTAAGATCGGTCTGTTCAAAGAGGGAAAGAAACTGCTGGACGGCATCGCGGACTGCTATTTCACAGGCAAGAACCCCGGCATGGCGGCCCATGTCCAGTCGGCACGAGGGGCCTCCGACTTCGGCGATCTGGATTTCACCGATGTTTCGAGCACCTATCTGCGCCTTGTGGTGGAAGGGCTGTTCGGCATCCGGATCAATAGTCTGGAAGACCGCATCCTGATCGCTCCCGGCTTTCCGGAGGATTGGGATCACGCAAGCCTTGTCCTGAAAGACATCGCTCTGCATTACACCAAAAGCGGCGGTCGGGAGACCTTCCACATCCACTGCGACAGGACGGAGAAAAAACGCTTTCGCATCCCCATGCGTGCCGCGGATGTGGAGACTGTTTCACTCGATGGCGAGCCGGTCCCCTATGAGATCACAGCCGCGCCAAATAACAGCTTCCTTGTGGTCGAGACCGATAAAGTCGGCAGGCTCTGCCTTTGTGTGGTCCATGGCACGGCCCCTGTTCCCACTGTGTCGGTGCCGGATATCATCCTTATGGGCAGCCGTGTGGTCTTTACGGTCACAGACGCTTCGGTGGCAGAGGTCGTTGATATTTCCGAGACCCTTTCGGACATCACGGTCGTGAATGATAAGGTCTATGCCACAGCAAAGGATATCCCGGGCGATCACACCCTCTTCCTTCGCGCCGCAGCCGGGGAATATGACGCATGGCTGGCCGCGGACTACAAGATCGAAGAAGAGAAGTCGCCCCTGCCGCCTTTGGAAGACAGGCCTTTTGTGCCTGTGGATATGGGTGCGTTCTTCAACTGCCATATGACCGAGGTCCACGAGCAGGCCTATATCCACCCCAGACCCAAGGGCTATTCCATGGGGCTGTTCCAAAATGGGCGCTACTCCCACAACTGGAACCAATATGGCAGGCATGTGGTCTATGTGGAGGACAGCTTCTTCCGAAATTCCGGCGGTGTGGTCACTTCGCCCTCCGGCATCCCCTTTGCCACACCTGCGGAAAAGGAGAATCTGGCCTGTGTTTCCATCTTCGATACCTTCCCCACGGCGTTCACCGTGCCGCTCAGCGGAAAAGGGCAAGAGCTGGCGGTCCTCTTTGTGGCAAGCACCTACTGCATGCAGGCCCATGTGGAAAACGCCCGCATCACCGTCACTTATGTCGATGGCACGGAGGCTGTCACAAGGCTCGTGTATCCCTACAACATCGATGACTGGCTCACCTCCGCGCTGACCACCGAGGCTGAGATCTTCTATTTCAACAACTTTGACCATGCCACCGTGCAGAGGATCAGGCTGGATCAGCAAAAGGAACTGGCGGCCATCAAAATAGAAGCGATCGCCAACGAGGTCATCCTGGGTGTGGCAGGCATCAGCATCAGCAGATAAAGAAAGACCGTGTCGTGAGACACGGTCTTTTTGCGGGCGAGCAATGCTCGCCCCTACGATATTATCAGATCATGCGCCGTAGGGGCGACCATTGGTCGCCCTTCTATGCACACAGCATCAGGATGCCGTAGAGGATCGGCTGGTGGATCAGGTAGATCCATAAAGAATGTCTGCCGCAGAAGCCGAGGAAGCGGAAGAACAGACAGTTTTGCGACCGCCACGGCAGTCTGGAGCGTTTCTCCCTGTAAAGGAGCGGGCCGAGACTGGCGCCCAGCAGGAACCAGCCGAGGTGGGGCAGCAGCGGGAAATAGTCCGAGGAGGAAAAGCCGGGGAAGGTGACGCCAAGAGGGACGAGCCAGAAGCTGTCGCTCTGCACACGGCGCAAGGCTACGCCCAGTGCCACGAATGCCGCACCGAGGAGCGCGGCGGCCCAAGGCGGCAGTCTGCGGAACAGACACCACAGCAGCATACAAACGCCGATAAGGTGCAGTACGCCGAAGTAGATGATGATAAATGCATCCACGAAGCCGAGGAAGTACATCCCGGCTGTCACGGCGGTGATGAGCATGCCGCAGCCGAACACCTGCAGACCGCGCCTGATCGGATGCTTGCCCAAGGTCACTGACACGCCCGACAGCACCACGAACAAGAAGCCGCAGCGGTCGAGACAGTATTGTATGGTGGGGTCTTTCACCACATCGATACCGAGGAAATAGTCGAGGTCAAAGAGCAGATGGACGACCACCACGCCCCAGATCATGATCCCCCGCAGGACATCCAGCTCCCAGATGCGTTCTTTCATGCGATCACTCCTTCCTGAAAGGCCGCTCAGATATGCGGCCGCTGAGGGTCCGGCGGCCCTACGGCACACAGCCGAACAGGGCGTAGGGCGGGCAGGCCCCTGCCCGCCGTTTACAAGCATCATTTCGACAGCAGCCTTGCGATCGGCGGGCGTTTGGCTTCCAGCGCCCCCTTGGGGCAGAACTCCTGACAGCAGAAGCAGCCGATACACTTGTGCCTGTTGATATGAGGCTTTTTATGCTTCATGGTGATGGCCCTGGCAGGACACAGCTGCGCACATTTGCCGCAGGCGATGCAGGCGGTGGGCGACAGGGTGGGTCTTGGTGCGATGAGCCTCCCGATGGTCTCGCCCAAAAGATCGCCGGCCTTGCCCGGCAGGAGGCTTTTGAAGATATTGCTCTTGGTGGGCGGGATCTTGAAGTCCGCTTGGCAGTAGGGCAAAAGGGCTTCGGGGAAGTCGAGGTCTTTCACAAGGCTCCGGGAGAGGGCGGCTCTTTGGGTCAGCACCGCCTCCGGTTCCAGCCCCAAAAGACGGACGCAGACCTGGTCCAGATCGTAGGCATTGTCCGATGCCAAAAGGAGCCCCATGTGCCGGGGCGTGCCTGCCGTGGGGCCGTTGCCCTCCATGCACACCACCGCATCCACCAGATGGAGCTGCGGCTTTTGATATTCCTGGATATCCACCAGCATATGGGCGAAGTCTAGGGGCTCCGGGAAGCGGTAGTGATATTCCGGCTTGATCGTGCCGGGGATCAGCCCAAACAGGTTCTTCACCGCGCCTGTCATGGCCATCATGCCGTGTGCCTTGAGCTTGGCGAAGTTGATGAGAGCGTCACAGCCGTCCTGCCATGCAGTCGCCGTAAAGTGCTTCAGCACGCGGCCCTCGGGATACTCGACCTCCCGGATGGAGAAGTCGCGGTTCAGCTCCGCGCCGGTGTCATGCAGGCCGCACACGCGGTAGACCCGGGAGAGGGTTGCTTCGTTGTAGAGCCCGCCGGGGGAATCCCCGATGACCACCGTGGCGCCCCGCTCCTTCAAAAGGTCTGTCAGACACCGAAGGAGCATAGGATGGGTGGTGGCGGCTTCGTCGGGCTTTGCGGCATGGACGAGGTTCGCCTTGATGCCGATCCGCATACCGGGACGCACCCAGCTCAGATCTGCCGCAGTCTCCAGAGCGCGGCGGCAAGACGCGGGCTCGTAGTCGGGACAGGGAGAGAATGAGACCATAACAGTCGCCTCCTGCTGTTTGATAGATCCATTATACCACAGTCAAAAAGAGTTTACAATTTCTGCCGAGAAAGCTCTTTACAAGCGCCGCCTTTCGGGTTAAAATGACATTATGTGAACTAAATCTTTCATGGAGTGACGATCATGGACCATGACCTCATACATACAGAAGCGGATGTAGACGATCTGATCAGCGACATCCATCATTTGATCGACGAAACGCCGCAGGAGGAAGCGCCTGCCGCGCCGGAGCTTCCTCAGGTCGAGCCGGAAGCCGCGCCTATCGAGCCGGAAGCCGAGCCGGAAGCCGCACCCGCAGAGGAGCCTGCACCGGAGGAGCATTTCCAGCAGCAGCGCTGGACCGACCGGCAGAAGGTGCCCAAGCATGTGGCAAGGCTGCAGAACCATCAGCAGGAGGCCTATGCCCAATGGCTCAAGGAACAGGAAGAGAAGGGCGAAGAGGGACCGCCTGTCTTTGAAGAGGTGCAGCCCAAAAAGAAGAAAAAGCGGGAACAGCAGCTCGCAGAACAGCCGGAGCCTTCGGAAGAGGACGGCACGGTGGCCGTGAAGAAAAAGCGCCGCGCCGCGCCTTGGCTCTGCCTGCTTCTGGTACTGGCCACGCTGACGGCGGTCGTGCTGACGGTGCTGGTGGTGCCGGAGCAGCCCATGGCCCGGTCGGAGCATATCCATGCGGCCGGGACTTCCACGATCCTGCTGGCAGGTACGGACGACTCCTTCGGACGCACCGAGATGCTGATGCTCATGAGCGTCAACACCGCCAAGGGGCGGCTGTCTCTGGTGAGCATCCCGGCGGACACCCTGATCCCCGATGGCGAAGGCGCTGTGGAGCTGAGAGCTGTCTATGCGCTGGCCGGCGGTGGTCATGTCGGTATCGCCGCGCTGGAGAAGGCGGTGGCTGCCTGTGTGGGCTTCGTGCCGGACGGAACGCTGGTGCTACACCCCGAGGCTTTGACGGACTTTGTGGATACCATGAAGGGCGTGACCTATGGCGGCGAGGCGCTCACAGGCGAGGAAGCGCTGGAGCTCCTGACGACGCTTGAAAAAGATGAGACCCTGGATCTGACCAGAGTGCAGACCCAGAGGGCGTTCCTTGCCGGGCTGATCGGGCAGTGCAGGAGCGCCGCCGCAGTCCTGAGAGCGCCGCTGCTCCTGGATGCGGTCTGTGAGAATGCTGTGACGGATATGACCACCCGAGAGCTTCTCTGGCTGGCACGGGCATCTTTGTTGCTGGACAGCGAGAATGCCGAGATGGCGACATTGCCCGGCGAAGCGGTGGAGGGGAACTATCTGCTCGATGCGGAGCTGACGGTGCAGACCGTCAATGCCTACTGCAACCCCTATATCCGCGCCGTGGCGGACGGCGATCTGGATGTTTTCGCAATGGGCGAATGAAACGGCCGCGGACAGGCATAGAATAGACCATGAAGCATTTACGAAATATCTTGATTCGGATCTTCGTGCTGGCACTGCTGGTGCAGGTGTGGTGCTGTGCCCAGTTCCATAAGGATACCTGGGAAGTGGCCTCCGGCCGCATCCCGGAAGCCTTCGACGGCTTCCGCGTGACCCTGCTGACGGATATCCACGGCACCCGCTTCGGAAAGGACAGCAAACAGCTCCTCGATGCGGTGAGGACCTGTGAGCCGGATCTGATCGCGGTGAGCGGTGACCTTCTCGACCGCTGGAGCAAGGATATCCGTGTCGTAGAGCCTATGCTCCGCGGGCTTTGTCAGATCGCGCCGGTGTACTATGTCACAGGCAATCACGAATGGGACAGAGACGATACGGAAGCGATCTTGGATATGGTGGCGGCCTGCGGTGTGACGGTCCTGCGGGGAGACTGGGTCTCGCTGGAGCGTGACGGACGGGCCATCATCCTTGCCGGTGTGGACGACGCCAACGGCTACGCCGAACAGCCGACCCCGGAGAGCGTCATGGCGGAGATCCGTGATACCGTAGTGGGCGATCCCTATGTGATGGCGCTGTACCACAGAAACACGGATCTGGAGCGGTGGGCGGCGCTGGATGCCGACCTTGTCCTCTCCGGTCACGGTCACGGCGGTGTTTTACGGTTGCCCTTCGTCGGCGGTGTCTTAGGCGTGGAGCGGGACTTCTTTCCCGATAACTGCTTCGGGCTCTACACCAAGGGGCGCACCACCCTTGCCGTCTCCGGCGGTGTGGCGGGCGTCCGTGTGTGGAACAGGCCCCATATCCCCACCATCGTGCTGAAAAGTGTGAACGATCCTTGAACGATGGCGCGGGTCTCTTTACTTTTATCATAGAAAAAGGTAGAATAAAGATGCTGTCGAAAGGAGGCTGACGATGAAAAAACTCAAGCTCACAAGACCCTCGCTCCTGTCGGTCATCATGGCTGTGGCAATGGTGTTCCTTGCCGGCATCCTGATCGCCGGTGCCGTGAGCCAATTTCTGGACGGACACTGGTTCTCCGGCTGTGTCAGCATCCTCGGCGTGATCCTGGTGGCGGCGGTCTGCGCGCTGCTGATCGTGGATGTGAAGAAAAAGCGGAAAAAATGATCGCGCGGAGATACGCGCTGATAGATGTGTGATAGGTGTGATCGTATGCTTGACCTGAATTTGCTGATGGGCGTATCCATGGGCGGTTACGGCATTTTCTGCCTGTACCAGTGGATCGCCACCCGTTTTTATGAAAAAGACCCCGGCAACGGCTCTCTCGTGCCGCAGGGCAGCACCATGGCGGACTGTCTGGATCGGGAGGCCTTTTTGACGGAGGCTATGCCCCTGCTGCTGATCTTCGGCCTCGTGATGACAGTGATCGGCGGCGTGATCTTTGCCGATGCCTATCTGGACTTTCTGGAGCCGCTGTCGGCGCTTTTGCCAGAGGATCTGCAGGTGCCGGTCCTGGTCGTGACGACATCGGTCCTCCCCTTTGCGGTGCTGATCTGGTTCGCCATCGCCCTCCGCCGCGTGCAAAAACGGTATTTCTAAAAAACGGTATTTCTAATGAATGGGACGAGTTTCGATGAAACTCGTCCGTTTCCTTCCTGTGATCGAGAATGGAGGCTGCCTATATGAAGATCCTTGTGAATAAGATCCAATGCAAAGCCTGCGGCGATGTGATCGAGAGCATCCCCGGCGATGACTTCAAGTTCTGCAAGTGCCGCGCGGTGGCGGTGGACGGCGGACTGGACTACCTGCGCCGCTTGGGCGCGCCCGAGAAATGGATCGAACTGAGCGAATATACGGAAGAATAACGCAAGCCCATCGGCTCAGCCGATGGGCTTGCGTTTATAATCCCTGCGAGAGCAGGAAGGCGGCGAGGTCGTTCATGTGGTCATCCTGACCTTGCAGGGCGGTGCAGAGGGCTTCGGAGCTGCAGCGGCAGCCGAGGAGCTTTGCTGCGATGCGGTCGGGCAGATCGGCATCCATGGCGTCGGACCAGACCTTGGCATCCAGCACACAGCCGTCCTTCAAAGTGAGCTGCAGGTCGATGCCGCCCCAGGGGAAGCGCTCGGACAGCTCCAGGTCGAAGGAAGGGGTCTTGCCCATGCGCCACTCCCAGGAGGACTGCTTTTCATAGTAGGGCACGACCTGCGCCAGCTGCTCCGGTGTGACGGAAAGCTCTGTCACCTGACCATAGGCCGCTTCAAAGGCATGGCGGATGGCGCGGAGCATGGCGTCCGTTTCGATACCGAGATCATCCACACGGGAGCGTACCGACTCCACACCCTTGGCCCTGAGCTTTTTGGGGTCGGGATGGAGATAATGCTGCAGGCGGCTCAAGTCGGAATTTAAAAGGAGCGTGCCGTGATGCTGGCGAAGCGCGCCTCTTCCGCAGAAGGCGTTGCCGGAGAATTTTTTGCCGTCTGCCAGAAGATCGTTGCGGCCGGAGAAGGTGCAGTCGATGCCAAAAGAGCGAACGGCCTGCAGGATGACCTCCAGTTGGCGCGGCACATCATAGATCTCTTTTCCCACGATGAAGGAGAAGTTCAGGTTCCCTTCGTCGTGATACACCGCGCCGCCGCCGGAGATGCGGCGGACCAACCGCACACCGTCACGCTCCATGGCGGCAAGATCGCATTCCTTCCACGGGTTTTGATTTTTGCCGATGATCACGGCAGGGGCGTTGATATAAAAATAGAGCAAAACATCCTCCGGGCCCATGTGGTCGAGGAACCATTCGTCCATGGCAAGGTTCTGCCAGCCGTCTCTTGAGGGGGATACATACCAGTAATTCATCTTTCATCACCGATGGTATCATACCACGATCGTTTTTATTTGAAAAGAGGGCGATTTCTGCTTGACAGCACAGCGTTAAAAAGTTACAATGTACCATGAGAGTAGTATGGCCCAGCTGTATTTGGCAGGCAGCGGAACGACCGTCTGTGACAGGCTGTGGGACATTGGTTCATGTTAGGCATCTCGCCTTTTTATATATCATATATCTTCAAAAGCTTCATATTGATATAGCCGATAGACCCACTTTCTGTCTTTTCGTATCGTTTTGCGCTTGCTTCCGGGGAGTACACAAGGCCTTTTCTTTCAAACTGTATCCCAAACACGAGCAAAACATTTCGAAGATCTGACAAGGAGGTGGGTCCGCTAATTATGATGAATATGATACTGGCGATCGGTCTGATCGCAGGGGCCTTTGTGGTCAGTGGTATTATTTTCTTCCTCGTCGGTATGGCACACCGCAAGAGAGTCGCCGAAAAGGAGATCGGCTCTGCGGAGGAGGAGGCCAAGCGCATCCTCAATGAGGCCATCAAGAGCGCCGAAAGCAAGAAGCGTGAGATGCTGCTGGAGGCCAAGGAAGAGATTCATAGATCGCGTGCCGAAAACGAAAAAGAACTCAAGGAACGCCGCAGCGACCTGCAGAAGCAGGAGCGCCGTTTCCAGCAGAGAGAAGAAGCTTTCGATAAGAAAGTGGACGCTCACGAAAAGAAAGAAGAAGAGCTGGCAAAGAAGCTGGCCGGTGTCGAAGCCGCACAGCAGGAAGTCAACACCATCAAGCGCAGCCAGATGGAGATGCTGGAAAAGATCTCCGGCCTGAGCAAGGAAGATGCCAAGAATCAGCTGCTGCAGAGCGTGGAGTCCGAGGTCAAGCACGAGACTGCCATGAAGATCAAGGAGATCGAGACGCAGCTCAAGGAGCAGTCCGATCAGCTGGCAAGAGAGATCATCTCCACTGCCATCCAGCGCTGTGCCGCCGACCATGCCGCCGAAGCTACCGTCTCTGTGGTGCCCCTGCCCAACGATGAGATGAAGGGCCGCATCATCGGCCGCGAAGGCCGCAACATCCGCACCTTGGAGACCATCACCGGCGTGGATCTGATCATCGACGATACCCCCGAAGCTATCACCGTCTCTTCCTTCGATCCTGTCCGCCGCGAAGTGGCAAGACTGGCGCTGGAGAAGCTGATCGCCGACGGCCGCATCCATCCCACCCGTATCGAGGATATGGTGGAGAAGGCCCGCAGAGAAGTGGATCACACCATCAAGATGGAGGGCGAACGCGCCACCTTCGAGACCGGTATCCACGGTCTGCATCCCGAGCTGGTCAAGCTCCTGGGCCGTCAGAAGTACCGCACCTCCTACGGTCAGAATGTGCTGAACCATTCCATGGAAGTGGCGCATATCGCAGGCCTGCTGGCCAGCGAGCTGGGCGTGGATGTGACCCTCGCCAAACGCGCAGGTCTGCTGCATGACCTTGGCAAGTCCGTCGACCATGAGATGGAAGGCAGCCATGTCCAGCTGGGCGTGGAGCTGGCCCGCAAGTACAAGGAGTCCCCTGCCGTCATCCATGCGATCGAAGCGCACCACGGCGATGTGGAAGCTCAGACCGTGATCGCCTGCCTGGTCCAGGCAGCCGACGCGATCTCCGCTGCCCGTCCCGGCGCACGCCGCGAGAATGTGGAGAACTATATCCGCCGTCTGGAAAAGCTGGAAGAGCTGACCGGCTCCTACCCCGGTGTCGAGAAGTCCTATGCCATCCAGGCAGGCCGCGAGGTCCGCATCATGGTCAAGCCCGAAGAGGTGTCCGAGGACAATATGGTCCTGCTGGCACGGGAGCTTGCCAAGAAGATCGAGGCTGAGCTGGAATATCCCGGCCAGATCAAGGTCAATGTCATCCGCGAGACCAAAGCTGTGGAATACGCAAAATAAAAAGAGGCCTTCGGGCCTCTTTTTTATTTTGAAAATGAATAATGGAGGAGTTGCTTCGCAACGATCTTATTTTATCCCCTCAGTCACAGCTTCGCTCTGCCGCGGTTCCCTTTATAGGAAAACTTATGCCCCACTGCGCCAACGGTGTAAAAAAGAGTGCGCAAGGCAGGTGGAAGAAGTTGCTCAGATACACAAGTGCATCGATATGCAGAGAGTTGGCAAAGACGCCGCTCTCTGCTTTTCTTACACAGTAGACACTCACATCCATGATCTTGGCCAGTTCTTTTTGCGAGAGTCGATATACGATTCGAAGAAAGCGTAGATTCTCTGCGAAGATCTCTGCTTCGGTCTTTCCTTTGTCCATAAAGATCCCCCCTACAGAAATAATATGCGAAAAATGCATAAAAGTCAATATGCGATTTTCGCATATTGTATGATACGACAGAGGTGATCGTTTTGTATCAAAGGATCCGCGATCTGCGCGAAGATAAAGATCTGAAACAGCAAGACTTAGCGAAGCTCTTGAATGTATCTCAGACGACATACTCCAGATATGAAAGTGGTGCGCTGGATATCCCCACATCAGCATTGATCAAATTATCTGCGTTTTATGATGTCAGTGTGGACTATCTTTTGGGGCTGAGCGACAAAAAGCAAAAATAAGAAAGCCGCCTTCGGGCGGCTTTCTTATTTTGAGATAGGGAATAAGTAATAAGTATGGTGTCGCCGGAGGCGCCTGTTTTGATCTGTCCGGCTCTGCCGGGCCCCATACTTCTTCACTATTATATTTTACTTCTTACCTAAAAAAAGAGAGTGGCTCAGCCACTCTCTTTTTATGCGTCTGTGGTGGGATCGTAGTTCCTGCCGAACTGGAGATTGGTGAACTTGATGGTGTTCTCCGTGGCGGACTTGGGCTCCTCGGCGGGTGCCTCAGGCCGCTCGGCGGGCGTCTCCATCTCCATGATCCTGCCGATGTTCTGCTCGATGGCATCTGCGATGTCGGCGGCAGTCTCCACGACTTCAGGCTCGGCGCGGCGCTGCTCGGCGGCCTCCTCACGGTCGAAGTCGTAGGCTTTGTGGGCAGGCTGGGGGATCGGCTCTTCGGTCAGATCCTCGTTTTTCAGCTTCTCCAGCAGCTCCAGATGACCGCGGATGTCCTGCTCCAGGACCTCGATGAAGTTCTTGGCAGTCTTTTTTGCATTGTTCATGCGCTCGGTCTCGCGGGCAACTGCGGCATCGGCGTCCTTGGTGCGGGCGGCAGCGCCGGCATCGTCCATGAGCTTGGCACATCTGCGCTCGGCATCAGCCACCATAGCGTCAGCGGTGCGCTGGGCGGAGACGATCGCGTTTCGCATGTTCTGCTCCTGTGCGCGGTACTCCTCCAGCTTCTCCACAAGGACCTTCATCTTGCTCTTGAGCACGGCGTTCTCGCGGTACAGGGTGATGTAATCCTGCGTCAGAGGCTCCAGAAATGCATCGACGGTCTGCATATCATAGCCGCCGAATACGGCTTTTTCAAATGTCTTTTCCTGAATTTCCTGAGGGGTGAACATGGTGACACCTTCCTTTTCCCTTACAGATAGGCACCGCCGTTTTCTGCGGCGTTGATCTCATTGACGACGTCCACACCGCGGGGGGTGACGACATAGGTCAAGGTGGCGGCCTTCTCGATCCCGCCGTTGAGCGCGTAGGCACAGCCGGAGAGGAAGTCCACGATGCGGCGGGCGATATCCTTGTTGGCGACTTCCAGATTGACGATCACAGTGCAGCCGTCCTGCAGCTTCTTACCGATCTCCTCGACCTGCTCGAAGCGGTCGGGCTTGACCATGACCATCCTGCGGCCGGTGCCGATGGCAGTGCCGAGGTCTACCACATTGCTGTCGGCACGCTGGGTCGCAGAGGACGCGGCGGAAGTACGCTCGCGGTCATGGCCCAAGCCATCCAGCACTTCATCAAAATACGAGGAGCTGCGATCGCGGGAGGGACGGGCCGTTTCGCGAGGGGCACGCTCACGGGCGAAACGCTCGCGGGAAGTACGCTTGGGTGCGGCGTCTTCCTCTTCCAGATCGATATCATCCTCGAAATCGTCGTCATCATCGCTGTAGGGGCGTGTGAGCTTTTTCAGTTCATCCATGAATCCCATAATATATATCCTCCAAAAGGTTTTATACGCTGTAGTTTCGGGCACCAAAAATGGCAGTGCCCACGCGAATCATGGTGCTGCCGCAGGCGATGGCATCGGCGTAATCATCCGACATGCCCATCGATAAGCACACCATGTCTACATTATCGTATGTTTTCTCTCTTATGTCAACGAAAATCTGATACATTTCTG
>JAFSHB010000125.1 GCA_017440525.1 Oscillospiraceae bacterium | reverse complement strand
GGAGACTTCCTTGCCGTCTGCATCCACGACCACCACTTCGATGGCATCTGCCATCTCCTTGGCGGCAACGGACTGGCTCACGAAGCTGTAGGTGCTGTTGTACTTGTTGAAGCTCGCTTCCACGGTCTCACCCTTGTGGGTGATGAGAGCGGTATAGCCGTCCTTCAAGTCGGAAGTGTTGACCATAAAGTTCAGCTTCAGCTCGTTGCCCAAAGTCATGTTGGAGCCAACGAACTTGAACTTCTCCGTCACTTCGGGCTCGTCCTCCACGGCAGTCTTGGTGATCGTGCCGCAGGCGGGGCAGACGGTCTCGATCATGCCGCCCACTTCGAAGGTCACAGCCTTGGCGTGGTTACACTTGGATGCCTCATAGGCAGAGCCCGTGTAGTTCACGGCATAGATCACGAATTCCATCTCGCCCATGACTTCGCCGTCCACCATAGCCTTGACGGTGACGGGATAGCGTCCTGTCTGGGTACGGGAGGGCGTCCATGCGATCGTGCCGGTCTTGGCATCAAACTTTGCAGAAGCAGGCAGGCCCTCGGCCTCGTAGGTGACGCCCATGCCGCTGACACCGGTGGTAAAGCTCAGCTTGTTGCCGACCTTCACGATGGTGTCGGTGGTGTAGTTGAAATAGGCCATAGCATCGAAGGAGACAGACAGGGGGATGGTGTAGCCTGCGCCGACCGCGATGTTATGGATGAAACCGGCTTCCAGATCGGAGCCGTCCAGATAGCGGCGGACCAGAGTCTCATGACCGATATCCAGCACAGCGGTATCGCCGTCGATCTTTGCACCCACGATCTGATAGACCGCATTGCGCTGACGGTCATTTTCCACATAGATGCAGCGGCCCTCGAAGTCGGCCTCCGTCACTTCCTGATCCAGAGAGACGGTGATGGTATAGCCATCCAGGCTCAGACCCTCGGTGAAGGCCAGCACCTTACCGGTCACGGCAGGTGTGTCGCTTTCGGCAGCGCCTGCGACCGCAGTCGCCTCATTGCCGTAGGCATAGACGAGCATATCGTCATAGTAGGAGCAGACGCCCACGAAGCCGGAGAAGTCGAACCTGCCGTCCACATTGTAGGTGCAGTTCGTATTGGTGGCATAGACGATATAGTCCACTCTGCCGTCGTTCATAGCCACCTTGATCGCGGAAGCCCTGTCGGCAGCCGTCTCGGTGCCATCGACCAGGACCACATCCACCAGCTCGGAGGAGGCGATCTGATCGGTGATGCGATAGGTCTCGATCACAGAGGTGAAGAGGGTGTCCATACCGGGCTCACCGCTGCGGCGGACCAGCATATACTTGAGCTTTTCGGGGTTCGCGCCGTTCTGGGGCGGGATGCCGTCAGCCAGTGCCACCTCGGTCATGGGCACCTCGGAGAGCATGGTCACTCTCATATGGATACCCGCAGAGGTCGCCAGCAGGCTCTTGAAGTCCTGCACAGCCCAATCGACGGAGAAGGTGTTCTCAGGCTCGGCATCGCGGTAGACCTCCTTCAGCCAGCTGTAGCCGTTGCCCTGATTGAGAGCAGCGTCGGTGCTGGTGGGATGATCATAGTGTGTACCGTAAGGCACATCGGGGCCCGCATAGGTGCCCATAGGCTGATAGTCGAGGGTCAGCCCCTCGGTAGCAGGATCCTTCATGGTATTGGCATGGAGGGAATAGACATGCTCACTGCCGCCCAGGACACGGAAGAAGTCCACCGTGTAAGGCACGCCGTTGGGTGCCTTGACCGTGACGAAGGTACGGCGGTAGATATCCGTCTGTGCATAGGCGTTGGAGCCGTCCACATCCACCAACTGGACCACATCTGCATCGTCATAGTGCAGGGGGAAACCGCCGTAGGGCAGCTCCAGCTGACCCTCGTCATCGACCACGACGGTATTGTGGGAGACGGTGTTCCTGACCCACTGGTAACGCTCCGTAGAGCCGGAGGAGACGATGGTGGGATAGCCGAGGTTTGCCGTCAGCTCCAGACCGAAGCCAAAGAGGTTGAGCGACAGCAGCTCCAGCTGGCCGTGGCCCTGACCGGTCAGACCATAGTAGATGGAGGTGGTGAAGTATTCATCACCGTTGACATTCTTGCCCAGGAACTTGCTGGGGCCGGTACGCAGGTTGGTCATGCCATAGCCTGCCAGCTGACCGCTCTTGCCCATATCCAGCTCACCGTATTCATTGATGACAGTCTGGATCTTGGAACGCAGGCCCAGCTCGGGATCCTTGGTGAAGATATCAGCGTGGAGACCGTCCACGGAGTTGCCGTTACCGGCATAGATCATCTGGGCGATGTAGGGATCGCCGGTGTTCTGATAGGCGGGAACAAAGTAGTTGTTGACATCCAAGCTGACGACTGTATTGGTGCTCTGGACGCCGCCACACTCACCGAACTGGACCAGCAGATAGCCGCCCTGGATGTTGCGGCCGAAGGCGCGGAACAGCTCCACGAACTTGGGGAAGGTCCACAGATCCACGCCCTGCACTCTGGTGTAGCCGGTCAGGGCATCTGCCACGCCCATCAGGTTCATATACCACAGGCGGTTGTAGGTGTAGGAGACCTCGTTGCCGTAGCCGTTGCGATCGACCAGATCGACCAGATTGTACAGAACATTGCCGCCGGTGGCGTGGGGCACGGGAGAGGCAAGACGCTGACCGTAGCGGAAGGCCCAGTCCAGCATCTCCTGTGTCTCGGGGAGCTTATCCAGCGCCACAGCTGCCAGCGCCATGGACTCCTGCTCCATGCCGAAGTTACCGGCACTTCTGGTGGTCTCACAGGCCTCACGGATCTGCAGGAGGATGCCCTCGTCCACACGCGCTCTCAGATATTCGGGCGTGATGGTCTCAGGATCCACGCCGTAGAACACAGCGTCATTTCTCAGATACTCGATGGCAGCGTCATCGTTCATAGCGGGCCACAAGGCATCGGAGGCTCTTGCCAAAATGGGCTCGACATAGTCGCCTTCCCAGATGGAGCCGGAGATCTTGCCCTGACCGGAGCCGCCGTCGGAGTTGCCGTACAGCGCATTGGACCAGTTGATCAGATCGTACTCGGGATAGACCTCGGCGAAGCGGCTCAGGAGGATGACACCTGCTGTGCCGTACTTGGCTTCGCCGCTGTAGACATAGGCATTTGCCACAGCCTCCAGACCTGCCAGCAGGCCGTTGATGCCCTTACCTCTGGGCATGAAGCGCATATGGCTGTAATATGCGATATAGTTGTAGGTGTCTGCCACACCGCTGTAGACATCGCCGGTGAGCCAGCCGTGGCCGTCATCCACGCCCCAGTCGGCAGGCTTATCGGGGAAGCTGGTGTTGACCAGCAGGCTCTTGTCAGCTCTGGATTCATCAAAGTAGCCGCGCTCATCCAGACCGGACTCGTAATAAGCCTCGAAGTCGTTGGAGGGGAAATCTCTCTTGCAGTGCGGGCAGGTCACCTTCCAGGGGTTATTGATGGGATCGGTGATCCAGCAGTTGACACCGTAGATCTCCTCGATCGCCGCGCCGCAGTAATCGCAGTCCTTCAGACCATTGTAGCCCTCGCGGTACATGGCAGAGGTACGGGGGAGGCCCTCGCGGCCGATGGCATCATAATAGGCGTCTAAGTTCTCGATCACGAAATCTGCCAGCTTGACTGCCGCTTCCTTGGTGCTCCACGCCCAGGAATATTTCAGGGCGTTCTCTTTGGCGATCTCACGCTCTTCGTAGGTATAGATCGTAGGCGCGGTCTTGCCGGTGGTGACGGTGAACCACAGGGCGGCCTCGATGGTGTGACCGCCTTCGGTGACGGTGGCGCAGATCCTGGCAGAGCCCTCCTTGCTGCCTGCCGTCACGAGACCGGTCTCAGAAACGGAGACGATCTCATTGTCGGAGCTTTCGTAGGAGATGCTCACATCCTCGGGCAGCTCGATCTCGGCGCCTGTGATATCATAGCCGATAACAGTCAGCTGCTCAGAGCCGCCGTTCGGCAGCATGGTGGTATTTTCCGCCGTCAGCGCGGCAGAAGCCACGGTGCCATTATCCACGGTGAACTCCACGGCAGCATAATTGAGCTTGCCATTGACCTCCACGATCACATCCACCATGGCAGCGCCTGCCTTCTTACCGGTCAGGGTACTGCCGGAGACCCCCACCGTGCCCATGACATCCATGGCATAGACATAGTTGGTGTAGCTGGGTGCCTCGTCCACGCCCTTGAGGTGGAAGGTCTTGCCGTTGGCATCGGTGGCCTCGACCACCAGCTCCATGCTCTCGCCCAGCAGGATCGCATCCTTTGGGGTGGTGACTTCCACAGAAATGGGGTTGGGATCGGTGGTCGCTCTGAGCTGGAGCTTGCCGAGGTAGGTATAGCCATCGGTGGCAGAGAGCACACGGAAGCTGTGTTCACCTGCCTCCAGATAGATGGTGTTGCCCACCATGGCGGCGGAGTAGGGTGCGCCGTTCTTACCGGCAAAGAAATCGATAGAGCCGGTATAATAGTCATCCACGAACACATCGCAGATATTGCCCGCAGAGAACAGGCCGCCGCCTGCTTCCACGCGATACCAGCCGTCACGCTCCACGATAAAGTCGAACACCAGTCCGGATCCGATGGGGGCCTTATAACCAAAGCCGTACTTGCCGATAGGCTCGATGCCCTTGGCAGCATTGTAGCTCTCATCACGATCGATCTCCACGCCGTTCTCTTCCAGCGTGAAGTTGGCGATATCCATCATATGACCGTCGGTGAAGTCCAGCAGGACATCGGAACCGGCCAGCTCCGTATTGGGAACGACAGAGATCTGCACCGTATCGGTGATGGCAACGCGCTGCACGCCCACGGTGGCAGTCACCTGCACAGTACCGGCAGTCAGACCGGTCAGTCTGCCCTTGCGGTCAACGGAGGCCACAGTCTCATCATCCACGGACCATGCGATGGGGTACTTGCTCATATCGGCAACGCCGCCGGATGCCTTGCGGCCGGAGACGGACAGCTTCACGGTATTGTTGACGCCCACATAATCTACAGCCTTCACGATCTCCACCGTGCTGAGATCCGTCTCGTCGGTGACGGTCAGCTCCACAGAGGAGGAGGCAGTCACGCCGTCACGAAGCACATAGGCCGTGATGGTCACGGTACCTTCACCAACACAGGTGACATCGCCGGTCAGCTGATCCACCTTGGCGATCTCGGTGTTGGAGGACAGGAAGTAGACAGAGCCCTCTCTCAGCTGTGCCTCATCGAGGTCTGCCAGCTGGGTGGTACGGCCCGTCAGGATGCCCTCTGCCACTTCGCCGTTTTTCAGCACAGCGGCGGAGAAGCCATCGAGAGTATAGCGGATATCACGCAGGACCTCGGGCATATCGGTCCGAGTCATGTCCACACGGGTCTCCTTGGTCACGCCGTGGATATCCACCTTCGCCACCAGTTCTGCTTCGGCATTGAGACCGAACAGCCGCACGGAGGTCTTGGGGAAATACTCCATGGAGGTGGAGGTATAGCGGGTACGGACAGGCTCCGAGACCACCTTGACCACATCCTCGTTGGTGGAGGTCAGACTGACCATATCTGCGATCTTGTCGGCGGCGATATCGATATAGTCGCCGGTGGTGGTATAGGGCTTGATCTGCACATCGGCAGGGGTGATGGTATCCTTCAAAGTGCCCTGCACTTCCAGCTCCACGCCCTCAAAGCCGACCTCGCGGATAGAGAGATCATCGATCCATGCAGTGGCCTGCCAGCCTGCCAGCGCATAGTCGGAGCCCACAGAGGGACGCATAACGAAGCGGGGCATGATATAGGCAGGGCCGTCATTGGTCAAAGGCGCACGGACAACGAAGCGGGCCTCGCCCCACTCCGACTGGTGCATATTTCCGTTCTGGCTCACCAGCACCTGGTTGAGCATGGCGCTGTCCACACGGGCATTGGAGCTGTAATCATACATCTGCAGTGCCAGGAACAGGTCGCCTGCCGCGCCGGGAGCCTGCTTGTAGCCCTCCACCTTGTAGCGCAGGGTCATCTCATACATATGGCCCGGCTGGAGCTCGGCAAAGTAGCCGTTGTTGATGCGGACCTCAGAGCCGGTGGCAGTATCATTGTAGCAAAGCGCGGAGTTGTTCCAGATCTTCAGCGCCTTGTTGCCGGTGCCGTCATCGGTCACCTCGGACCAGTTATAAGCGGTGGTGCCGGGCTTGGTGGTCATCCAAGCCTTGGCAGCATCGTCTGCCTCCAGAGTGGGATCGGTGAACTTGAAGCAGTCCTCACCGGCATCGGCCACAGTCAGCTCCACGGTATCGGTCATCTCTGTGCCGCCCACGGAAGCGGTGATCGTCACCGTCACATCGCCGTTTTGGAGGGTGCGGAAGGTGTGGGCTTCTTCATCGATCTCGATGATGCCCTCTGCATCGGTCTCATAGACCACGGTCACCTCGCCGGGCAGGATCTTCTCCCCGTCGGTGCCGACCATGTTATATTCAAACTTCTGCACAGTATTTCTGGCAGTCTGACGCTCCACACCGGGAACGGTCACATCCATGGAGACCAGAGCCGCAGGGACCTTGACCTTCACAGGGATCTCCGCAGAGCCTTCCACGCCGCCGACTTCGGCGGTCACGGTGACGGTATAGGTGCCGGGAACAAGACCCGTGACCTCTGCCACAGCGGTCTTATCAGCGGTGGCAGGCACGATCTCAGCCTTGACACCGGCTTCGTCGGAGACCTCCACCGTCCAGCTTGCACCGGTGAGCAGCTCTTCGGTCACATCGTTCCACAGACCGTAGACAGGCACTTCCACCACGCGGCCCGGCTTTTCCGCCACAGAGCCTGCATAGAGCATCAGCGCAGGCTCTTCCAGCTCCTGCAGACGGAAGCTGTCCCACAGGAAGCTGCTGCCGGACTGAGAAAGGGTCAGCACATACTCGCCTTCCTCCAGATAAACAGGTCGCAGCTCCATGGCAGCCTTCGCTCTGGTGGGTGCCAGACAGTTCACAGCACCAAGCAGATAGCTATCATCGGTCTCATCCTCGCCCATGGGCGCAAGGCAGACCTTCGCATCGCCGCCCTCGGGGAACTTGTATGTATCAAGGACAGGCACGAACCAGCCGCTGTCCGCGATATCCAGCACGAACTGCACATAAGTGCCGGTCAAAATGGCGTTGCCATCGGCAGCGCTGTATTTGGCGGAGCCGTCCTTGCCATAGAAATACCAGGGCGCGGAGGGAACATCGTCCACATCCAGATCCTCGTAGCGCTCGATGGCGGCAAAGCCGTCCTCGGCTGTGATCTCGGAAGCCTTGGCAAAATCGTAGATGGTCTCAGCAGGCTCCTGGGCACCTACGCCGCGCAGCTCGATGGAGCGCAGGCTGGCATTGCGGCGGGTGTTGTTGTAGGTGCTGTTGAAGTCCTTCACCAGATCGATGGTGATGGTGTTGATGCCTTCCTTCAGCTCCACGATGCCGAAAGAGTCTTTGTTCATATAGTTCTTGCCGATGCGGGAGCCAAAGTCGAACTGATCTTTGATCTCTTCGCCGTTGACAAGGATATCATAATAACCGGAGCCGCCGTTCATGTTGAGGATCTGAGCGACGGTGGTATTGTTGCTCTCGTGGAGGATATCCATCAAAAGCTCATATTCGCCTGCGCCGCCCTTGGGCACAAAGATCTCAAAGGTCAGCTGGGAATACTTGGTGTTCTTGTTCTGCCCCTGCAGCCAGCCGGGGAAGAAGCGCAGACCGTAGTAGTTGTCGGAATTGTCCAGAACGATACGCTTGGCAGAATCGGTGGTGAACATCAGCGTCTCGGTCTCGGAAATGCTCCAGATCTCATTCTCCGACATATACGCCAGCATCTCGCCATAGGCTGCCTGCTGTTCGGCAGTCATGGCCTGATTTCTGTTGGCAGTGCCGATCAGCTTCACATCGCCGTAGCCGGAGTCGATCAGGTCATTCCACCAGCTCTGGGTGGAGGCCTTCTTGGCAAAGGCCTTGAGATCTATCTTCAGGCTATCGACAGGACCGTCGGAGACTTCTGCCCTCTTGAAGGTGATGTCGTTGAGACAGATGGTGCGGCGGGCATGGCCCAGATTGCCGCCACGATCCTTGGTGTTGTGGATGGTGACGGTATTGACACCTTCCTTCAGCTCCACGAAGCCCTGCTGCAGAGTGGCGACCACATCGCCGCCCTCCAGAAGCGTCTGATCCATGACCGTCTCACCGTTGACCCTGATCATGCAGTAGCCGGAGCCTGCCTGATAGCCCGTGGGGATCTGGACAGAATTGATGCTCTCCATAAAAGCATCCACAGACATAAAGTACCAGCCGGCATCCTCGGCAGAGACCGTCAGGTCGATCTGCAGGCCGTTGCGCTTGAGGAGCGCTTCACTGTCGCCCAGCCAGCCGGCATAGTAGCGGAAGGCCCAGTCCCACTCGGGATGCGCCGTATTGAAAAAGAGCTTCTTGGCGCTCTGTGCAGGAGAAGCCACCTTGGACACAGTGTCGTTGATGGTCCAGTCCTTATTCTCCGAGAGGTACTCCAGCAGCGCCGCGTACTGGGCGTTGCTCTCCGCCGACGGCTTGATGCTGTCAGCGCTGGAGCCCATCTCCAGACCCTGCCACCAATCCTGGTCGGCAAGCTCTTGAGCCAGCTCTTTGAAATCGATCTTGATCGTGTCGGAAGCCTCCTGCGCTTCCGCCGCCTGTGCCTGCGGTACTGTGACGAAGCCTGCGGGAACGAGCCCCAGCAGCATCACGACCACAAGGATGAAACTTACGAGCTTCTGTTTCATGGTAGATCCTCCTGCTTATGTGCGTTTTGATCCTTCTTGGATGCCAGCACGCATCCGAGTATATTATAAAGCGCCATTTCTTTTTTGGCTATTATTTTATTACAAAAAATAATGGTGAAATGTAATTTCTCTGCAATTTGGCAGTTGTCATCCTCACGGTCGAGGTGGTAGAATAAAACGGCAAAGGAGTTGATAGGATGCCCGCACCGATCCAATTGCTCTTCGATCTCGGCCTCAGCGACCTGAATCCCATTGAAGTAGGAGAAGGGTTCAATCCACCGGATCACACGATCAAGCCCAAAAGCTTCAACGGTGTCATCATCCACCATATCCGCAAAGGCTTCGGCACGCTGTATGTCAGAGATAAGCGCTACCGCGTCGGCCCCGATCAGGCCTTCATCATCAACCCCGGTCAGGAGCGCTTCATCCACTACACCTCCGATCATGACGATCCGTGGGAGTACACATGGCTCAGCTTCACCGGGAAACTGGCGCCCCACTTTTCCCTGCTCCCGGCGGTGTTTGATGTGCCGAAAAACAGCTTCCCCCACACATATGGACTAAAAAATGCCGGTGAGAACATCGGTCATCTGCTGGCAGCAGATCTTTTCGCCCTCTATGCCGCGATCGTGGAGCCACTTCTCCATGCGCCGGATATCGCATCCGATGTCACCGCGTATCTGGAGCAGCACTATATGCAAAAGCTGTCCATCCAGGATCTGGCTTCTCACTTCTGCATCGACCGCAGGGAACTGAGCCGCAGGTTCAAGGAACACACCGGTCTCTCCATTCGCGCCTGCCTGACCAAGATCCGCATGGTCCATGCAGAGGAGCTGCTGCGCCAGGGCAGCAATATCAAGGAGATCGTAGAACTGTGCGGGTTCAGCAGTGTCTCCAATTTTTATCAGATGTTCTCCGACCATCAGGGCATGACCCCTACCGCGTGGATGAAACTGCAAGATCAATAAAAGAACACTGTTCGCAGGGCAAGGGCGCACCCTTGCCGCAAAAGCACCCAAGGCTCGATGCCTTGGGTGCTTTCGTTGTTTATGGGTGCCTGCACGCGGGCGACCAATGGTCGCCCCTACGGCATGATCGGCAGTGCATTCGTGTTCGTAGGGGCGGGCATCGCCCGCCTACTACCTAAGCCGACGATTCAAAATAAATATCCCCTCCGTCAAAACCTGCGGTTTTGCCACCTCCCCTTGTATTTTCAAGGGGAGGCTTTGCGTACTGCTGCGCACCCAAAGGCTCCCCTTAGTATATAAGGGGAGCTGTCAGCGAAGCTGACTGAGGGGATAAAATAGAATCGTCTCGGAG
>JAFSHB010000124.1 GCA_017440525.1 Oscillospiraceae bacterium | reverse complement strand
GGGGAGCCTTTTGGTGCTGTGCAGTACGCAAAGCCTCCCCTTGAAAATGCAAGGGGAGGTGGCAAAACCGCAGGTTTTGACGGAGGGGATATTTATTTTGAATCGTCGGATCAAGTAGTAGGCGGGCAATGCCCGCCCCTACGAACACGAATGCACTGCCGATCATGCTGTAGGGGCGGACCCATGTGTCCGCCCGCGTGCAGGCACTCACAAACAATGAAAGCACCCAAGGCGTGATACCTTGGGTGCGTTCTTGTTTGAAATGAATGATGAATGATGAATATTGAAGATCGAATAATTATGGTGTCGCTCGCATGCACCCTGCTGGGCGGTCTTTGTCATGCTTGGTTGTCTTTGGTCTTGCGATCTTCCAGCGAGTGCAGGGCAGTCAGGACCAGTCTGCGCCACTCTCTGGGGCTCTCTCCCTCCTCCCGGGAGAAGAGCTTGGAGAAATTGGCGGTGTCGTTGAAGCCGCAAAGGTATGCGGTCTCTTTGATGGAATAGCCCTGTATGATCCTCTGCTTGGCTTCCTGGATGCGGACCTTCAGGATATAGCCCTGGATGGTGAGGCCCGTCTCTTTCTTGAACTGCTGATACAGGTGGCGGCGGCACAGACCCATCTGGGCGGCGATCGCCTCTACGGAGATCTTTTCCATGTAGGAGGCCTGTACATAGTCCATCACATACTGGGCATAGTTCGGCTTGACATTTTTATTGGGGATCATGGCCGAATAGAGCAGGAACAGGTCGCCTGCAAGCTGATAGGCCAGAAATTCATGGCTCTGTTCAAAATCCAGCAGATTTTGGAGCATCCCATCCGGCACATCGAACACAGGCGGCAGTTGTGTGAAGCTGTGCGCCAGCTGACCATTAAAGCCCACCCAGCGGAATGCCCATGGGTCTTCCATGTCCGCCGTGCAGGAGAAGGTACGGCCGGGGAGAATCAAAAAGGCCTGCCCAGCATGAACAGGATAGTCATTGCCGTCCAGATGGACGACGCCCTTGCCCTCGGTCACATAGTGGAGGTTGGTGTAGCTGTTCTGCCGGGGAGGGACATGGTTTCCCGGCTTTTGTTTCAAAGACCAGCCGGCCAGGATCGGGTTGAGATCCTGCAGATGCTTGTTGAGCAAAAACTGCATGGCATTGACCATGAGACCACCTCCTTTTACAGTTCCCATTATACCATGTTTCTTCATGCTGTCGAGCCTTCCCATCAAAACTCCTTACCTTATACCATGTTTTTCTTCGTTCGGGCGGTAGAAATGGTTTGTGGATTGTGGTATGGTATATATGTAAAGGTGTGAGAGAACTTGTGAAGAAACACCAAATTTATATCCCTGAGGAGGAAATGCTATGAAGAAGCGGCTCGTTTGTCTGCTGCTTACTTTCGTCATGCTCCTCGGCATGGTCCCCGGCGTTACCTTTGCCGCGGCCGCCGAAGCAGAAGCGGAAGCGATCAGCATCGACTTCAAGGCTTTCGCCAAGGAAGCCTCGGAGCAGGACTGGTATGACGATCTGGTCACAGTCCAGACTATCAACGGCTACGACACCAAGCGTGCGTCCGGCCCTACCCGCGGTACGGGTATGTCCGGTCCCGAGAAGGAAGCATACTATGAGATGCTCGACTGGATGGAGGAGACGCAGATCTGGTCCATCGATGACGATGCTTCCAAGTTCACCGTCGGTGACGGCAACCGTCTGTATCTCTGCCCCGATGATAACATCGAATGGGGTCTTGGCCATAATACCTACTACCGCGGTCACGATTCCAAGACTGTGCTGGCGCTGACGGTGGAGGCTCCCAAGTCCGGCCGCTACATCATGAGCATGGAGAATGTCCATGTGTCGTCCTCCAGCAAGGATGTCCCCTTCGACGGCTGGGACGGCAACTTCGGCTACATCGACATCTATGTCAATGATAAGCTGGTGTGTGAGCACTACAAGAACAACGGCAGCGGTGTGTTCACTGCCAACATCGGCACTGTCTCCCTCAACAAGGGTGAGAACAGCATCAAGTTCTACGCCGCCGACAACTATGTGGGCAACGGCAACGCCACCCCCTGCTGGAACAACAACCTGAAGAGCCTGAGCTTTGAGCCTGTGGATGCCGAAGTGAGCACCATCGATTTCAAGCACTTCGCCAAGGAGGCTGCCAAGCAGGATTGGTATGAGGATCTGACCACGGTGCAGACCCTTAACGGCTATGATACCAAGCGTATCTCCGGCGCGATCCGCAACACCGGCATGACCACCACAGAGCGTGCTGCCTTCGATAAGATGCAGCTGTGGACCGCCAAGACCTTCGGCTGGAAGTTTGATCTGGAGAAGGGCAATGTGGTCGGCTCCGGCGGCAACCGCCTGTATCTTTGCCCCGATGACAACATCGACTGGGGCTTGAGCCACAATTCCTACTTCCGCGGCACCGGCAACGATCACAGCCTCTCCATCGACTTTGAGATCGCCACCGCAGGCCGCTACAATGTGGATATGATCGCCAGCCATGTGACCAATGCCAGCAAGGATTTCCCCACCGACGGCTGGACGGAGACCAACTTCGGCTATGTGGATATCTACATCAACGGCGAGCTGTTCTATAAGGACTATAAGTTCTCCGGCTCCGGCAAGGTCGGCACCCAGCTTGGTGCCGTGCCGCTGGAAGAAGGCACCAACAACATCACCTTCTGCGGCGTGAAGAACTATGTTGGCAACACCAACGGCACGCCCTGCTATCACTTCAACCTGTGCGAGCTGTCCTTTACTGCGATGACAGCCGCCAAGGTCAACGAGGAGACCAAGACCACCGTGCGTCTGCAGGGCGGCTATCTGGATCTGGATGCTGTGGTCAGCCCTGAGACCCATACCGCCGTGGCGCACGATGAGGATCTCGTGCAGGTCTCCATCACCGAGGACGGCCTGCTCCTGATCTACGGCCTGATCGCAGGTGAGACCAAGGTGTCCATCTATGAGGATGGCGAAGAGGTCGCGGTCGTGCCTGTGAAGATCCTGACTGCCGATACCTCCGCCATGGAGCCTGTCGTGGTGGACTTCAAGGCATTCGCACAGCAGGCAAAGCAGCAGGAGTTCTGGAGCGAGCTCCATATGGCCGCCTCCGAAGATACCATGTACATCGGCCGCGTTATGAACTATGACACGATCCCAGAAAGTGAGATCGCGGCCTATGAAAGAATGATCAAGTGGGGCAAGGAGACCTTTGGCTGGACCATCAACGAAGGTCTCTCCGGCTTCACCGCCCATTGGAAGCGTCTGTACTTCAACAGCCAGGACAATATCCCCTGGGGCTTCTGTATGTACACCTACTACCATTCTGCATCTCTGCCCGACCGCTCCAAGCTGGCCTTGACGATCACGGCTCCCTCCGACGGCTGGTATGAGATCGACCTGACTGCCTTTAAGGAGAATTCCTCCTGGGCAGGCTTCGGCGGTACTATCGGCGGCGACAACCCCGGCGGCGATGTGATCGCGATCTATGTCAATGATGAGCTGGTCATCACGGACTATTCTCTGGTGGACAACAACATCTCCATCACCGAGGATATGGGCGCGTGCTATCTGAAAAAGGGTGAGAACTCCGTCGTGATCGACTCTGTTCTTTCCTACAACGGCATCGACACCGGCGGACGAAGCAATGTGCCTCTGCAGAAAATGGTATTCACCCCTCTGAAGGGCGTGGAGGTCCAGGAGTATCTGTCCGAGATCGTCACCCTCAATGAGACCTATCTGCCCTTCAGCGCAGATCTTTCCGGCATCACTGTGGAGACGACCAATGATCTGATCGCCGAAGCGACTGTCAACTCCCTCGGCGTCGTCACGGTCAAGGGCCTCAACAAGGGCAGCTGCAAGATCTATGTGAAAAAGGCGGGCGAGATGCTGTGCATCATCCCTGTCAATGTGACTGCCTTCGAGGGCACGCTGGACGAGCTGCAGGGCAATGTGGCAAGGATCGACTTCATGGCCTTTGCCGACCGCGCAGTCGAGCAGGCATGGTGGGCACCGGAAGGCGACACCATGGAAGTGGCTGCCACGGATGAGACCGTTACCGCATGGCTCGGTGCCAACACCCGCTGGACGCTGACAGACGGTGCGATCGCCGTCAATGGCGGCACAGAGAACTACGGCATTGCCGTGACCGATGCGGTCTGTCTGGAGGTGGATATCCCCGCCGCAGGCCTTTACAACATGAATGTGGAGTATCTGGCAGGCGGCGAGACTGTGGATGTCTCCATCAATGGCGAGACTGTCTATGAAGGTCTCGATACCGCAGGCGACGGTGTCATCAAGGCAAGCCTCGGTGCTGTTTCTCTGGAAAAGGGCGGCAACACCATGGACTTCGTCTCCGGCGGTGCAAAGCTCCGCTCCGTGACCTTCACCCCTCTGGGTGCTGTTCAGGTGGAGCAGGGCGGCGAGCAGTATATCGCGCTGAGCGATACCTATCTGGCCTTCGATGAGGATGCTTCCTCCTACACCGTGAGCGTTTCCGGTGCGGCAGCCTCCGCTTCCTGCCGGGACGGTGTCGTGACCGTCACAGGCAAGACGGTGGGCGAGGCTGTGCTGGCGATCTCCGGTGAAAAGAGCTTCGCTGTTCCCGTCAAGGTAGTGGAAAAGAGCGCGCTTTCCCGCGTGACTTACACAGCGGACAGCTTCAAGGCCGAGACCCTGCCTGTGGGTACTACTGCAGAAGGTCTCGTGACCGGACTGACCGAAAACGGCACCCGTCTTGCCGAGCAGTATCTGAGGAGCTTCGGTCATGTGTATTTCCTGTCCTCCAATGCCAATGTGGCAAAGGTGGATAATGCCACCGGCGATATCACCGCTGTGGCAGAGGGCACGGCCATCATCACAGTCTATGTGCAGATGGGCGGCGGGATCTTGAAGGATTCCGTGCAGATCGCGGTCAGCGACGACACCGATCTGGAGACAGTGGAGCTCTCCGCCAATGTCTCCTATGTTGCCACCGGCAACATTTTGCGGCTGCAGATCGCCGGTACGAGAAGCTCCGGTTATGCCGCCGATATGAGCAAGTTCCCCATCACCTGGGAGGTGGACGATGAACTGGTCGCCTCCATCTCCGATGACGGTGTTGTGACCGGTCTGAACGAGGGCACCGTTACCGTCACTGCCACGGCCAATGTGGCAGGCGAGCCTATCTCCGATACGATCTGCCTGAAGGTCGTGGACAACGCGCTGCTGCCCACCTCCGATGTGATCTTGCAGTTTGACGACGGCAAGGTGCTGGATGTCCATGCGATGACGATCGAAGGCAATGGTGTGGCACTCAATGCGGAAAAGACCTACAAGGCTGCCGAAGGCATCCAGTACGATGGTCAGGGCCTGCGCCACAATGTGCCCAAGGGCGGCGGCCTCGCGTTCGATTTCGAGGTCAAGCAGTCCGGCTGGTATCAGACCTATACACAGGGCAAGAGCCTTGTGACCGGCGGCGGTATGTGCTATGTCTATGTAGACGGTGACTATGTCGGCTTCATGGACGGCGGCAAGTCCAACTCCAACTCCGATGCAGGCGGCAAGATGGATACGGTCTGGCTGGATGCCGGTGTCCATACCATCGAAGTGATCGCTGTCCAGAAGGATTGCTGGGTCATGATCGGCCGCGCTATCTTCTATCCCACTCATGATCCCAGAGCAGTGGATGTGGAGCTGTCTGCTGAAAAGAGCGAGCTGATCTATGGCGAGACCACCGAGGCCGTCCTCACCATGTACGACCAGAACGGCGAGAAGTGGTATCTGCAGCAGCAGGATGCCGCGCCCGGCTTCACCAACTGGTATAAGCTGGAGAGCTCCGATCCCAAGACCGTTTCCGTTACCGGCAATACGCTCAAAGCTGTGGGGATCGGTACTGCCACCGTCACCCTGACCGGTGAGGCCTGCGGCGAGACTGTCACCGCCACCACCACCGTCACAGTCAAGGACGGCACCTACGCCGAGGCAGAGCTCTCTGCCGAACGCACCACCCTGCTGCCCGATGCGGAGGACTTCCCTCTGACCCTTACTACCTATAACATCGACGGCACTGCACAGTCTGCTGTGCCCGATTCGATCGGCATCTCCTACACCAGCGGCAACACCGAGATCTTGACCGTCTCCAATGACGGCATCGTCTCTCTCACCGGCAAGACCGGCTCTGCCAAGGTCACAGCCACTTTGACCGAGGGCGACCGTGTGACGGAAGCCTCCCTCTGGATCTCTGTCAACGCGGCCAAGACCGAGCCCACCCTCTACACCTATGAGAAGCGTGCCAACGCACAGGAAAATGCCAAGAAGTACACCTGGGCATGGAACATGAAGGAAGCCAACATCAAGAAGGCAGACCTGTATGTGGAGCGTCTGGACGATCTGTACGATCTGTGGATCCCCAACACCTTCCCCAGAACTTCTCAGGTCGGTTTCCGTTCCGATGCCAACTACCGTTACTGCCGTTACTGCGGCGAGGATCTGGTCACCAACTACCATGCTTATCCCTGGATCGTGGATCCGCTGGAGAAGCCTTGGAAGATCCAGTGTCCTGCCTGTCTGCGTGACTTCCCCTCCAACGACTTTGAGAGCTACTACAAGTCGGGCCTTGACGAGAACGGCTTCTTTAAGAAGGAGCTGGCAGATCCCCAGTATCTGGTCAATGAGCTGTATCCCGAAATGGGCGAGGGCTGGGGCGTCGATGACGGCTGGGGCTTCGTGACCTACAATGCCGCAGGCAACGAAGAATGCCATACCTACATCAGCTACTTCCTGTGCTGTGCCACCGTTGGTCTGGCAGGCGCAGAAGAGGCAACGCCCCACTCCATCAGTCAGGTCCTGAACGCCCTGATGGAAGCATACCTCTACACCGGTGAAGAAAAGTACGGCTCTGCCGGTGCGGTCCTGGTGGATCGTCTGGCTGATATCTATCCCGATATGGATGTGTGGAGCCACCAGTGGCAGTCCTACGCTTTCGTGTGCGGCTACTCCGGCCGCGGCAAGTTCATCGGTCTGACCTGGGACGGCATCCTCTCCATCACTTTGGCCCGGGCGGTGGATACCTTCTGGCCTGCCGCCGAAAATGAGGATGTTATCGAATATCTGAGAGACCGCGCACTGTCTCAGGGCAAGGACCCCGAGACCATCACCCCCAACTATCTGCGTACCCGTGCCGAGGACAACATCCTGATGGAGATCTTCAAGGCTGCAGAAAACGGCAACATTGAAGGCAACTTCGGTATGTCTGAAGGCGCTGTGGCCTATGCCGCACGCACCTTGAACAGGCTCCCCGAAAGTCAGGAGATGATCGACTGGGTCATGCGGACCGAGGTGTTCTCCGGCGCCATGCCCGACTACCATGTGGCAGGCGGCGATGTGCTGAGAACGCTGGTCGATTGGTTCAACCGTGATGGCCTTGCCTACGAAGGCTCCCTGACCTACAACCAGATCATGGAAGGGTATCTGCTCAATGTGGCAGACGCGCTGGAAGGCTTCGATCTGGTGGAGGGTGCCGACCTTTGGAAGAACCAGAAAATGGTCAACCTCTACACCGGTATGACCCGTGTGACCGTTGCCGGTCAGATGAGCCCCCAGATCCATGAGGGCGGCGGTCCCCAGTCTACCTACTATCTGCCCAACATCGAGTACATGACCACGGCCTTCTCCAAGTCCGGCTACTATAAGATCGCGCAGGCCCTGTACAAGCGCAACGGCAACTCCACCAAGGGCCTCCACGCCGATATCTTCACCAAGGATCCCGAGGCAGGTCTGAGAAACGCCATTCAGGATGTGATCGACACCTACGGCACTTGGGACTCCTCCGATTCCGATATGCTCTCCGGCTTCGGTATCGCCATCCTCAGAAATGGCCCGCGTGACTATCTGGGCAAGGCCAATGCCGACAAGTTCTCCGACTTCTGGATGGGCTTCGGCTACTCCGATATCTCCCACGCCATCACCGAGAGCCTCCATCTGGACCTGCACTACCGCGGCATCAATATGTCGTCCTCCATGGGCTATCCCACCATCGTGCAAGCCTCCAGCCACGAGCGTATGCAGTGGGTCAGACACACCATCTCCCACAACACCGTGCAGGTCGATGACAAGCGCCAGACGCCCACCGATGAGGCAGGCTTCCCCCTCCACTTCGAGGACGCAGGCTATGCCAAGGTCATGGATGTCAACGATGCCAAGGCCTACGACGAGACCGATATCTACAGAAGAACGGTCGTGGCTGTGGACAATGGGCAGGGCGAGCATTACGCCGTTGACTTCTTCCGTGTCCTCGGCGGTTCTGAGCATGTGTACTCCTTCCACGCCATGAGCGATGAGGATCCCGATACCACGGGCCTTGACTTCGTCTATCAGCCCATGGGCTCCTATGCCGGTCCCGAGATCCCCTACGGCGAATGGCAGGAGTCCGGCACCACCGATGCCACGCTGAACATCGGCTCCGGCTATAGCTGGCTGGACGATGTCTACCGCGATGCTGAGCCCGAGACCACCTTCTCTGTGGATTGGCAGGTCAAGGACTTCCAGAACCGTCTGTCCACCTCCTCCGGTCTGCACCTGAAGCTCACCATGATGAGCGAAGAGCCCATGACCGAGGTGGCGCTGGCCAACGGCTATCCTCCCAAGCGTGTGGAGAACAAGAATGTTCCCCATGCGGAGTATATGCTGGTCCGCCGCAGCGGCACCGAGGGCATGGACAGCCTGTTCACCACTGTGATCGAGCCTTATCAGTATAACAATTATCTGGCCTCCTCCGAGCTGGTCAGCGTGGAGCTGATCTCCGGCACCGAGCAGATCAACGACCGCGCTGCCGCCGTCAAGGTGACCCACACCTCCGGCAGAGTGGACTATGTGGTCTATGCTACCAATGCAGACTGCCTCTACCGTGTTGACGATCTGTTCGACTTTATGGGTTCCACCGGTGTCGTCACCTACACCGACGGTGTCATCACCTACGCGTGGGGCAGCGAAGCCACCGTGGTGGCTGATGCAGTCGAGGACGCACAGGCTTCTGTCACCGGTAAGGTCGTGGACTTCACCAAGGATATCACCATGGACGGCTACTTCATCACCGTCCAGATGGATGAGCCTGTGACTGCTGAGGAGCTGACCGACCGCTACATCTTCGTGGAGACCGATGGCATCGAAAATGGTGCTTACCGCATCTACAGTGCCGAAGTCGATGGCGATACCGCTGTGCTGTCTCTGGAGCATCAGACTCTGGTCCGTGAGTATCTCGACAGACTGGATCTGGATAAGGGCTACCGCTACAACATCTCCGAGGGTGCGGACTACATCATCCCCCTGTCCGCCTCCTTTGATGTTGGAAGCTGGTTCACCTATACTGCAGAGCAGGTGCTCAAGGTCGGCAATAAGCAGACCCTGACCCTCGGCAAGGCAGGCAGCGGCGCGGCCTATGAGATCGAGGGCTTGCCCACCACCGCCAAGGTCGATGCCAAGACCGGTACTGTCACATGGACGCCCTCCCGTACCCAGACAGGCCGCTATCCCGTCACCGTCAAGGCCGTGGTGGATGGCGAGGTCATGGGCGAGATGTCCTTCGTGATCTATGTGGTCTCCTACACCGGATCTTCCTATGAAGCCCATGCCTGTTCCC
>JAFSHB010000123.1 GCA_017440525.1 Oscillospiraceae bacterium | reverse complement strand
GGCATAAAAACAGGCCGCTTTAGCGGCGGCCTGTAAAAGTTATGCGGTTGGTGGATCTTTTCGATGCATCTTAAGATGCGGCCAGTAATAGGCCCTTGAAGGGCCTGTGCAAACCACGCGTTTAACGCGTGGTTTTGATTATATCCATGGATATTTTTCAAATACTTCCTGATGATACCGATCGCCCTCATTCATGGCTTCTACTACTTCATCGATCTTCGACCAATCGATAAAACGATCCAAGATCCTCCGGCCGTTGGCGGCGCGTTCGGCACGAACAGCCTCGCTGGGGATCACAGGTGTGGGCATATGATCCATTTCATCGGCATAGTACATAGGCCATTCGCCTGTGAGGTCTCGCATGACCTTCAAATGAGCGGTGCTGCCCGCCATCTTGCCGGAACAGTCCAACTCAGGGCAGGTCGTGACAGGCACATCGTCCAAACGGCCGAGCAGATCGTAAGCGGCTAGATGGAGATCGTATGCGTGGTCGCCGCTCATATCGATATCTGCACCGACAGGGGATGTCGTGTACTTATACATGGAAAGGAACGCATCTACATACAAGACGGGGATGTGGGTCTCAGCGAACAGATCGCGAACGACAGGTGCGATCGTCAATTTGGCAGGTGCATGGTAAGATACGAAGACCAATCTTCGAAAGCCTTGTCTGATCAGCGCCTTGGCAACGGCGTAGAGATAGTCATAGCCGGTCTTGATGCTCATCTGCAGTGTGCCGCGTCCGTTTGCTGTAGCGCCTGCGTAGAAGTAAGGCAAATGCGGCAGTACCAGACCGTCAGCCCTTTCTGCCATCAGCATGGCGATCGCTTCGGGCAGTACTGTCTCACAGTCCAAAGGCATCGCACCGTGCATCTCTGTGGTTCCGATGGGGATGAAGATGACATCCCGCCTTGCAAGATATGCCTCGGCTTCTCGATTGATCAGGCGGGTCAAAAATCTGGTCCTCATCATCGTTTATCTGGTCATGGTAGCCGCTCTGGAGCGGGTGATCTCATGCTCAAGGGCTTCGCCCTTCAGGAAACGCTCTACATCTTCGATCGCGTAGCGTGCTGCGTATCTGCGGTAGTCGATCGTGGGGCCTGCGTGATGGGGCATCAGCAGAACGTCATCGAGCCATCTCATGCGGCTCTCCATGGGCAGGATCGCCTCATCCTTATGTACATCGAGGAACGCACGGATACGGCCTGTCTTGCATTCGTCATACAGGGCATCTTCGTCCAGCACAGCGGGTCTGGCGGTGTTGACCAAAAGGGCATTGTCAGGCATCATGGCCAGCAGCTCCTTGGTGATGAGACCTGCGTTTTTGGGCGTTGCAGAGGTGTGCAGAGAGACGATGTCACAGGTGGAGAAGATCTCTTCCAGAGAGGCTTTCTTTGCGCCGACGGCTTTCGCTTCTTCTTCGGTCATGTGGCCGGAGTAGAGCAGGATCTCGCAGCGGAACGGCTTGAGCATGGGGATGAGGAACTTGGAAACAGCGCCGTAACCGACGATACCGACCTTCTTTCGCAGAAGGGAGTGGTCAGTATAATCCAGAGGGCCCCAGCCCTTGACATGGACATCGCGGTTGAACTGCGGGATCTTTCTCTGGGCGGCCAGGATGTAGGCCAAGGTGCCCTCCGCTACGGATTCTGCAAAACCGTCGTTGCCGGTGACGACACGGACTCCTTTTTCGTAAACAGCATCTGATACCAGAGTACCGACAGAGCCGGCAGTGTGGGCGATCAGCTTCAGTCGGTTGGCATTTTCCATCACACGCTCGGTGAAGCAGCCGGTGCCCCAACCGGTGATGGCGATATCCACATCCTTGATGGCTTCGCGCAGTTCATCTTCAGAATAGACATGGTCGGTCTCGTTGCAGACTACATCGCCCAGCGTCTTGAGGTATTCCAGATTTTCATCGGTCATAAATGTTTTCCATGTTGCGTTGGTGGGAGGGGTGATCAGGATCTTCATGTTCAGTCTCCTTTGCGTAAGGTGTTAAATGGTGATCTCGTAATATTATGCCAGATGTGCCTTATATTAGCAAGTGAAAAAAAGAAAATAACAAGAATATACCTAAAAATAGTCACATTTGTCATGCTATTGATGCGCGGAGGGCTTGCCTTTCCGGGAAAGTATGATAGAATAAGAAGCGCTGAAAATGGATACACGCTTCGATGCGTGGGATAGGGGAGCGTCATGGGAAGTTATAAATATACAGTCAGGGCCTGTTATATTGGTTATATCACGCAGGGCATCATCGTTAATTTTGCGCCTCTGCTGTTTTTGACATTCCAGAGTGCCTTTGGACTGTCGATGGAGCAGCTCACCGCGCTGATCACGCTGAATTTTTTGGTCCAGTTCACGGTCGATCTGCTTTCTGCGGGAGTTGTGGATAAGATCGGCTACCGTCCCTGTATGGTGGCGGCGCACATCTGTGCAGTCGTCGGACTTGTTGGTCTGGCATTCTTTCCATCTATCATGCCGCCGTTTGCGGGCCTGCTCACAGCGACCGTGATCTATGCGGTCGGCGGCGGTCTGCTGGAGGTCATGGTCAGTCCTATCGTGGAAGCATGTCCAAGTGACGATAAATCTGCGGCCATGAGCATCCTTCATTCGTTCTATTGCTGGGGCGTTGTGGCAGTCGTGCTGATCTCTACGCTTTTATTTCGGATCCTTGGCATTGAGAACTGGCGTTGGGTCGCGTGTATGTGGGCGGTGATCCCTGCATGCAATGCCGTGCTGTTCACGAAAGTCCCGATCGCTCCCATCGTTTCAGAAGGCAGGGGGATGACTGTAAGAGAGCTGCTCAAGACGAAGCTGTTCTGGATCCTGTTTATGCTGATGGTCTGCTCTGGTGCTGCCGAGCTTGCTGTTGGTCAGTGGGCCTCTGCCTTTGCGGAGAGCGGCCTGAAGGTCTCCAAGACGGTGGGAGATCTGGCAGGACCCTGCTTGTTCGCTGTCTGCATGGGTGTTGGGCGCGTCTTTTATGCAAAGTTCTCGGAACGGATCGATCTGGAGAAATACATCACCGGATGCGGTGTACTGTGCATCTTGAGCTACATCATCGCGATCGTGCCGTTAGGGCCTGTGGTCAATCTGATCGGCTGCGGCATCTGCGGTGTTGCGGTCGCTATGGTCTGGCCCGGTATGCTCTCGGTCGCGGCAGCACGATGCCCCACCGGAGGCACGGCGATGTTTGCGTTACTGGCTCTTGGCGGCGACATTGGCTGCACGAGCGGTCCTACGGTGGTCGGTCTTGTCAGTGGTCTGTTTGATGACGATCTGAAGATCGGCTTCCTTGCTGCGATCGTGTTCCCATTGCTGCTCATCGCAGGGATGCGCATGCTGAAAAAGCAGGATAAAACCGCATAGAGCTCCATATAATATCCAGCAAAAGCTCCGCACGATGAGAGTGCGGAGCTTTTGCTATGAAACACTGAAAGCGGTATGGGTGAAAGTACCATAAAAGATATTAAAAACTTGTACAGCTTCACGAAAAAAATCTTGCATTATGGTTTTTCCTGTGGTATCTTTTTTTCATAGACATCAAGCTGTCGCGGATCGTTGATCTTGCGGTAAATTATATGGGAGGTATTTTAAAATGTCCAATGCTATGCGCCCTGAAAACATGACCCGAATCACCACCCCTGAGCTGGCTGCTGCTTTTATCGATGAGCAGGTCGCGGAGATCCGCGCGCAGGTCGGCGATAAGAAAGTTTTGCTGGCACTGTCCGGCGGTGTTGACTCTTCTGTTGTTGCAGCCCTTCTGATCAAGGCGATCGGCAAGCAGCTGGTCTGCGTCCATGTCAATCATGGTCTGATGCGCAAAGGCGAGAGCGAGCAGGTCATCGAGGTCTTCGGCAAGGCTCTGGATGCCAATCTGATCTATATCGATGCTACCGACCGCTTCCTGGATCTGCTGGCCGGTGTTGCCGACCCTGAAGAAAAGCGTAAGATCATCGGCGGCGAATTCATCAAGGTGTTCGATGAAGAAGCTGCAAAGCTGGAGGGCATCGAATTCCTGGCTCAGGGTACGATCTATCCTGATATCCTGGAGTCCATCAAGGCAGCTGAGAGCGGTAAGCCTGTCAAGTCTCATCACAATGTCGGCGGCCTGCCTGAGGACATGAAGATGGAGCTGGTCGAGCCTGTCAAGCTCCTGTTCAAGGATGAAGTTCGTGTGGTCGGTGAAGCTCTGGGTCTGCCCCATGCTATGGTCTACCGTCAGCCTTTCCCCGGTCCCGGTCTGGGTGTCCGTTGCCTCGGTGCCATCACTCGTGACCGTCTGCAT